>NZ_PQVS01000008.1:0-202682 GCF_002922995.1 Lelliottia sp. 7254-16
CTGCAGCGTGCCTTTGACCACTGGCGCAACGTCTATAACCTTGAACGGCCGCACACCTCGCTGGATATGGCAGTGCCCGCTTCGCGGTATCAGCCATCAGCGCGGCAGTACAACAGTCACGCTGAACCCCCGGAATACGACGAGGGCGTGATGGTCAGGAAAGTGGATATCAGCGGAAAGCTGAGCCTGAGAGGGGTAACGCTGAAGGCAGGAAAAGCGTTCAGGGGTGAATATGTGGGACTGAAGGAAGGGGCTGAAGATGGCTGTTATGAGGTGTGGTGGTACAGCACGAAAGTGGGGGTGATCGACCTGAAGAAAAAGTCGATCACCATGGGTAAAGGATGTTAAATAGTGTTCACTATGTCCCCGAACACCTGTCTACCATGTCCCCGGACCGTACAGACCTCAGGGAGAGGGCGAAAACCACGCCGATCTGATCCCCTCTCACTCAGGGAGAGGGTTAGGGTGAGGGTGGAAAATCACGGCTCAAACGGCCTTCTCTGGAACTGGTCGTGCCCGCATTTTGGGCAGCGCGGCAGGACGTCAGGCGTATACACCGCCAGGTGGAAATGACAGTTTTCGCACACCAGATTCCCCAGCCCTACCACCTCGCCGCTGTGATACACGCCGTGATGATTCAAATCCTGGAAAACTTCGCGCCACTCCAGCTGGGTTTTATCCGTAATATCCGCCAGCTCCTGCCACAGACTCTCTTTAATCACCCGCATAAATACACTGTCGGTGACCTCGTCCTGGCTCTCTTCGTAGCTCCGCGCAAACTCTTCCAGATCGCGGCGCACAGCTCGCGTCACCTCTTCTACTTCAGTCCGCGTTAACTCACCCGTTTGCACGACGCGCGCCCGTGCCTGTTCGACAAGAGCATCGATATCACGTTCGCCGTTACGCAGGCGTTCCGTGAGTGTGGCAACCAGTTCGCGGTAAAATTGAGCAACCTTGTTCATCCTTTCGCCTCCCAGGTAAGTAACTGTCTCTAATAATAGACCTTATTTGGCAACCGCTTTGTCAGGTCAGCCACACAGCGGGTAAATTCCTGCAAAGGGGAAATGCGATACCTTGCATAGTATTTGAACACTTCGTGCTAAGATGAAGCTCATTCATTGAAAGGTTAATCATCATGTCTCTTCTCGATTACGCAATGAAGCTCATCGGTGGAGCATCGACCACCACCGTCACCTGCCCGCACTGTGGGCTCAAGTCCTCACACCCAACATCTAAAATCCGTCTGAAACAGGCGATGCTGTGCCCAGGCTGTAAAGCGCTGTTTGTTGCGCCGCGCTGATCCCCACGCGCGTTCTGGCGCAAAATCGGTGTTCTATACTTAAGTAAGATTCCAGCAGCTGTTAAATCCCTGATGCCCCACACCCATCCTGAGAGAACGTTTCTGATCTGATTTCGCAACTGCTCCTGCGCGTTCACGTCGCACCAGAGCATCGCTATGAAAATGAACCTTAAGAAGTGGCGGAGTGGCTCCCGTTCGTTGCCCCCTGCGCTGGCTCCTGCCCTTTTGGGCCACGAACCTGCAGCAGAAAACAGTTTTAAAGCTGAGCTATTTTCGACGGCCCAGATGGCACGATACGGACAAAAACTGGCCCGCTCGCACAAGTTATCCCCGAATAAGCTGCCCTATTACCTGCTCAAACGCCTCGATGACAATGAGACGGTGATTACACAAAACTGCTACGTCCTCAATGCCGGAAAAAAAGCGAGCATCATGCCCGCCGGAGAATGGCTGCTGGATAACTACTACCTGATCGAGGAACAGATCCGCATCGTGCGCCAGCACCTGCCGAAGAATTTCGGCAAAGGGCTTCCGGCGCTGGCTTCGCCGCATGATTGTCCGCGCATCTATGATATCGCCGCCGAAGCCATCGCCCACGGTGACGGGCGCTGGGACGCCGCGAATCTGACCAGCTACATCACGGCTTATCAGCAGGAAACGCCGCTGACGCTGGGCGAAGTCTGGGCGTTGCCGGGCATGATGCGTCTGGCGCTAATCGAAAACCTGCGTCGGGTCAGTATCGACGTGGTCAAAGCCCAGCAGGAACGCAATCTGGCGGACAGTTGGGTCACACGCATTTTCGAGTGCGCAGAGAACACGCCCGCCGAGCTGATCATGGTGATCGCCGATATGGCACGCTCGCGCCCACCGTTAAGCAGCGCCTTTGTGGCGGAACTGGTGCGTCGTCTGCAGGGACGCGGCAATATGCTGGCGCTGCCCCTGACCTGGATCGAACAGCGCCTGACTGAACAGGGCGTGACCACGGATACCCTCATTCACCGATTCAATCAACAGTTAGCCGCCAGCCAGCTTTCCGTAAGCAACAGCATCGCGGGCCTGCGCTTGCTGAGTGAAACCAACTGGGCAGAATTTGCCGAGGCCATGAGTGTGGTTGAACAGACGCTGCGCCAGGATCCGGCCGGGATTTATCCACTGATGCACTTCGATACGCGCGATCACTATCGCCATGTGATTGAGCTTCTGGCACGAGACAGCCATTTCAGCGAGCCGGAAGTGGCCCGTCGCGTGCTGGCGCTGGCCGGTGAAAACGCCCCCGACACGCCGGGCGCCCATATTGGCTATTACCTGATGGGCGAAGGGCGTCAGCAGCTGGAAATCCTGCTATCCGCCGATGCCTCACGGCTCATCCGCCTGCGGCACAGTTTCAACCAGATCCCGTTGATGTCCTGGCTCGGTAGCCTGAGCCTGTTGACCACCGCAGCTACCGCTGAAATCCTGCACCACACCGCGCAGCAAGGCCTGGGCTGGCTGCTGATCCTCCTCGCAATCCCGTTGATTATTGTGCTCAGTCAGCTCGCCAGCGATCTGCTCAGCGAGGCGACCACCCGTTTTCGCACCCCACGCCCGCTGCCGCGTATGGATTATTCCAGCGGTATTCCGGCTGATTCCGCCACCATGGTGGTGATCCCCTGCCTGCTTACCAGCCCCGACGGGATCAGCAAGCTGATCGCCAGTCTGGAAGTGTGCTGGCTGGGCAATCAGAGCGAGCATCTGTGCTTCGCTCTGTTGACGGACTTTACCGATTCGGCGAATGAATCCTCTTCGCAAAACACGGCCCTGCTCGACCAGGCCATGTCGCTGACGCAGGATCTCAACCGGCGCTATCCGGCCAGCCGCCCGCGTTTTTATTTGCTCCACCGCGCCCCCGAATGGAACCCGCCGCAGGGCGTGTGGATGGGTTATGAACGCAAACGCGGGAAACTGGCGCTGCTCAACAGCTGGTTACGCCAGCCGGACAAACAATTTTCCAGCGTCGCCGACCTGCCTGCGCACCTGTTGCCGGAGCAAATCAAGTACGTCGTCACTCTCGACAGCGACACCCTTCTACCACGCGACACGGCGCATAAGCTGGTCGCCACCATGGCGCACCCACTGAACAAACCGGAATATGACGCCGCCCGCCAGCGCGTGGTGAAAGGCTACGGCATTCTGCAGCCGGGCCTCGCCGAAGAGATGCCGCGCAACGGCCAGGGGCGCTATGCCGCCATGTGCAGCAGCATCGCCGGGAATAATCCCTATTCGATGATGTCGTCTGATATTTATCAGGATCTGTTCAACGAAGGATCGTTTGTCGGGAAAGGCATTTACGATGTCGATATTTTTATGCAGGCCACGCACAACACCTGCCCGGAAAACCTGGTCCTCAGCCATGATTTGCTGGAAGGATGTTACGCCCGCTCGGGGCTGCTGAGCGAAGTGCTGCTCTACGAGCAGTACCCGAACAACTATCTCTCCGATGTTGCACGCCGGACCCGCTGGATCCGCGGCGACTGGCAGTTGCTGAACTGGCTCAAACCGCGCGTCAGAAAAGCGGATGGCACACGCGATAAAAACCCGCTCTCCGCTCTGTCGTACTGGAAATTATTCGATAACCTGCGCCGCAGCCTGGTCGCTCCATCCCTGTTAGCGCTGCTGTTTTGCACCCTGCTGTGGGTGCCGAATCCGTTTTACTGGCTGGGTGTGCTGGTACTGGTGTGGCTCCTGCCCACCGGGCTGGCGGTCGCCTGGGATCTGCTTAACAAACCGACCCGTCGCCCTGTTGTGCAGCATCTGCTGCTGGTCGCCACCGGGGCGCTGAAACGCCTTTCCCGCGTCGGGATGAATTTCGCCATCCTGCCTCATGAGGCAGGATATTCTCTGTATGCGATTGCCGTGACGCTCTGGCGTCTGGGATTCAGCCAACGCAACCTAAGCCAGTGGGCCAGCTACAGCCCCGACAACGATCGGGAAAAAACCTCCCCCATCCGCTTTTACCGGGCGATGTGGATTAATGTCGCCACAGGCGTGGCGCTCACCGTTCTGACCGCGCATATCGCACCGCTGTTTTCGTTCATCGCGCTGCCGGTCAGTTTGCTGTGGTGCCTGACGCCGCTGCTGCTGAGCTGGATGAGTCGCTCGCCCGCCCGCAGCGTGTTTTCACCGAACAAAGAGCAGAAGCAGTTACTGCGCCAGACGAGCCGTGAAATCTGGGCCTTTTTCGAAACCTTTGTCATCGCGAAAGAGAACTGGCTGCCGCCGGATAACTATCAGGAGATCCCGCACCCGGTGATTGCCCATCGAACGTCGCCTACGAACATTGGCCTGTCGCTGATGGCGAATCTGACCGCCTGGGACTTTGGCTATCTTCCGTCTGGCGAAGTGTTACAGCGCGTGACGCTGACCCTGGATACGCTCGACAAAATGGAGCATTTCCGCGGGCATTTGTATAACTGGTACGACACGCAGACCCTCGCCCCGCTTAGTCCGCGCTATGTCTCGAGCGTCGACAGCGGCAATATGGCGGGCCATCTGCTGACCCTGCGCGAAGGGCTGTCGGCGATGCGCAATCAGCCGGTATTAAACAGCGTCCAGGTGCTGGCCGGGCTGAACGACACGCTGGGGATTCTGGAGAAACACTGGGGGCAGAACGCCCCCACGGGTTTGCGGCTGTTGCGTAAACACTGTCTTAGCGCCGTTTCGTTGTCGCCCGCGCAGCTGTTTATCGAATTGAAACAGATGCGTACCCAAAGCAATCACCTGACCACGCTCTGTCATCAGGACGACACACTCACCCTGCGCTGGATCGAGCATTTACAGCGCCAACTGGTGATGATGTGCCACGAGTGGTCGCATCTCCTTGGCTGGATCACGCCCGCCTGGGACTCGCAGACGCTGCCGTCCCTGAGCTGGCTGGCTACTGCGAAACACAGCGGGGAAGGCACGCCGTCCGCCTCGGCGATTGCCCTGGCGCGTATGCGCCTGGATATCATTACCGAACTGGAACAGCGGCTGAATGAGCACGCACGGATGGATTTTACCTTCCTGTACAGCGAAGTGACCAGCCTGCTGAGCATCGGCTACAACTGTGACAGCAATATGCTGGATAAAAGCCATTACGACCTGCTGCCCTCTGAAATTCGCCTGACCAGTTTTATCGCCATCGCCACCAACCAGCTGCCACTGAAAAGCTGGTACGCGCTGGGAAGGCTGTTTACCACCATCGATCGCGACACCGCCCTGATGTCCTGGAGCGGTTCGATGTTTGAATACCTGATGCCGAATCTGGTGATGCCCACCTGGCCCGGCAGCCTGCTCGATGAAATGAGCCAGTCAGCCGTAACGCGCCAGATACACTGGGGCAAAGAGCGCGGCGTGCCGTGGGGGGTGTCGGAATCTGGCTACCATGCGTTTGATGTTCAGCAGAATTATCAGTATCAGGCCTTTGGTGTTCCGGGCCTTGGCCTGCGTCGCGGCCTGGCGGACGATATGGTTGTCGCTCCTTACGCTACGCTGCTGGCGCTGATGATTGCCCCACAAAAAGCCTGTGACAATCTGGCCCGTCTGGAGAAAAACGGCGCGCGCGGCGAGTTTGGTTTCTATGAAGCGCTCGACTATACGCCGTCACGCCTCGCCACCGGGCAGCTTTACGCCGTGGTGCAGTCGTGGATGGCGCACCATCAGGGGATGGCATTCCAGGCGCTGGCGCACGTCCTGCTCGATGCGCCAATGGCCGACCGGTTTATGGCCAGCACCGCCTTCCAGTCCGCGAGCCTGCTGTTACAGGAACGCGTGCCGGATGCGGTCGATCTCTACAGCCCGCGCCGTCACTTTGAGTCTCACGAAGGGCGCGTTAAACCTGTCCGCTACGAACCGCGTATTTTCACCGCCGCCGACAGCCTGATCCCAGAGGTACAGCTGCTTTCCAACAGCCATTACCATCTGATGATGACCCACACCGGCGGGAGTTACAGCCGCTGGAACGACCTGGCCCTCACCCGCTGGCGCAGCGATACCACCCGCGATAACTGGGGCGCTTTCTGCTACATCCGCGATCTGCAATCGGGCGACATCTGGAGCAATACCTGGCAACCTGCCGGCGAAACAGACAGCAACGACGAAGTGATCTTTACCGATGCGGGCGCAGAATTTAAACGCACGTTCGGCTCCCTGAACGTCAAAACGCAGGTGGTGGTGTCGCCGGAAGACGATATCGAACTGCGGCGCGTCACCCTTCTGCATCGCGGGCGTCAGCCGCGCACCATTGAATTGACCACCTACGCCGAGGTCGTGCTGGCCCCAGCCACCAGCGATCTGGCGCACCCGACGTTCAGTAATCTGTTTATCCAGACGGAGCTAGTCCCCGCGCAGAACGCCATTTTGTGCCACCGCCGCCCGCGCGCGCCAGACGAAAAGAGCCCCTGGTTATTCCACATGATGGTGGTGCATGGCAGTAGTCAAAGCGGCGTCTCGTTTGAAACTGACCGGGCGAAGTTCCTTGGACGTGGCAGGACGCCAGCGGATGCACAGGCCGCCGGGCAAAGCGGGCCGCTCAGTAACAGCTCCGGCTCCGTGCTGGACCCGATGCTGGCGATCCGCCAGACCATCACCCTGCAACCCGGCCTCCCGGTCACCGTCGATATCCTGTATGGCGTGAGCGAAAACCGCCAGCTCAGCCTGGCGCTGCTGGAAAAATATCGCGATCACCCTATCGCCGACCGCGTCTTTGAACTTGCCTGGTCGCACAGCCTGGTGGTGTTGCGCCAGATTAACGCCAACGAAGATGACGCCGCGCTGTTTAACCGTCTCGCCGGGGCCATTCTTTATCCGTGCCAGGAGTTGCGGGCCGACGGACAGGCCATCAGCCGCAACCGGCGCGGTCAGTCCGGCCTGTGGGGCTGGGCGATTTCCGGTGACTTGCCGATCGTGCTGCTCATCATCAGCAGCGAAGAGAGTATTCTGTCCATTACCACTTTAATTCAGGCGCACCGCTACTGGCGCCTCAAAGGGCTGGGTGCGGATTTAGTGATCCTCAACGACAGCCCCGGCGGCTATCAGCAAGCATTGCAAAATCACATCATGGATCTGATTTATGCCGGGTCTGAGGCCAGCCTGTTGGATAAATCGGGAGGGATCTTTGTCCGTAACGGCGAACATCTCTCCGCCGAGGACAAACTGCTGCTGCAAAGTGTGGCGCATCTGTGTCTGGATGACCGCGCGGGCGGGCTGAACGAACAGCTCGATCAGCGCCTGCACGCGTTAAAAACGGTTCCGAGACCCTTCGTTGCTCACAGCGTTCCGGGCATCAATCTGCACATTCCCTGGACGCCGAATACCGATCAACTCCTGCATTTCAACGGCCACGGCGGATTTTCGCAGGACGGTCGCGAGTACCAGATTGTGTTGCGGGAAAATGAACCGACACCCGCTCCGTGGTCAAACGTGCTGGCTAACGCCCGCTTCGGCAGCGTGTTGTCCGAGGCCGGGCAAGCCTACAGCTGGTATGAAAACGCCCACGAATATCGCTTAACGCCGTGGGAAAACGACCCCGTCAGCGATCGCGGTGGTGAAGTGTTTTATCTGCGTGACGAAGAGAGCGGCGCGTGCTGGTCACCGACCACCTTACCGGTGCGCGGTCAGGGGGATTATCTGTCTCGCCACGGCTTCGGCTACAGCGTGTTTGCCCATCGAGAGAGCGGCATCGACAGCGAACTGACGGTGCTGGTCGCCGAAGAGGCGCCGGTCAAACTGGCGATCCTGACAATCAGCAATAACTCCGGGAGGACGCGAAAACTTTCCGCGACAGGCTATGTGGAGTGGACGCTCGGCGAGTCTCGCACCTCATCGGCGCTGCACATCGTGACCCATGCGGCCAGCGTTGCGGACGGCTGCGGCGTGATGGCGAATAACTTTTACGGCAGCAACGGTGCCGGGCGCACCGCCTTTTTCGCCGTGACGGGTGCGCACTGCTCCCTGACGGGCGACCGCCGCGAGTTTCTCGGTCGCAACGGTTCCCTGCAAAACCCGGCGGCTATGCATCTGCGCTGGTTGTCGGACAAAACAGGTGCAGGTCTTGACCCCTGTGGTGCGGTGCAATCTGCCGTCACGCTGATCGATGGAGATCAGAAGACCTTTATCTTTGTGCTGGGCGTTGGCGAAGACGCGGTCGAAGCACAGACGCTTCTCGCGCGATACTTGAATGAAGATGCCGCCCGCGAGGAGCTCAGTCGCGTACACCGTTACTGGCACAGCGTACTTGATAAAATCGTCGTCCACACGCCTGATACCTCCGTCAATTTACTCACCAACGGCTGGCTGCTGTATCAGACGGTGGCCTGTCGTTTGATGGCTCGCAGCGGCTACTATCAGTCTGGCGGCGCGTTTGGTTTTCGCGATCAGCTGCAGGACACACTGGCGCTGAGCCACCCTGCGCCGGAACGCCTGCGCGAGCAAATTCTGCTCTGTGCCTCACGGCAGTTTATCGAAGGCGATGTGCAGCACTGGTGGCACCCGCCTCACGGTAATGGCGTGCGCACCCGCTGCTCGGATGATTATCTCTGGCTGCCGCTGGCGACCTGTCACTACGTGCAAACCACCGGCGACACCGGCGTACTTGAGCAGCGTATTTCGTATCTGGATGGTCGCCTACTCCAGCCTGGCGAAGAGTCGGTCTACGATACACCGGTCATCAGCGCCGTCGAAGAAACCCTGTGGCAGCACTGCGTGAAAGCCATCCGGCATGGTTTGCAGTTCGGCTCGCACGGGTTGCCGCTGATGGGCGCGGGCGACTGGAATGACGGAATGAACCGGGTCGGCATCGACGGAAAAGGCGAAAGCGTCTGGCTGGGCTTTTTCCTGTACGACATTTTGCAGCGTTTTGCGGATCTCGCCGAACTGCGTCAGGACGATACGATTGCGGAACTGTGCCGCACTGAAGCCTCCCGTCTACAGAAAAACCTCGAAACCTCCGCCTGGGACGGAGAGTGGTATCGACGCGGCTATTTTGACGGCGGCGAAGCGCTGGGATCGAAAGCCTCGCAGGACTGTCGGATTGATGCCATTGCACAAAGCTGGTCGATTCTCTCTGGTGCGGCCAGCCCTGAGCGCAGCGCGCGTGCCATGCAGTCGCTGGATAAACTGCTGGTAGATGACGACGCGGGGCTTATCAAACTCCTGACGCCGCCATTCGACGGTCACGGGCCGAACCCGGGCTACATTCAGGGCTATCTGCCCGGCGTGCGGGAAAACGGCGGACAGTACACGCACGGTGCCATCTGGGCCGTCATGGCCTTTGCGCGGATGGGCAATTCGGAACGCGCGTGGCAACTGTGGTCGATGATCAACCCCGTCAACCATGCCCTCACTCCCGATGACGTTGAGCGCTATAAAACCGAGCCGTACGTTATGAGCGCCGATGTGTATAGCGTCGCGCCGCATATCGGACGCGGTGGCTGGAGCTGGTATACCGGCTCGGCGGCCTGGGCGTATCGTCTGCTGACCGAGGAGTTACTGGGCATTAAGCGTTTCGGCGACATCATCACTGTCCATGCACAGCTACCTGCCCACTGGCCGTCTATCAGCATGACGTATCAGCATGGCGGCAGTCAGTATCAGATCTCCATTTCAAGGGGCAGCGAGCTGTACCGGGTCACAATGGATGGCGTACAGCTCCCGGATGGTCAGATTCCACTCGTGGATGACGGGAATCATCATCAGGTGGAAATTACCCAGCATTAAAGACCTATACTTGACAGGGTCTATCCATTATTGCTGTATGCAGAGAGGGGCTTATGAAAACCAAAAAAGCGGTGTTTATTGAAGGGCATATCGTCGAAAGCCGACGGCTCGGAGAAACATGTCACCCTTTCTGCATCCACAGCGTTGTCTTCAGCAATGGCAAATATGCCATTGTGCGCGAGGCGTCAGGCGTGTGCTTTCAACCGGGCGATACCCTTGAGCGCAACAATGCAGAGTGGTTTTTCCACCAGGCAAAAATACATCTGCTGCCTTTTCAGTACATTAAAGAGGACGAAACCCACAGGCAATTATCGGAATATGAAACCTGATCATTCGTGACCCCTGCTAAAAACGCCAATTCACGCCTCCTTCTGCGCAGACAGATAAGGGCTGTTTTGACGCGGGCGTTTGGGCTATGCTATGCGGATCTGAAATACCACATCCATTGGCTACGTTTGTAGCTGTATTGAGAACAGGACCACTGGCTGCCATGCAAGAGCAATACCGCCCGGAAGAGATAGAATCAAAAGTCCAGCAACACTGGGACGAGAAGCGTACCTTCGAAGTCACTGAAGACGAGAGCAAAGAGAAGTATTACTGCCTGTCGATGCTTCCCTATCCTTCTGGTCGACTACACATGGGCCACGTGCGTAACTACACCATCGGTGATGTGATCGCACGCTATCAGCGTATGCTCGGTAAAAACGTTCTGCAGCCTATCGGCTGGGATGCGTTTGGTCTGCCAGCCGAAGGCGCGGCCGTAAAAAACAATACCGCACCTGCGCCGTGGACGTACGACAACATCGCCTACATGAAAAACCAGCTCAAAATGCTGGGCTTCGGTTATGACTGGAGCCGCGAGCTGGCGACCTGCACCCCGGAATACTATCGCTGGGAGCAAAAATTCTTCACCGAGCTGTACAAAAAAGGGCTGGTGTACAAGAAAACATCTTCTGTGAACTGGTGCCCTAACGATCAAACCGTTCTGGCGAACGAACAGGTTATCGACGGCTGCTGCTGGCGCTGCGATACCAAAGTTGAGCGTAAAGAGATCCCACAGTGGTTTATTAAAATCACCGCTTACGCTGACGAACTGCTGCGCGACCTGGATAATCTGGACCACTGGCCAGATACCGTTAAAACCATGCAGCGCAACTGGATTGGCCGTTCTGAAGGCGTAGAAATCACCTTCGACGTGCAGAACAGCGATCAGAAACTGACCGTTTACACCACCCGTCCAGACACCTTCATGGGTTCTACTTACCTGGCCGTGGCTGCGGGTCATCCGCTGGCGCAACAGGCTGCGGCAACGAATCCAGAACTGGCTGCCTTCATCGATGAATGCCGCAATACCAAAATGGCCGAAGCCGAAATGGCAACCATGGAAAAACGCGGCGTGGCGACGGGCTTTAACGCCATTCACCCGCTGACCGGTGAAGCCATCCCTGTCTGGGCAGCTAACTTCGTTCTGATGGAATACGGTACCGGCGCAGTGATGGCGGTTCCGGGCCACGACCAGCGCGATTACGAATTTGCGACCAAATACGGTCTGAACATCAAGCCGGTTATCCTGGCAGCAGACGGTTCTGAACCCGATTTGTCCGAGCAGGCGCTGACTGAAAAAGGCACCCTGTTCAACTCCGGTGAGTTTAGCGGCCTGAGCTTCGAAGAAGGCTTCAACGCCATCGCCGATAAACTGGCAGCGCTGGGCGTCGGTGTACGTAAAGTGAACTATCGTCTGCGCGACTGGGGTGTTTCTCGTCAGCGTTACTGGGGCGCGCCAATTCCAATGGTGACCCTGGAAGACGGCACCGTGATCCCAACGCCTGAAGATCAGCTTCCGGTGATCCTGCCTGAAGACGTAGTGATGGACGGTATCAGCAGCCCAATCAAAGCCGATCCTGAGTGGGCAAAAACCACCGTTAACGGCCAGCCTGCCCTGCGTGAAACCGACACCTTCGATACCTTTATGGAATCGTCCTGGTATTACGCGCGCTACACTTGTCCGCAGTATCAGGAAGGCATGTTGGATTCCAAAGCCGCTAACTACTGGCTGCCAGTGGATATCTATATCGGCGGTATCGAACACGCGATCATGCACCTGCTGTACTTCCGCTTCTTCCACAAACTGATGCGCGATGCGGGCCTGGTGAACTCTGATGAACCAGCCAAACAGCTGCTGTGTCAGGGGATGGTTCTGGCTGATGCGTTCTACTATCTCGGCGAAAACGGCGAGCGCAATTGGGTGTCTCCGGTTGACGCCATCGTTGAACGCGACGAGAAAGGCCGTATCGTGAAAGCCAAAGACGCGGCAGGTCATGAGCTGGTGTATACCGGCATGAGCAAAATGTCGAAGTCCAAAAACAACGGCATCGACCCGCAGGTCATGGTAGAGCGCTACGGCGCAGATACCGTGCGTCTGTTCATGATGTTTGCGTCTCCGGCGGATATGACTCTGGAATGGCAGGAATCCGGCGTAGAAGGCGCAAACCGCTTCCTGAAACGCGTTTGGAAACTGGTCTACGAGCATACCTCTCAGGGTGATGCGCCAGCACTGAACGTGGCTGCGCTGAGCGAAGATCAGCAGGCACTGCGTCGCGATGTTCACAAAACTATCGCCAAAGTGACCGATGATATTGGTCGTCGCCAGACCTTCAATACCGCAATTGCGGCTATTATGGAACTGATGAACAAGCTGGCGCGAGCGCCGCAGGAAGGCGAGCAGGATCGTGCCTTAATGCGTGAAGCGCTGCTGGCAATCGTGCGTATGCTGAACCCGTTCACCCCTCATGCCAGCTTTACCCTGTGGCAGGAGCTGAAAGGCGAAGGCGATATCGATAATGCACCGTGGCCGGTTGCGGATGAATCCGCGATGGTTGAAAACACTATGCTGGTGGTGGTGCAGGTTAACGGAAAAGTGCGCGGCAAAGTTACCGTGGCTGTCGATGCTACGGAAGAACAGGTTCGTGAGCGAGCTGGCCAGGAACATCTGGTGGCGAAGTATCTTGATGGCGTTACCGTGCGTAAAGTGATCTACGTTCCCGGTAAACTGCTGAATCTGGTCGTTGGCTAAGCGCGGGAGGAAACGTGCGACTTCTGGCAACATTACTCTTATCTCTGGCGGTGCTTGTCACCGCTGGCTGTGGCTGGCACCTGCGTAATACAACAGCAGTGCCTGCTCAGATGAAAACCATGATCTTCGATTCTGGAGATCCGAACGGCCCATTGAGCCGCGCTATTCGTAACCAGCTGCGCCTGAATGGCGTTGAGCTTATCGAAAAAGGCACCTTGCGTCAGGATGTTCCGTCCTTCCGTGTACTGACCTCTTCCCTGAGCAAAGACACGGCGTCCATCTTCCAGGATGGTCGTACGGCGGAATACCAGATGGTGATGTCGGTCAGCGCTGCTGTCCTGATACCGGGTAAAGACATTTATCCGATCAGCACTAAAGTCTACCGTTCATTCTTTGATAACCCGCAAACTGCGCTGGCGAAAGATGCCGAGCAGCAGATCATTATCAATGAAATGTACGACAAGGCTGCAGAACAGCTGATCCGTAAATTGCCAAGCATTCAGGTTGCATCGAAAGAGACCAGCACGGAACACTCTGTTCCGCTGGATACTACGCCGCAAGTGACCGGAACCCTGGGTAACTAATGGTTCGGTTGTATCCTGAACAACTCCGCGCGCAGCTCAATGAAGGGCTGCGCGCGGCGTATCTGCTTCTCGGAAACGATCCGCTTTTGCTTCAGGAAAGCCAGGACGCCGTGCGCCAGGTGGCCGCGACTCAGGGCTTTGATGAACACCACGCCTTCCAGATAGACAACAGCACCGACTGGCAGACGATCTTTTCCCTGTGCCAGGCGATGAGCCTGTTTGCTTCGCGCCAGACTATCCTGATTCAGCTGCCGGAAAATGGTCCCAATGCGGCCATTAACGAACAGCTCGCCACGCTGGTGAGTCTTCTGCATCCGGATTTACTGCTGATTGTGCGCGGGAATAAGCTCACCAAAGCGCAGGAAAACGCCGCCTGGTTTACCCAGCTCGCGGCGAACTCCGTGCAGGTGACGTGCCAGACGCCTGAACAGGCACAGCTGCCAAAGTGGGTCGCGGTGCGCGCAAAACAAAAAAATCTGCAGCTGGACGACGCGGCCAATCAGCTGCTGTGCTATTGCTACGAAGGTAATCTGCTGGCGCTGGCGCAGGCATTGGATCGCCTGTCGCTTCTCTGGCCAGACGGCAAACTGACGTTACCGCGTGTCGAACAGGCGGTGAACGACGCGGCGCACTTTACCCCGTTCCATTGGGTCGATGCGCTGCTGGCAGCCAAGAGCAAACGCGCGCTGCATATTCTGCAGCAATTGCGGCTCGAAGGCAGCGAGCCGGTCATTTTGCTGCGTACACTGCAGCGCGAACTGCTGCTGCTCAATACGTTAAAACGCCAGTCAGCTAACACCCCTTTGCGCGCGCTGTTCGATAAACACCGCGTCTGGCAAAACCGCCGAGCCATGACCACTGAAGCGATCAATCGTCTTAGCGCTGAACAACTTCGCCAGGCGGTACACCTGCTGACGCGTGCTGAGCTGACGCTGAAGCAGGATTACGGTCAGTCGGTGTGGGCCGAACTGGAAAGTCTTTCTCTGCTGTTGTGCCACAAGGCACTGGCAGACGTTTTTATTGATGGATGATATGAGCTCTTTACAGGCGCTGTTTGGCGGTACATTCGATCCGGTCCATTACGGCCATCTGAAGCCGGTAGAAATACTGGCGAACCTGATCGGCCTGCAGCGCGTGATTATCATGCCGAATAACGTCCCGCCGCACCGCCCGCAGCCTGAAGCTACCTCTGAACAGCGTAAGCACATGCTGGAACTGGCTATTGCGGATAAGCCGCTGTTTCAGTTGGACGAGCGCGAACTGCGCCGCGATACGCCGTCATATACTTCGCAAACATTACAGGAGTGGCGCGCTGAGCGTGGCCCAACACAACCGCTGGGATTTATTATCGGCCAGGATTCCCTGCTGAATTTCCCAAGCTGGCATCAATACGAAACCATTTTACAAAACAGCCATCTTATCGTCTGTCGCCGCCCGGGTTATCCGTTAACCATGAAAGAAGAGCAGCATCAGGTCTGGCTGGATAGCCATCTTACAAACGATGCGGAAGACCTGCATACCCTGCCCGCCGGTAAAATTTACCTGGCCGAGACGCCGTGGTTTGATATCTCCGCAACCCTCATTCGTGAACGTCTACAGCAAGATTTATCCTGCGACGACCTTCTGCCCGCGCCCGTTCTCAACTACATCCGCCAGCAGGGGTTGTATCAGAAAAGCACAGATGAATGAGGCGATACGCGAAAAATCGCGTAATTCACCGCCCTGCCATTGACAGCCCTTTTCAGGCTGATATCCTCCGCAGCCTGAGTTCCTGCCAGTCATAGCTTTACAGAAATTGTTTTACAAAAATGGCGATGCATTGTCAGGCCGGGGATGGGATGATACCCGCCTTAAAAAGTCCGTCAGGTGACATTTGTCCCGACACAGCCGTCAGTTAAGGTATACTGCCAGGCTATCCATTTAATCGTTGCTCAACTTCACTCACCAGGGGGAAAACTTGCAGGGTAAAGAACTCCAGGATTTTGTTATCGACAAAATTGATGACCTGAAAGGTCAGGACATCATCACCATCGACGTTCAAGGTAAATCCAGTATCACCGACTGCATGATCATTTGCACCGGCACATCCACGCGTCACGTTGCCTCTATTGCTGACCATGTGGTTCAGGAATCGCGTATGGCAGGTCTTATGCCACTGGGCGTAGAAGGCCAGGCCATTGCTGACTGGGTTGTTGTCGACCTTGGCGATGTGATTGTCCACGTCATGCAGGAAGAGAGCCGTCGTCTGTATGAGCTGGAAAAACTCTGGGGTTAATGCGTGAAGTTGCAACTGGTAGCCGTCGGCACAAAAATGCCGGACTGGGTACAGACGGGTTTTACTGAATATCTGCGTCGTTTTCCTAAAGACATGCCGTTCGAACTGGTGGAAATCCCAGCAGGAAAGCGCGGCAAGAACGCGGATATCAAACGTATTCTCGACAAAGAGGGTGAGTTAATGCTGGCGGCCGCTGGCAAAAACCGCATTGTAACCCTCGATATCCCAGGAAAACCCTGGGATACGCCGCAGCTGGCGCTTGAACTGGAACGCTGGAAGCAGGATGGCCGCGACGTTAGCCTGTTGATTGGCGGTCCGGAAGGGTTATCCCCCGCCTGCAAAGCGGCCGCAGAACAAAGTTGGTCCCTCTCCGCGCTGACGATGCCCCACCCACTTGTTCGGGTGCTGGTGGCAGAAAGTCTTTATCGCGCGTGGAGCATTACTACCAACCACCCTTATCACCGTGAGTAATGATTGACCAGGGCAAATTAAGCAGCGGATGAAACTACAGAATTCTTTTCGCGACTATTCGGCTGAGTCCGCGCTGTTTGTGCGCCGGGCGCTGGTCGCTTTTACCGGGATTTTGCTGCTGTCTGGCGTGCTCGTCGCCAACCTCTACAATCTGCAAATCGTCCGTTTTACCGACTACCAAACCCGTTCCAACGAAAACCGAATCAAGCTGGTGCCCATCGCGCCAAGCCGTGGGATTATCTACGATCGTAACGGCACGCCGCTGGCGTTAAACCGCACCATCTATCAAATCGAGATGATGCCGGAAAAAGTCGATAATGTGCAGGACACGCTGGATGCGCTGAAAGGCGTGGTGGATCTCACTGATGATGATATCGCCGCCTTCAAAAAAGAACGTTCTCGTTCACACCGTTTTACCTCTATCGCCGTAAAAACCAATTTAACGGAAGTTCAGGTCGCCCGCTTTGCGGTGAATCAGTACCGCTTCCCCGGCGTTGAAGTCAAAGGCTATAAGCGTCGTTTCTATCCTTACGGCTCCGCGCTGACGCACGTCATCGGCTACGTTTCCAAAATAAACGATAAAGATGTCGACAGGCTCGATAAAGACGGCAAGCTGGCGAACTACGCCGCGACTCATGATATCGGTAAACTTGGCATTGAGCGCTTCTATGAAGACGTTCTACATGGGCAAACCGGCTACGAAGAGGTTGAAGTTAACAACCGTGGCCGTGTGATTCGCCAGTTGAAAGAAGTGCCGCCTCAAGCCGGTCACGACGTCTATTTGACGCTGGATCTTAAGCTCCAGCAGTATATCGAAACGCTGTTAGCAGGCAGTCGCGCTGCGGTAGTCGTCACCGACCCTCGCAGCGGCGGAATTCTGGCACTGGTCTCCATGCCAAGCTACGATCCCAACTTGTTCGTCGATGGGATCTCCAGCAAAGATTATTCCGGTCTGTTGAACGATCCAAACACCCCGCTGGTGAACCGTGCCACCCAGGGTGTTTACCCGCCAGCATCTACCGTCAAGCCTTATGTCGCCGTCTCCGCGCTGAGCGCTGGCGTCATCAATCGCAATACTAGCCTGTTTGACCCCGGCTGGTGGCAGTTGCCAGGTTCAGATAAGCGTTATCGCGACTGGAAAAAATGGGGTCACGGTCATCTGAATATCACCAAATCTCTGGAAGAGTCGGCGGATACCTTCTTCTACCAGGTCGCCTATGACATGGGGATCGACCGTCTGTCGGAATGGATGAGCAAATTTGGTTATGGCCATTACACTGGCGTGGACTTGTCTGAAGAACGTTCAGGAAACATGCCGACGCGCGAGTGGAAGCTAAAACGCTTTAAAAAACCGTGGTATCAGGGCGACACCATCCCGGTCGGTATCGGCCAGGGCTACTGGACCGCAACGCCAATTCAGATGAACAAAGCGATGATGATCCTCATTAACGATGGCGTGGTGAAAGTGCCGCATCTGCTGATGAGTACCGTCGAAGATGGCAAGCAGGTTCCGTGGTCACAGCCACATGAAGCGCCGGTGGGCGATATTCATTCCGGCTTCTGGGAAATAGCCAAAGACGGCATGTACGGTGTGGCCAACCGTCCTAACGGTACTGCACATAAATATTTTGCCGGAGCCCCTTACAAAGTCGCGGCGAAATCCGGTACCGCGCAGGTCTTCGGTTTGAAAGCGAACGAAACCTATAACGCGCACAAAATTGCCGAGCGTCTGCGTGACCATAAACTTATGACCGCGTTTGCGCCTTATGATAAACCGCAGGTTGCGGTAGCGATTATTCTTGAAAATGGCGGCGCTGGCCCGGCGGTGGGTACCATTATGCGCCAGATCCTCGACCACATTATGCTGGGCGACAACAACACCGAACTTCCGGCTGAAAACCCAGCCGCCGCTGCGGCGGAGGACCAATAAACATGACGGATAATCCAAATCAGAAATCGCTGTGGGACAAAATCCACATCGACCCGGCCATGCTGCTGATCCTGCTGGCATTGCTGACCTACAGTGCTCTCGTTATCTGGAGCGCCAGCGGCCAGGATATCGGCATGATGGAACGCAAGATTGGTCAGATCGCGATGGGTCTGGTGATCATGGTGGTGATGGCGCAAATCCCGCCTCGCGTCTATGAAGGCTGGGCACCCTACTTATACTTCATCTGTATCATTTTGCTGGTTGCGGTGGATGCATTTGGGGCGATTTCAAAAGGCGCACAGCGCTGGCTGGACCTCGGCATTGTGCGTTTTCAGCCCTCGGAAATCGCGAAAATCGCCGTTCCACTGATGGTCGCACGCTTTATCAACCGTGACGTTTGTCCACCCTCACTGAAAAATACCGCCATTGCGCTGGTGCTGATCTTCCTGCCCACTCTGCTGGTGGCGGCGCAGCCTGACCTGGGAACGTCCATACTGGTCGCATTGTCCGGCCTGTTCGTGCTGTTCCTGTCAGGTTTAAGCTGGCGCTTAATCGGCATTGCGGTGGTATTGGTGGCAGCCTTTATACCGATACTGTGGTTCTTCCTGATGCATGACTATCAACGTCAGCGCGTCATGATGTTGCTCGATCCGGAAACCGATCCGCTGGGCGCAGGCTATCATATTATTCAGTCTAAAATTGCCATTGGCTCGGGTGGATTACGTGGCAAAGGCTGGCTGCACGGGACGCAGTCGCAGCTGGAGTTCCTGCCGGAACGTCACACGGACTTTATCTTTGCGGTTCTGGCTGAAGAGCTGGGTCTGGTCGGCATTTTGATTTTGCTGTCACTTTACCTGCTGCTTATCATGCGCGGACTGTGGATCGCCGCGCGCGCGCAAACCACCTTTGGTCGCGTCATGGCGGGCGGATTGATGCTTATCTTATTCGTTTATGTCTTCGTAAATATTGGTATGGTGAGTGGGATTCTGCCTGTGGTGGGCGTACCGCTGCCGCTGGTGAGCTACGGAGGCTCGGCACTGATCGTGTTGATGGCCGGGTTTGGGATAGTAATGTCTATCCACACCCACAGAAAAATGTTGTCCAAAAGCGTATAACAATAAGGGGATCGCCATGCGTAAGCAGTGGCTGGGAATCTGCATCGCAGCAAGTTTACTTGCAGCTTGTTCAAGTGACGATGGTCAGCAACAGGCGACTATCGCGCCGCCGCAGCCTGCGGTATGTAACGGTCCGGTCGTTGAAATCAGCGGTGCGGACCCGATTTATGAACCGCTGAACGCCACGGCGAATCAGGATTATCAACGTGACGGCAAGAGCTATAAAATCGTTCAGGACCCGTCGCGTTTCAGCCAGGCCGGTTTTGCCGCTATTTATGATGCAGAACCCGGCAGCAACCTGACCGCGTCCGGTGAAGCGTTCGACCCTGCACAGATCACTGCCGCGCATCCGACGTTGCCGATCCCAAGCTATGTGCGCGTCACGAACATGGCCAATGGCCGTATGATTGTGGTGCGTATCAACGACCGTGGCCCATATGGCAACGACCGCGTGATCTCGCTGTCCCGTGCTGCGGCCGATCGCCTGAATACCTCAAACAACACCAAAGTACGCATCGACCCGATTATTGTGGCACAAGACGGTACGCTGTCTGGCCCAGGTACGGCGTGTACGACCGTGGCAAAACAGACTTACGCCCTTCCCGCTCGCCCGGATTTAAACAGCGGGATGGGCAGCGCCTCCTCTATGCCACAGGACACCACACCTGCGGATAACGTTCGCGCTATCAGCAACGATACCCTGAAAAGCGACGACGCCACCGGCGCACCGGTGAACAGCAGTGGTTTCCTGGGTGCAGCAACACCGCTGGCTTCAGGCGTTCTCGAAGGTAGCGAACCGACGCCAGCCCCCGTTGCAGCCACGCCTGTTACTCAACCAGCCCCCGTAACCGCTCCTGCTGTCGTAACGCCGCCAGCGGCGGGTTCTGCCAGCGGCAGTTTTGTGGTTCAGGTGGGTGCAGTGAGCGATCAAGCGCGTGCGCAGCAGTATCAGCAGCAGCTGAGCCAAAAATTTGGTGTCCCTGGCCGCGTTGAGCAAAACGGAGCCGTCTGGCGTATTCAGATGGGGCCGTTTGCCAGCAAATCTCAGGCCGCATCGTTGCAGCAACGTTTGCAAAGCGAAGCGCAATTACAATCGTTTATCGCTGTTGCGAAGTAATTAATCGGCGGTATCCGAATTGTCAGCTTAGGTAACTTGCGTTCACAAACTCGCGCTGAAAGTCGGATGCCTGCCTGTATAGCATTTGCTATAGTAAGGCACTTTTTTTAATTCCATCACGGATGTCGTAGTTCTGACCATGAAGACCACTCTCTCCGCTCGATTCCTGCAGCGCATGGCGCTGACCACGGCCCTTTGCGCAGCCGCTCTTTCAGCCGCTCACGCTGATGACCTGAATATCAAGACCATGATCCCTGGCGTCCCGCAGATTGATGCGGAATCCTACATCCTGATCGATTACAACTCTGGCAAAGTGCTGGCAGAACAGAACGCTGACTCGCGCCGTGATCCTGCGAGCCTGACAAAAATGATGACCAGCTACGTCATCGGTCAGGCCATGAAAGCCGGTAAATTTAAAGAAACCGATCTGGTCACCGTGGGTAACGATGCCTGGGCCACCGGCAACCCGGTGTTCAAGGGCTCTTCCCTGATGTTCCTGAAACCAGGCATGCAGGTGCCTGTTTCTCAGCTGATCCGCGGTATCAACCTGCAATCCGGTAACGATGCCTGTGTGGCAATGGCCGATTTCGCCGCCGGTAGCCAGGACGCCTTTGTTGGCCTGATGAACAGCTACGTTTCCGCGCTGGGCCTGAAGAATAGCCACTTCCAGACCGTCCACGGCCTGGATGCAGACGGTCAGTACAGCTCCGCGCGCGATATGGCGCTGATTGGCCAGGCGCTGATCCGCGACGTGCCGAACGAATACACTATCTATAAAGAAAAAGAATTCACCTTCAACGGCATCCGCCAGACCAACCGTAACGGTCTGCTGTGGGATAACAGCCTGAATGTGGACGGCATCAAAACCGGCCATACGGATAAAGCAGGCTACAACCTGGTGGCCTCCGCAACCGAAGGCCAGATGCGTCTGATCTCCGCAGTGATGGGCGGTCGTACCTTTAAAGGTCGTGAGACGGAAAGTAAAAAACTGCTGACCTGGGGCTTCCGTTTCTTCGAAACCGTGAACCCACTGAAAGCCGGTAAAGAGTTTGCCTCAGAGCCGGTGTGGTTTGGCGACAACGACCGCGCATCCCTCGGCGTAGATAAAGATCTGTACCTGACCATTCCTCGTGGCCGCATGAAAGACCTAAAAGCCAGCTACGTGCTGAACACCAGCGAACTTCACGCTCCGCTGCAGAAGAACCAGGTGGTGGGCACCATTAACTTCCAGCTGGACGGTAAAACCATCGATCAGCGTCCGCTGGTGGTGCTGGACGAAATTCCAGAAGGTAATTTCTTCGGCAAAATCATTGATTACATTAAATTGATGTTCCATCATTGGTTTGGTTAAAAATTGAACACTTGAAAGTGTGATTTTGATCCCCATATACTAAGTATCCTGATAACTCCCACCTGCACGTGGGAGTTATTATTTTTTGATGTAATGCCGGAGCTGACATGAAAACCAAACTTAACGAACTGCTTGAATTCCCTACCCCGTTTACTTACAAAGTAATGGGTCAGGCGTTGCCGGAGCTGGTTGACCAGGTGGTTGAAGTGGTACAGCGCCATGCGCCGGGTGACTACTCTCCGACGGTAAAACCAAGCAGCAAGGGCAACTACCACTCGGTTTCCATCACCATCACTGCTACACATATTGAGCAGGTCGAGACGCTGTATGAAGAACTCGGCAATATCGAAATCGTCCGTATGGTGCTGTAGTCCCCTCGTGGTTACCCGCTTTGCCGGGTAACCCGCTCTTCCTCTGTGATATACTTCCGCTCACCTTTTGTCGCTACATCCCCCGGAGTTGCCGTTTTGTATCAGGATAAAATTCTTGTCCGCCATCTCGGGCTGCAACCTTACGAGCCTGTCTCTCAGGCTATGCATGATTTCACTGACTCACGCGATGACACCACTCCTGACGAAATTTGGCTGGTCGAGCACCTGCCTGTCTTCACTCAGGGGCAAGCGGGTAAAGCTGAGCATGTTCTGGTTCCCGGTGATATTCCCGTGATTCAAAGCGACCGAGGCGGTCAGGTGACCTACCACGGGCCCGGTCAGCAGGTGATGTATGTGCTGCTGAATCTAAAACGCCGAAAACTCGGGGTGCGTGAACTGGTCACCGTACTGGAACAAACCGTGGTCAATACGCTGGCAGAATACGGCATTGATGCGCATCCGCGCGCTGATGCGCCAGGGGTGTATGTCGGAGAGATGAAGATTTGTTCGCTAGGACTACGCATCCGCAAAGGCTGCTCATTCCACGGTCTGGCACTTAATATCAATATGGATCTTTCGCCTTTCCTGCGCATCAATCCCTGCGGTTATGCGGGAATGGAAATGACCCAAATGCGTCAGTGGGTAGAAAAAGCCACACCTGATATTATTCGCCCTTCGCTTGTCAGTCATCTTTTAGCGCTGCTAAACAATCCACCGCACGAATATATTCCCGCTTAATATATAATACATCATGGTCCATTTATTTGATGGACCATCGCGTATTTACCGCATTTACGCTTTACAATAATCCATTGTTTCTATATTTTCGAAGCGCTTGAGCAGGTTTACTTATTTGCCTATTTTAATTTCAGTGCGTGAATACCACCTGTCGAATTGGCCTTCATTTGATTGAAAATTACACAGATTCTTGATTTTCTTAAACAAATTACATCCATAAATATCTTTACCAATAACAATAAGCACAATAATTAAATTCAACTATCATTCATATTGTGAATGAATACGGAGTGACAGCGTGGATTATAATAATTTACCAGCTAAACGACTGAATGAGCCCGGCGGTCAGGACAAGCCGCAAGTTTTTAGGACTTTACGTAATATTGACCTCAATTTATTGACAATCTTTGAGGCAGTATATGTCCATAAGGGTATCGTAAATGCTGCGAAAATTCTTAATCTCACACCCTCAGCAATTAGTCAGTCTATTCAGAAATTACGCGCGATATTTCCTGACCCTCTGTTTATTCGTAAGGGCCAGGGCGTCACACCAACCGCCTATGCCACGCACCTGCATGAGTACATTAGTCAGGGTCTGGAGTCTATTCTTGGCGCACTGGATCTCACCGGTAGCTACGACAAACAGCGCACAATAACTATCGGGACTTCACCGTCCGTCGGTGCGATGGTGTTACCTACTATCTACCAGGCAGTCAAACGCGAAGCCCCACAGCTGCTGCTGCGCAATATTCCTGTCAGCGATTCCGAAACTCAGCTATCGCAATTCCAGACTGACCTGATCGTCGACAGCAATGCCTTCGGTGCCCGTGCGTTGGCCCAGAATGTGCTCTATGCCGACGGACTGCTGCTGGTGTGTCGCAAAAACCATCCGGCATTGAGCCAGACGGCAACGGCGGAAAATCTGCGTGAATATGAATACGCGCTGTTCATGAACGACGGGCAGAATCTCAATCAGCTTCACCAGCGGATTAATGAACTGTTCCCGGATCGTCAAATCAGCTTTAGCAGTTACAATATGTTCACGATTGCCGCCCTGATTGGCAGCAGCGACTTACTCTCTGTTATGCCTGCTCGTCTTTACAACCTGCTAAATCAGTGCTGGCCGCTGGAGCATATTCCCTATGCGCCCCTCAATGCGGAATCTATCGAGATATCACTGCATTACAACAAACTGAGCCTGCGTGACCCGGTTCTTGAAAACGTGATCAATATTATCCGTCAGGCGTTTTGACGTCTCTCCCCAGCGCAAGCCCCCGTCCCGTAGGGGGCAAAGGGCACAAAACAACAACTATTTTACAATTTGGCGACCTCACAGGCTGCTTTATCGCCCTTATCAATGATATACTGCCTGTCGTTCGTTCAAAAATAGTTGATAAATACAACATTCCCTTGAATTGAAACGCTTTCCCTCGAATTTCGCAACTGGAACACGCACGCTATGAGTAAACCCATTGTGATGGAACGCGGTGTTAAGTACCGCGACGCCGATAAAATGGCCCTTATCCCGGTTAAAAACGTGGTTACGGAGCGCGAAGCGCTGTTAAGAAAACCGGAATGGATGAAAATCAAACTCCCGGCCGACTCGTCACGCATTCAGGGTATCAAAGCGGCGATGCGTAAGAATGGCCTTCACTCCGTCTGTGAAGAAGCGTCTTGCCCTAACCTTGCGGAATGTTTCAACCACGGTACGGCAACCTTCATGATCCTCGGGGCCATTTGCACCCGTCGCTGCCCGTTCTGCGATGTGGCACACGGTCGCCCAGTCACACCGGACGCCAATGAACCGCAGAAACTGGCTCAGACCATTGCTGACATGGCATTGCGTTATGTGGTGATTACCTCCGTTGACCGTGACGATCTCCGCGACGGCGGTGCTCAGCACTTTGCTGATTGCATTAGCGCCATCCGCGAGAAAAGCCCGACCATCAAGATTGAAACGCTGGTGCCTGATTTCCGTGGTCGTATGGATCGCGCACTGGACATTCTTACCGCCACGCCACCGGACGTGTTTAACCACAACCTGGAAAACGTTCCTCGCGTGTACCGTCAGGTTCGCCCTGGCGCAGATTTCAACTGGTCGCTAAAACTGCTGGAACGCTTTAAAGAAGCGCATCCACACATTCCGACCAAATCAGGTTTGATGGTCGGTCTGGGTGAAACCAATGCGGAAATCATCGAAGTGATGCGCGATTTGCGCCGTCATGGTGTCACGATGCTGACCCTGGGCCAGTATCTGCAACCTAGCCGCCATCACCTGCCGGTTCAGCGCTACGTGAGCCCGGATGAGTTTGACGAGATGAAAGCCGAAGCAATGGCGATGGGCTTTACCCACGCTGCCTGTGGCCCATTCGTTCGCTCTTCCTATCATGCCGACATGCAGGCGAAAGGCGAAGAAGTGAAGTAATAATTTATTACACTTCAGGCATAAAAAAACCGGCTATTACGCCGGTTTTTTTCTTTCCAGAGTTCTGGAAGGATGTAGCCATTATTCTTTGTGCGACAGCTTCTCAGCCGGGACTTCATCATCTGCGGTTTTCTTCGCAGAGGAATCGTCGTCATTCATCGCTTTTTTGAAGCCTTTGATGGCCGTACCCAGGTCTCCGCCCAGAGTACGTAACTTCTTGGTACCAAACAGCAGGACGACCAGCGCCGCAACCACCAGCAGTTTAGTAATACTAATCTCACCCATAGATACCTTCTTCACTTGAAACAGGCTGCATACAGCGCCAGAAAACCTGATGTTATTAACGGACATTCGACGCGCGCACACAATAGCAATCTGTAACAAGGTGAATCAAGCTCTGATGAAAAAAACATCACAATAATTGCGGTGGCGCAAACCGTCGGTTCATCAGCACTGGTAATTGCCGCCGCGCCTGCACTATGCGCTCGCGGTCGATTTCTGCCATCAATAGCGCAGGGGCCTCAGCCGCCGCCGCAATAGTCACGCCGAGGGGATCAATAATCCGGCTCTGCCCGATATTCTTGTTTCCGCACTCTCCCGCAGCCACCACATAGCAGGTGGTGTCCAATGCGCGCGCAGCCAATAAGGTCGCCCAATGATGCTCTTTGAGCGGTCCCTTAACCCACGCAGCGGGCAGAACTAACACTTCAGCGCCTGCCAGTGCCAGATTCAGCGCCATCTCGGGAAAGCGCAAATCGTAGCAAGTCATCAGCCCCAATGTAATGCCTTCGACGTCTATCAACGGCGGGAGCTGGCCTCCAGGATCGACCAACCGCGACTCCCGAATAGTAAAGGCGTCATAAAGATGGAGCTTGGCGTATGTCCCGATGATTTTCCCTTCGCGTATAACTACCAGCGTATTCGCCGCCCTGCCCTGCGTCGTCGGGATATGAACAGTCAATACGGTGGTGAGTCGGTTGCGCTGGCTTTCCTCCAGTAATGTCTGCAGAAAACCGCCGTCCAGCGGTTGTGCTGACTTCACGGAGAGGTCCGGATCCTGGTCATCACGCGCCAGCAGCGCTTCCGGTAGTACCAACAGCGCCGCACCCTGACGCGCCGCTTGTGCCATCAATAAGACGCACTGACGGGCATTTTCCTCCCACAATGGCGTTACCGCAAACTGCCCGACCGCAACATACATATTTTCCCCTTACTTCAGTTAGCGATACACTCTCTATTCTGACTCAATCAAACAGCAGGAATTGCAAGTGGTACAACTCCTTTTAGCCGTGTTTATTGGTGGCGGCACCGGAAGCGTTGCACGATGGTTTCTCAGCATGCGTTTTAATCCTATGCATCAGGCCATTCCCATCGGAACGCTTGCCGCCAACCTGATTGGCGCATTTATTATTGGTATGGGGCTGGCATGGTTTAACCGAATGACCAATATTGACCCCGTCTGGAAGGTACTGATTACCACCGGTTTTTGCGGCGGCTTAACAACGTTTTCCACCTTCTCTGCCGAAGTGGTATTCCTGTTCCAGGACGGGCGTTTTGGCTGGGCGCTGACCAACATCGCTGTCAATATGCTCGGTTCGTTTGCAATGACCGCGCTCGCATTTTGGTTATTTTCTGCCGCCAGCGCGCACTAAGCGCAGGCACATTAATGTTAGCTTAATTTTTCTCTGTCACTCTGGTCGACAAACCGACCAGGGGTGATCAAATGAAAGATAAAGTGATGAGCGCAGGCATGGTGTTACTGAGCGTACTTATCGTCGCCAGCTTCCTGAAAATCTATCTGTTTTAGCTGAAAAAAAAGCCAAAAAAAACCCGCTCAATGAGCGGGTTTTGAAGTTCTTGCTGAACGGCTCGAATTACAGAGCAGTTACGTTAGCAGCAGAAGGACCTTTGGCACCGTTAGTGATTTCGAACTCAACGCGCTGGCCTTCAGCCAGGGTTTTGAAACCATTAGTCTGGATTGCAGAGAAGTGTACGAACACATCTTTGCTGCCATCTTCCGGAGTAATGAAACCGAATCCTTTGGACTCATTAAACCACTTAACGTTACCTTTAATCTTAGACATCAAAATTACCTTTACATGAAAAATGGACACAAATGCTGTGTCGGGTATCAGTACAACAATTGTGGGGCGTTTTGTCCAGCGGTTCTTTATCAAAAAGTGACAAAAGTCGCGTTAATTTTATCGGCTGGCTTTTTATTCTTTTTGACACAAATAACGTGTATTTTTCAGCCAGTCAGGCGCCGTTTTTCAGTTAAAACTGAAAGCGCATCCAGGCAAAGTAAACGTTTCCGTTATTGTAAGTGCCCGGAATGTAGGTCATCTGGAATGTCGCCGGGCCATAGCCAATCGAGGCCAGCGGCAACAGCACCGGGATCGGGATGTACTTCCAGTTATCACGCGCCGTGAACCCTGCCGTGTACCCCAGGCCCAGATGGAAATTATCATCCGCCAGCGGACGCCAGGTTTTCTCCCAACCGTAACCGCCAATCGGCTCCCATTTGTTGTAGGAGTCTTTAAACGCCATCAGGTAAAGACCGTGCCAGTTACCCTCTTCATCCCAACGGGATTGACCGAAACCGGCACCCCACGGGCGTTCGTTGTAACGATCCGTTTTCTCTTTGTCGTAGGCAAAGCGTGCATGCCACGTGATTGCCGGAACATAGAGGTCGTAATGCTCTGGTTCATTCCAGGTTTGCGCCACGTTATCGGTGAACGTTGAAAACCAGCCTTTGCCTGCTGCATTCTCTTCTGCCATTGCCGAAGACGACAACGCCAGTTGCCCCAAAATAAACAACAACACTAAATAAATATTATTTCTTACCGTCACAATGAGATTACCATTTTTTGTATTCGGGGCGATCTTAACAAATTTTAATTAAATGAAGACTTAATAAAATCGGTTTTATTCCGAATTATTTACTTTCAAAATGGGAATATTCCTACTGAACGGTAAGGATGCGCCTCAATATAGGCGAGGCGCATACACAACTTAACGTTTATGTAACAATTTATACAAAGCAGGAATAACCAGCATCGACAATAACGGCGCCGTTATCATCCCGCCGATCATCGGGGCTGCGATGCGTTGCATCACCTCCGAACCACTGCCACCTCCCCACATGATAGGCAGCAACCCCGCCATGATCGTCGCCACTGTCATCACTTTTGGACGCACGCGCAGCACCGCGCCTTCGTGGATAGCCCGCATCAACTGAGTGTTTCCGCCGCCGGGATACTTATCCAGCGCCTGATTAAGATACAGCACCATAATAACGCCAAACTCAGCGGCAACGCCTGCGAGCGCAATAAACCCAACAGCACCTGCGACAGAAAGATTATATCCCAGCAGCCACAGTAACCAGACGCCGCCAATAAGTGCGAAAGGTAATGTCCCCATAATTAATAAGACATCTGAAACGCGTTTAAACGTCAGCCACAGTAATATAAAGATAATCATTAGCGTTACCGGCAGAACCACTTTCAGTTTTTCCGTCGCACGCTCCAGATATTCAAATTGCCCTGACCACGCGAGCGAAACGCCCTGCGGCAATGTGACCTTTTCGGCAACTCTTTGTTGCATTTCCTCCACCGCCGATTTCAAATCCCGCCCGCGCAAATCGACATATATCCAGTTCGACAATCGCGCATTTTCGCTTTTCAACATTGGCGGCCCTTCTGTCACCACAATGTCCGCCAGCTCGCCCAGCGCAATTTGCCCGCCGTTCGCGGTTACCACCGGCAACACCCGCAGTTTATCGACGTTTTCTCGCAGGTCGCGGGGGTAACGCACGTTAATCGGATAGCGCTCGCGCCCCTGGATTACCTCGCCAATATTGTCACCGCCCACAAGCGTAGACACCATGCTTTGCAGCTCATCGACAGAAACGCCATAACGCGCCGCTTTCTGCCGGTCGATACGAATATCGACGTAGCGCCCACCCGCCAGCCGTTCAGCCAGCGCGGAGGTCACACCCGACACCTCTTTCACAATCGATTCAATCTGCGCGGCAATGCGCTCGATATCGCCAATATTGTTGCCGTTTACCTTGATGCCAATCGGGCTTTTAATCCCCGTTGCCAGCATGTCCAGACGGTTGCGAATCGGTGGCACCCACACGTTGGCAATGCCAGGAACCGAGACGGTTTTATCCAGCTCATCCACCAGCTTTTCGGGCGTCATGCCCGGTCGCCACTGGTCTCGTGGTTTGAAGTGAATGGTGGTTTCAACCATCGTGAGGGGTGCAGGATCGGTAGCCGTTTCAGCCCGTCCTGCTTTGCCAAATACGCTGGCGACTTCTGGAACGCTTTTGATAAGACGATCGGTTTGTTGCAGCAGACGGCTGGCTTCGCGCGCCGAAATCCCCGGCAACGTCGATGGCATATACAGCAAGTCGCCCTCGTCCAGCGGCGGCATAAATTCGCTGCCCAACCGGTTGAGCGGCCACAATGTCACCAGTAAAAGCGCCAGTGCCAGTGCCAGCGTGGTTTTTGGGAACGTCAGCACTTTATCCAGCAGCGGTTCATACAGTCGAATCAAAAAACGGTTGATAGGGTTCGCTTTCTCATCCGGGATTTTGCCGCGAATGAAATAGCCCATCAGCACCGGAATCAACGTAATCCCGAGCCCTGCGGCCATCGCCATCGACCAGGTTTTGGTGAAAGCCAGCGGCGAGAACATCCGCCCTTCCTGCGCTTCGAGGGAGAAGACCGGAATAAACGACAGCGTTATGATCAGCAAACTGCAAAAGAGAGCCGGACCCACTTCGACCGCCGCGCGCTCAGCCAGGTGCCAGTAGTCGCCTGACGACGGCTCTTGACCCGGATGCTCATGCCTCCACTGCTCTAGCACTTTGTGCATGTTTTCAATCATTACAATCGCAGCGTCCACCATCGCCCCGATAGCAATCGCAATCCCGCCGAGCGACATGATATTCGCGTTGATACCCTGATAGTGCATCACCACAAACGCGCCCAAAATCCCCAGCGGCAGCGAGACGATCGCCACCAGCGCCGAGCGGAAATGGAAGAGGAATAACGCACACACCAGCACCACCACTGCAAACTCTTCCAGCAGCTTGTGGGTGAGGGTTTTGACCGAATCTTCAATCAGCGTTGAGCGATCGTATACCGGAACAATTTCTACCCCTTCCGGCAGCGTTTTTTGCAGCGCCTGGAGTTTGTCTTTCACTGCATGAATAGTTTCCAGCGCGTTCTGCCCGTAGCGCATCACTACCACGCCGCCGGCCACTTCACCTTCGCCGTTCAGTTCAGCCACGCCGCGACGGATTTCGGGACCGTAGTTCACCGTAGCGACATCACTTAGCAACACCGGTTTACCGTCGCGCGAGGTGAGCACCACGTTGCGAAAATCATCAAGCGAGCGTAAATAGCCAGTGGTGCGCACCATGTATTCAGCCTCGCCCATCTCCAGCAAGGCGCCGCCACTCTCTTTATTGGCCGCCTGAACCGCACTCACGACCTGTCCATGCGTGATATTCAGGGCGCGCATTTTCTCAGGCGATACCACAATCTGATACTGGCGCACCATTCCGCCAATGCTGGCGACCTCCGAGACGTTTGGCACGGTCTTCAGCTCAAACTTTAACGTCCAGTCCTGAAGCGCCCGTAAATCCGCCAGGCTGTGCTTGCCTGTTTTGTCGATCAATGCATATTCATAAATCCAGCCCACGCCTGTGGCGTCCGGTCCCAGCGAGACTTTCACCCCAGCCGGTAATTGCGACTGAACCTGGCTTAAATACTCCAGCACTCTGGAACGCGCCCAGTACAAGTCGGTACCATCTTCAAACAGCACATAGACATAGGCATCGCCAAACATTGAAAAGCCGCGCACGGTTTTTGCGCCTGGCACAGAGAGCATCGAGGTGGTCAGCGGCCACGTGACCTGATCTTCAATCACCTGCGGTGCTTTACCGGGATAACTGGCTTTGACGATCACCTGCACGTCAGACAAATCAGGCAGCGCATCCAGAGGTGCTCGTTGCATTGCCCACCAGCCCCAGCCTGCCATAATCACTGCTGCGAGAATGACTAACAGCCGGTTACGCAGCGAAGCACGAATCACAGCGGCAATCATTGCGTCACCTCCGGCAGCGCACTACGCAGGCTGGCTTCTGAGTCGATCAGGAATTGCCCTGAGGTGACAACGTTATCGCCCTCTTTCACGCCAGTGGTGATTTCAGTCCAGCCCCCGGCGGTGGCCCCCGTCGTCACGTTAACCGGACGGAAATAGCCGTCGCCCGTTGCCAGCAGTACCCGCTGAGATTCGCCGCTATTGATAACCGCCTCTTCCGGAACGGCGAGCACTGCCGCTCCACGCGTTTGTTCTGCACGAGACACATTCAGGAACATGCCTGGCTTCAGTTTGTTATCCGGGTTGTCCAGCACGATGCGCGCCTGGAGCGTACGCGTGGTGGTTTCCATCTGCGGTAACAGTTCGCTGACTTTTCCGTGAAAACGTATCCCCGGCCAGCTTTCGGAAGTGGCGATCATGTCACTGCCTGCGATAAGCGATTGCGCCTGCGTTTGCGGATAATCAACCACCAGCCAAACCGTATCCAGCGCGGCGATGTCAAACAGCGGCGCAGTGGCCGCCACTTGCGCCCCTTCCCTGGCATCCAGTTTAACGACATATCCAGCGCGTTCGGCTCGCAGCGTCAGTCGGGTTTGCGGTTTGCCGCTACGCTCGACGCCGCGAATGATCTCTTCCGGCATAAATTGCAACGCCAGTCGCTCGCGCGCCGCGCGGGTGAGCGTCGCGTCACCCAGCTGACGCACGGCCAGATATTCCTGCTGCGCGGTTGTCCATTGCGGAACCCAAATCTCTGCCAGCGGCTCACCGGCTTTGACCTGCTGCTGCTGAGCGCGAACGTACAGTTTGGCGATCACTCCTGCGGCAGGCGCCGGATAGCTGGTCAGACTGCGTTCATTAATCGATACCGTCGCATAAGAGGAAAAAGATTGCGCGAGCTGCCTCTTCTCAACGCGGACTGTTTTCATCCCGAGGTTTTGCTGCTGCTGCGTGCTAATCGCCACGCCTGCCGCCGCTTTTTCCTCATCGGCGTAGCGCGGAACCAGCTCCATATCCATAAAGGGTGATTTGCCCGGTTTATCAAAACGCTGGCCAGGCATCATGGGGTCGTACCAGTAGAGCACTTTGCGTTCGGCGGGTTTGGCTGCGTCGGAAGCAACATGATTCTGATGCTGGCCAAAATAATAGCCGCCGCCTGCCGCCAACAGCACGGCCAGCGCGATCGCGCTAAGGGTGAGTGTTTTCATTGTGTGATTTCCTGCGGGGAAAGCCATTGAATGGCCGCCCAGGTCCGCGCCATTTCGCGCTCGGCCTGGTTTGCTGCCAGTTCGGTGTCGAGCACGCTGCGACGCGCCTCAAGAAGCGCCGGAAGCTCCGACTGCCCGGCTCGGTACTGTGCGGCGAGCACGTCCAGCCGTTTATGCTGGAGCGGCAAGATGTCATCGCGTTGGCGCTGCCACAGAGTCTGGGCGGCCTGATATTGCGCCACCAGCGACTGCACTTGCGCGACATGCTCGCGCTGAATCAACGTCAGTTGATCCACCGCCTGCATCGAGCGCGACACGTCGGCGGCGTAATCTTTGTCCTGCCTGCGCGACTGGAATAACGGCAGATCCACGGTAAACATCACCCCGGCCATATCGTCATACCCTTCAGCGCGATGGGAATAGAACACTTCCACATCGACGTCGGGAATGGCTGCGACCGCTGACTGTGCCGATCGCGCTTTCGCCGTTTCCGATTCTCGCTGTGCGGCTTCTACTTCCGGGTGGCGGACAATCGCCTCCTCCAGCGTTTTCTCATCGGCGGGCAAGCGCTGATAGCGCGGCAGCGGGCCTTGCACCTCGGTGATGGATTGCCCGGTGAGCTGGAACAGACGGCTTTGCGCCAGCTGAACATCCCGTGTCGCCAGGGTGACTTTGTCGCGCATCGCGCTCAGGGTCATTTGCAGCGATAGCACACTATCCGGCGCCGCACTTCCCGCGCCAACACTGGCTTTTTGCGCACCCTGCTGGCGTTCCGTTTCGTTCACCAGTTTTTTAGCTGCATCCAGCGCCTGAGTTGATAAAGCCAGATCGAGCCACGCCTGGGCCGTATCACGCTGAAGCGCGGCGCGAATGGTCTCGGATTTCGCCTCCACCCCGCGCGCTTGCGCCTGTAACGTCTGCGATTTACGCTCCCGTTTTTCAGCACTCACATAGCTTTGCATAATGCCAATGCGCTGCATCGTCATCCCTTCGCGGGTAAAACGCTGATCATTACTGCCCTGAACTGGCACGTTTTCGATGCCAAATTTGAGCTTAGGATCGGGAAGTTGCGTGGCAGAATCCGCCATCATATCCAGGGCCTGCGCCTCATTTCGGCTGGCAGAAAGTTCGGCGGAATAGCGCTGGGCTTCGGTCAGGGTTTGCGCGAGCGTCCAGGGCTGCGCCTGAACCGCTGAGCTTAAAAAGCCGAGCAGCACCCCACCGAGCCAGAGGCTCAGTGTTTGTGGTTTCATGGTGTGCTCCCTTAGTGCAGCGGCGTCAGCGAGATAATCTGGAATCCGTCACCCGCTCGTTCGAGCGTAAAGGTGACGCGATCGCCCACTTTCACCGAGGCAGTATCCGCGCTTTTCGCCAGCACAAAGGGCATGGTCATTGCGGGCCAGTTCAGCTCGGGAATCGCCTGATGTTGCAGGATAATTTGTGGCGGAGAGATTTCCTGAACCACGCCCTGGCCTTGCCACTGCTGCGCAGCGGACGGCTCGGTAGCTTGAACAGAAAGAGAAGAAAGGGAAAGCAGTACGCCCGTAAGCGCAGAAACAAAAAATGAACGCATGATAAAACTCCTGTTAATCGTAAATGAAAAATAAATTCAACGAATTAACAGTGAGTTATTCCCGGAACCGGCAAAAACGAATCGTTGCCGGCGGCCCTGCTGCGGGAGGGGTCAGGGACCATGCCGAATGCGCGACTTCGCTGCACGACGGCGTATTTAAGGTGATAGTCATGGTCGCCGGAATAGCGACCAGCTGCGGCTGAGCAGGATCTTTTTGCACCTGATCCGGCACGCAGTGTTTTTCACACAGGGGAGAAATAGTGCTGAGTTGGTAATGCTGCGGCGTGTCCATCATATCCATATGCTGGATCATGGCACTTTCGCCGCGCGGGCTCAGGGAGCAGTCATGAGACGCCACCGCGACCTGGCTCTGGATCAGCAGCCAGCCAAACGCGAGCAAAAACATCAGCAGATGTTTTTTCAGAAAGCGCAGGCGGTAAGTCCAGCTGGCATGCATATTCGCGTCGTCGGGTATCAAAAGGAGCCCGAGTATATGAACAGCGCGTGTTGAAATTAAAGCTATTTTAAATAGTTTTACGTTCTTTATCTGTTCGCTGATAAAACCCTTCAAATATCACAACAATTAATTATCAACTTAGTGACATATAATAATCATAGCTACGGTCAATAGTGTGATGACACAAATGACGCAGTGGTGGCAAAATATCGTCGATGATAGTTCTAGTAGTGGTTTTATTGATTTTAGTCATCAATGACTGCCCATTTATTCGGCACATTTCCACACTTCTTATTTTTTGATTTTCCGTGCTCTCTGGGGAGCGCACGCACAGGGGAAACCATGCTTACCTTTATCGAACTCCTCATCGGAGTGGTCGTCATTGTCGGCGTTGCGCGCTACATCATTAAAGGCTATTCAGCCACCGGGGTATTATTTGTCGGGGGTTTAACCCTGCTGATTATTAGCGCGCTAATGGGCCATCAGGTGTTACCGGCCAGCGAAACCAGCACCGGATATACCGCCACCGATATTGTGGAATATATTAAAATTCTGCTGATGAGTCGCGGTGGCGACCTCGGTATGATGATTATGATGCTGTGTGGTTTTGCCGCCTATATGACCCATATCGGTGCTAACGATATGGTCGTCAAACTGGCCTCTAAACCGCTGCAATATATTAATTCCCCGTACATTCTGATGATTGCCGCCTATTTCGTGGCATGCCTGATGTCGCTGGCGGTCTCATCCGCTACCGGTCTCGGCGTGCTGCTGATGGCAACCCTGTTCCCGGTCATGGTGAACGTTGGGATCAGCCGTGGCGCTGCTGCGGCGATTTGCGCCTCCCCTGCGGCGATTATTCTTTCTCCGACATCGGGCGACGTGGTGCTGGCTGCGAAAGCCGCCGAAATGCCGCTCATCGACTTTGCCTTTAAAACTACGCTGCCAATCTCCATTGCCGCGATTATTGGCATGGCGGTCGCGCACTATTTCTGGCAGAAGTATCTCGATAAAAAAGAGAATATCAGCCACGAGATGCTGGATGTCAGCGAAATCACCACCACCGCGCCTTCGTTCTACGCCATTCTGCCGTTCACGCCGATCATTGGCGTGCTGATTTTTGACGGCAAATGGGGTCCACAGCTGCACATTATTACCATTCTGGTGATCTGCATGTTGCTGGCTGCGGTGCTGGAATTTGTGCGTGGTTTTAACACTCAGAAAGTGTTCTCCGGGCTGGAAGTCGCGTATCGCGGAATGGCAGATGCCTTCGCGGGCGTGGTCATGCTGCTGGTCGCGGCGGGTGTATTCGCCCAGGGTTTGAGCACCATCGGCTTTATCCAGAGCCTGATTTCCATCGCCACCTCGTTCGGCTCTGCCAGCATTATTCTGATGCTGGTTCTGGTTGTCCTGACCATGCTGGCGGCGATGACCACGGGTTCCGGTAACGCGCCGTTCTATGCGTTTGTAGAGATGATTCCAAAACTGGCGCACTCTTCCGGTATTAACCCGGCTTATCTGTCGATTCCAATGCTGCAGGCTTCCAACCTTGGTCGTACAATTTCGCCAGTATCTGGCGTGGTCGTGGCGGTCGCTGGGATGGCAAAAATTTCGCCGTTCGAAGTTGTGAAACGCACCTCCGTTCCGGTGCTGGTCGGCTTGATGATTGTGATTATCGCCACCGAAATTCTGGTGCCGGGTACGGTCGCGCATTAAGCGAGGTAAAAGCAAAACGGCAACGTAAGTTGTCGTTTTTAATGTTTGTTCCCTCTCCCCGTGGGAGAGGGCCAGGGTGAGGGCACCAGACCGCAGAAGAGTTTTGTCGGTCGGGCGCCGCCGGACAACAAACACAGAGCCAAAAGCGCCCACGGGCGCTTTTTGTGCTTTAATAAGTTCCTGGAATTAATTTCCCTTTAATCATCAGGAATTCAAATGTTCAGGAAGGATATTTTTCTTCGGTTCAGTGCAACCGCCCTTGCGCTGTGCGCATTCTCAGCCCATGCCGCCCCGCTTCAGGCCACACAGTATGCCGATTTCGATCGCTACATTCTGGCACTTTCCTGGCAAACTGGATTTTGCCAGAGCATGCACGATCGCGATCGAAACGAACCTGACGAGTGCCGACTGCAAAAAGAGAGCCAGAACAAAACGGACTTCCTGACGGTTCACGGCCTGTGGCCGAGCCTGCCTAAATCTATCGCCTCGCGTGGAGTAGACGATCGCCGCTGGATGCGTTTTGGCTGCGCCACTCGCCCTATTCCCAACATGCCGGAAGCCAAAGCCAGCCGTAAATGCGCCGCTGCCGAAACCGGGCTGTCGTTCGAAGCCGCCGCTAAGCTCAACAGCGTAATGCCAGGGGCTGGCGGTGAATCCTGTCTGGAACGCTACGAATACGCCAAGCACGGCGTATGCTTTGGGTTCGACCCCGATGCCTATTTTGGCACTATGGTGCGCATGAATCAGGAAGTGAAAGGCAGCGCACTGGGGAAATTCCTTGCCAATAATTACGGTAAAACCGTTTCGCGCCGCGACTTTGACGAAGCGGTCGCCAAAAGTTGGGGCAAAGCGTCGGTCAAAGCGGTCAAACTGACCTGTAACAACAACCCCGCTTACCTCACCGAAATGCAGATCTCACTCAACGCCGCGACGATCAACGCCCCGCTGACTGCCGCGTCCTTCGCCCCGCAGCCTCATCCAGGCAACTGCGGCAAGCAGTTTGTCATCGATAAAGTCGGCTACTGATCCTCTGCCGGACGATCCCGCGTCCGGCGTTTCATCCTTTTCCCTTATATGACGACCAGCGTCACACTTCTGATCTCACATCACTTTTATCCAGCCAATGCATCATTTCTCCGGTAAACAATCATGAAACCTCCCCGCCATAATCGCGGTGTCATCAACAGGAGAATGTTCACATGGCTAAAAAACTGATTGCGCTGTGCGCCTGCCCGATGGGGCTGGCCCATACCTTTATGGCCGCTCAGGCGCTGGAAGAGGCCGCAGTAGAAGCGGGCTACGAAGTCAAAATTGAAACTCAGGGGGCGGATGGGATTCAGAACCGCTTAACGCCACAGGATATCGCGGGCGCAGACATCATTATCCACGCCATCGCCATCACCCCGGAAGACAACGAGCGCTTTGAAACGCGAGATGTGTACGAAATCACCCTTCAGGACGCCATTAAAAATGCGGCGGGAACCCTGAAGGACATCGAAGAAATGATTGCTGCAGAACAACAATAATCCTCCACCTCAGGGGTCTTCGTTATGGCAATTAAAAAACGCAGTGCGGTTCGGTCGGACGGTCACGAAGGCGATACTCTCGCCCTCAAAGCTGCCCCCGTCGCAACGGGCAATACCTTCTGGAAAGAACTTCCGCAGCACATCATGTCGGGAATTTCCCGCATGGTGCCAACGCTTATTATGGGCGGGGTGATCCTCGCCATTTCACAGCTCATCGCCTATGTCTGGCTGGAAATCCCGCCGGATACCGGCATTATGGATGCGCTAAATTCCGGGAAATTTACGGGCTTTAACCTGTCAGTGCTGAAGTTTGGTTATCTGACGGAATCCTTCGGCGGGCTGCTGTTCAGCTTCGCCATTCCGATGTTCTCCGCCTTTGTCGCCAACTCCATCGGCGGCAAGCTGGCCTTTCCGGCCGGTTTTATCGGTGGACTGGTCTCCACCCAGCCAACGCTGGTGCTGAATTTCGACGCGGAAAAGCTCACCTGGCTTGCGACAAAACCGGTGCCTTCGACCTTTATTGGCGCACTGATTATCGCCATTGCCGCGGGCTATCTGGTTAAATGGCTGAACAGCAAAATCGCGCTCCCTCAATATCTGCTGGCGTTTAAAAGCACCTTCCTGATCCCGATCCTCTCCGCGCTATTTGTGATGCTGGCAATGTATTACGTCATCACCCCAATTGGCGGCTGGTTAAATGCCGGTATGCGCGCCTTGCTGCTCGCCGCAGGCCAGTCCGGCTCGATGATGTACGCCATCGGCATGGCGGCGGCGACCGCTATCGATCTCGGGGGGCCAATCAACAAAGCGGCAGGTTTCGTCGGGCTCGGTCTCACCACCGACCACGTGCTGCCGATCACCTCCCGCGCCGTCGCGATTGTTATCCCGCCGATTGGTCTGGGGCTGGCGACGCTTATCGACCACCGCCTGACCGGCAAACGCCTGTTCAGCCCGCAGCTTTACCCGCAGGGGAAAACGGCGATGTTCCTGGCGTTCATGGGCATCAGCGAAGGGGCCATTCCCTTCCTGCTGGAGAACCCGCTCGCCACTTTACCGGCCTATATGGTGGGCGCGATTGCCGGGGCAATGACGGCCACTGCGCTCGGTGCCGTCCAGTGGTTCCCTGAGTCCGCTATCTGGGCGTGGCCGCTGGTCACCAATCTGGGAGCCTATATGCTCAGCATTCTGGTGGGTGCAACCATCACCGCCCTGCTGGTGGTGCTGATTCGCAACAACATGCACAAGCGCGGAAAACTCTCCGTCGATACGCTGTAAAGAGGTCTTAAGATGGAGTTACTGACAAGGCTGCGCGCCTGGCTGACAGCCGAAAAACTGGATGCTGTGCTGATCTCCTCACGCCAGAACAAACAGCAGCATCTGGGGATTTCAACCGCTTCGGGCTACGTGCTGGTGACGCATCAAGCCGCGCATATCCTGACGGACTTTCGCTATTACAGCGATATAGCCTCGCGCGTGTCGGGTTATACCCTTCACCTGCTGGATGCAGCTAACCCGCTGACTGCGTTGCTAAGCAACCTGATCGCTGAAGAGGGGATCGCCACGCTGGGCTTTGAAGGCGAACAGGTCAGTTGGCAAACCGGAAGCCAATGGCGCGATACGCTGGATGCGAAGCTTTGCAGTATCTCCCTCGATGCGTTGCGACAGATTAAAACCGCGGATGAAATTGACCGTATTCGCGCGGCCTGCCAGATTGCCGACCGCGCGGCACAGTATATTCGTCGCTTTATCCAGCCCGGCATGCGCGAGCGCGAGGTGGCGGCTGAACTGGAATGGTTTATGAAGCAGCAGGGAGCGGATAAACCCTCTTTTGACACCATCGTTGCCAGCGGAGCGCGCGGAGCATTACCACACGGTAAAGCCACGGACAAAGTGATTGCCGCCGGCGAGATGGTCACACTCGATTTTGGCGCCCAACACCAGGGGTATTGTTCGGACATGACGAGGACATTCCTTGTCGCCGGGCAAGGCCAGAAACAGGAGGACCATCCGCTCTACCGCGTTTACCAGACGGTACTTGAGGCACAGCTCGCCGCCATCGCAGCTATCAGGCCGGGCGTCGCCTGTCAGCAGATAGATGCCGCCGCCAGAACGGTTATCGAACGCGCGGGTTTCGGCCCTCAGTTCGGTCACAACACCGGGCATGCGATTGGCATCGACGTGCATGAAAATCCGCGATTTTCGCCGACCGACATGACCTTGCTACAGCCCGGCATGCTGCTCACCGTGGAGCCGGGTATCTATATCGATGGCCTGGGCGGTGTGCGTATTGAAGACGTGGTGCTGGTGACGGCCACGGGTGCTGAGGTTCTTTACACTATGGGCAAAACGCTACTGGCCACAGGGGAAAACTGATGGACACAGAACTGCTGCGAAAGCTGAGCGAAGCCGATGCCATCGCCGCCTCTGAGCAAGAGGTGCGCGATCTCCTGCTTATCGAAGCACAACATTACGGGAAAGAAGTGCAGTTTGACGGGCTTGGCTCAGTGCTTATCCGCGTCAATCACAGCGACGGTCCAAAGGTAATGGTCTGCGCCCATATGGATGAAGTCGGTTTCATCGTGCGCTCTGTTTCACGAGAAGGGGCTATCGACGTGTTGCCCGTCGGCAATGTCCGCATGATGGCGCGTACGCTGCAGCCGGTGCGGATCACTACCCGCGACGGGCGTAAAATTCCCGGCTTGCTGGATGGCGAGACGAAGGGCGAAACCGTCGAGAATTTGCGCGTCGATATCGGGGCCACATCCGCCGACGAGGTTCTGGCGTCAGGTATAGACGCGGGCGACCGCGTGACATTTGACACCCGTTTTCAGTCCCTTCCCCACCAGCGCGTGATGGGCAAAGCCTTTGACGACCGTCTCGGCTGCTATCTGCTGATAACCTTGCTGCGCGAGCTGCACGCCACACCGCTGGACTGCGAGCTGTGGCTGGTGGCGAGTTCCAGCGAAGAGGTCGGACTGCGGGGCGGGCAAACGGCCAGCCGAGCTGTAAATCCCGATCTCGCCCTGGTGCTGGACACCGCCTGCTGGTCAAAAAACTTCGATTACAGCAACGCCAACCACCGCCAGACGGGAGCCGGGCCGATGCTGGTGCTGTATGACAAATCGCTCGTTGCCCCGCCGAAGCTGACCGCTTTCGTTGAAGAGGTTGCACGCGCGCAGTGCATCCCGCTGCAAAAAGATATGTTCAGCAACGGCGGCACCGACGGCGGCGCTATCCACCTTTCCGGCACCGGCGTGCCGACCGTGGTGCTCGGGCCACCGACCCGGCACGGCCATTGCGCCGCATCCATCGCCGATACCCAGGATATTGACCATACCCACCAGCTGCTTGTTGCCCTGGTGGCTCGTCTGAATCGTGAGACCGTAGCGCATCTGTCGGACTTCAGATGTTTTCCTCACGATGAACGGAGATAAACATGTTATCGATTGAGTTCTGTTGCCCGCTGCCCAACGGCCTGCACGCTCGCCCGGCCTGGGCATTAAAAGAACAGTGCAGCGCGTGGCGCAGCGACATCCGCTTTATCAACAAGCGCCTCAACACCCACGCTGATGCCAAAAGCTCGCTGGCGCTGATCAGTACCGGCACACTCTTTAATGACAGCTGCGTACTGGAAATCAGCGGCAGCGACGAAGAACAAGCCCGGCGCGTCCTTGAGCATTACCTCACTGTCGCGTTCATCGACAGCGACAGCATTCCATCGGGCGATGCGCCACATATCGCACATCCCCTTCCCCGCTCGCTGGTGCGGCTCAATCCCCAGTTACGGCAGGCCATTACCCTGGCAAGCGGCATTGGCACAGGCACGCTTCGCCGTCTGCAGAGCGATAACCTCGAACGCTATCGCCAGAACCCGGCAAGCGCGGAAGATATCACGCGTCTGGAGCACAGTCTGGCGACCCTCGCCGAACAGCTCAATCAGCGCTTGCGCGGGCTGGATGGCGAAAGTAAAACCATCATCAGCGCCCATTTGTCGCTTATTCAGGACGACGAATTTGGCGGCAATATTCGTCGTCTGATCGCAGAAGAACGCCTGAGCCTGGCGAATGCCATCATTCGCAATATGGAGCAAATCTGCGACAAGCTTTCGCTCTCCGCCAGTGACTACCTGCGTGAGCGGGTCAGCGATATCCGCGACATCAGCGAACAGTTGTTGAGCATTACCTGGCCTGAACTGAGCCAGACCACCACCTTTGCGCTGGAGACGCCGACCATTCTGGCGACTGAGGATTTAACACCCAGTCAGTTTTTAAGTCTCGACACTCGCAAGCTTCAGGGATTGATCCTCGAGAAAACCGGTCGCACCTCCCACACGCTTATTCTGGCGCGTGCGGCATCAGTGCCGGTGATGAGTGGGCTTAGCGTGGCGTCGCTAACGGCGGATATCGGCAAAGAGGTGATTCTGGACGGGGTGTGCAGCGTGCTCGTCGTCGAACCTGACGAAGCCGTCAGCCACTACTACAGCGTGGCACAACGCCTCGCCGACAAACGTCATCAGCAGCAAATCAAGCACGCCGGATTGCCCGCAGTGACGCGGGATAATGTCCCGGTGGCGATCGCCGCTAATATAGGCAGTGCGCTGGAAGCGCCCGGTGCCTTTGCCAACGGCGCTCAGGGCGTGGGACTGTTTCGCACAGAAATGCTGTACATGGATCGCGACGCGGCACCGGACGAGCAGGAACAGTTTGAGGCCTACCAGCAAGTGCTGTTGTCCGCCGAAGGCAAACCGGTCATTTTCCGCACGATGGATATCGGCGGGGATAAACAGATCCCGTGGCTCAATATTCCGCAAGAAGAGAACCCGTTTCTCGGCTACCGCGCGGTGCGCATCTACCCTGAGTTTGTCGAGCTTTTCCGCACCCAGCTACGCGCCATTTTGCGCGCAGGAGCGAGCGGTAACGCCCTGTTGATGATCCCGATGGTGCACAGTCTCGATCAAATTTTATGGGTAAAACAGGAGTTGCGGAACGTACAGGAGGCGCTGAAAGCGCAAGGGCTGCGTCATACCTCGCATCTGCCGCTGGGCATCATGGTCGAGGTGCCTTCGGTCTGTTTCATCATCGATCACTTCTGTGACGAGGTGGATTTTTTCAGCATCGGCTCAAATGACATGACCCAATATCTGTATGCGGTCGATCGCAACAACCCGCGCGTGTCGCCGCTGTATAACCCGATCACGCCGTCATTTTTACGCATGGTGCGCCAGATTGTCACCGCCGCCCACCGTCACGGGAAATGGGTCGGTATTTGCGGTGAACTCGCCGGTGAATGCCGCTATCTTCCTCTGCTGCTGGGGCTGGGCATTGATGAGTTCAGCATGAGCGGCCCTCGAATCCCGCCGGTGAAAACGCAGCTACGCCAGCTTGAAAGTCTCGCCTGTCAGGCATTGGCCGATAACGCCTGCGAATGCCGCAGCGCGGAGGAAATAGAAGAACTGCTTACCGAATTCACCCCGCAAGAACCTGCGCGCCCGCTGCTGGCGCTGGAGAATATTGTGGTAAATGAGCCGCTCACGTCGAAAGAGCAAGTGCTCCAGTTCATGTGCGGCAATCTGGCGATTCAGGGGCGTACAGATAACCCGCTAGAGCTGGAAGAAGATCTTTGGCAGCGCGAAGAAATTGTCACCACCGCAGTGGGTTTCGGCGTGGCCATTCCGCACACCAAATCCGCGTGGATACGCCATTCCAGCATCAGCATCGCACGCCTGGAAAAGCCCATCGACTGGGAGTCCGATATGGGTGAAATAGAGCTGGTGATCATGCTGACGCTCGGCGCGCAGGAAGGGATCAACCACGTCAAAGTCTTCTCTCAGCTCGCGCGTAAACTGGTCAACAAAGCGTTTCGCGCGTCGCTGTTTGCGGCCAATTCCCCCCAACAGATCCTTGATCTGCTCAACGCCGAACTCAGCTTCTGACCGTAACTGAAAAACGTGCGCGGTACTCACCCGGCGTCAGGCCAAACTGGCGCCGAAACAGCCGACAAAAATAGTCGCTGTCGGGGTAGCCGCAGCGTTTCGCCACCTCACTCACGGGCAGGTGGTACTTTTGCAAAATCGTGCGCGCTTTGGCCATCCGCACCCAGCGCACATAATCCACAAAGTTCATGGTTCCTTGCTGTGAAAACAGGCGGGACAGATGGTTGGGAGTGATGGTAAACAGCGCGGCGACGCTCTCGCGTGAGACCGGCCCGGCATAATTTTCCTGCACCCAGTTGCAGATGCTCTGATAGAGAAAATCCCCGCGCGATAAGCCCGGCTCAGGCTTTGTACTCACCACTTTACGGCACCAGTGCAACACGCTCAGGGTCAGCGGCTGAATGATCGCCTGATCCTGCGGCGAGGCGCTCAGATGGGTCAGCGCCATCAGCATCGCCGCGCATTCGCCCCGTTCAGGATGCGGTAATTCAATTTTTCGTTGTGGATACACGGGCTGCCCGCTGCGAGAGTCGAGAAACGCCAGACCGAGCCATGAAGGGGCAAAGACAATACTCAGCAACATGTTCGGTTTTTCAAACGCCGACATATTCGCGGCTCCGGCGGGAATAAACAGCATCTCCCCCTGCCCGATCACCTTTTGTTCCGCAACCAGCCGGTTGCCGTATTCACCGCGCAACACCACATCAAGACGTGGCCACTCAATGCTAAAACAACCCGCAGGAAGCGTGGCATGACAATGCGCAAACCAGACACGTCCCAACTGCTGCGGATTGAGGACCAGACCGCTGAACAGGTCGGCAAAAAACTGCTGATCGGCGGGTAAGGAGCGCTCAGGCATATTACCCCCTGCGCGCATCCGGGCGCACCAGATCAAAACGGTGGTCTTCGCTTATGGAATAGTAAGCCGAAGGCCCGCCCGCACGTAGCACTGGATTGGCCTTCGCGGTCTGATAAATGCCGTCTTCCAGCAGCGACTGTGCAATATGAATTCCGACGACTTCACCCAGTACCAGCCAGCTATCAATCGCCGTTCCGTCTGCGGCGGTCAGTTGAATGCATTGCGACAGTCGGCACTCAAAGTTCACCGGGCTTTCTGCCACCCGCGGCACCTTGACCAGCCTGCTCTCAGCTTTTGTTAGCCCCGCAAACGCAAACTCATCTTCCCCTTGAGGAAGGCTGGCGGAGGTTTCATTCATCGCCTGAGCAAGTTCGCGCGTGGCAAGATTCCAGACAAACTCTTTGGTCTCGACGATATTCCGTACGCTGTCCTTCCAGCCGCTGCTGGCAAAACCAATAATGGGCGGACGGTAATTAAAACAGTTGAAGAAACTGTACGGTGCCAGATTGGTATGCCCTACGGCATCCTGTGAGGCAATCCAGCCGATTGGCCGCGGGCCGATAATGGCATTCAGGGGATCGTGCGGCAAACCATGTCCCTGCGAAGGCTGATAAAAGTACACTATGCTCTCCAGTGAATAGTCAGAACCTCATTATGCCGCGCGAACTCGCCTGGCGCAGCAGCAACCCTGAAATCATGCCGGTATAAAAGCCATCTGCGCAATGAATGTGACATTCATCACTTCAAAGTTAGGTGCTCAGTGAGTATCATCAGGAGAGATAAAACCCTCGCTGCCAGACGGCGAGGGTTTTCTTTTGGATTGGTTTCTGCGGGATACGCAGCATTAACGACATGGAGTAAAAATGTCCAGACCTACAATTATCATTAATGAGCTCGACGCAGAACGTATCGATCGCCTTCTGGAAAAAGCAGAATTTGCTTCACTGCCCGTTGCCGATGCCCTAAACGCCGAGCTGGACCGGGCGCAAATGTGTACCCCGGAGACGATGCCACACGACGTGGTGACGATGAACAGCCAGGTAAAATTCCGCGATCTCACCACCGGTGAAGAGCGCACCCGTACGCTGGTCTACCCGGCGCAAATGACTGACAGCAGCACCCAGCTTTCCGTGCTCGCGCCAGTTGGCGCCGCGCTGCTCGGCCTGCGTACTGGCGATACTATTCACTGGGAATTACCCGGCGGTACCTCGGCGCATCTGGAAGTGCTGGAATTGCTATACCAGCCAGAAGCCGCTGGCGATTACCTTCGTTAATCCTATCTGAATAAGCGCCATCACCGCTTTGCCCAGAGGATGCGTCTGCATCCTCTTTCCGTAAAATCACCTTAATTTCTTATAGATGCCATAATTATCTTCATCCAGGCTTAATCCGTTTCATCACCTTAAGGACGGACATGAATGAGATAGTGGTCATCTCCCTGATCTATTTCATTTTTCTGGCGATAATCGTCACGGCCGTGCTTTACCTCGAACGCCACTGGTAGCCTTAAATTCCCGCCCACAGTTCGCAAATCTACGTCAATAAACGCAACGATATGAAAAAGTGTCTGACAGCTATCAGAAACAGATATTATTTTATGTTTGAATGATTTCAGCGTTTATAAACATGGAGAAACGGGTATGTACCAGACAATCATTATGCCGGTTGATGTTTTTGAAATGGAACTGAGCGACAAGGCCGTACGCCACGCCGAGTTTCTGGCGCAACAGGACGGCATCATTCATCTTCTTCACGTCTTACCTGGATCTGCCAGTCTGAGCCTGCATCGCTTTGCTGCCGATGTCCGCCGCTTTGAAGAGCATCTCCAGCACGAAGCCGAAGCCCGGTTACAAACTATGGTGAGCCACTTCAGCATCGATCCGTCGAGAATCAAAACCCACGTTCGCTTCGGCAGCGTGCGCGATGCGGTGAACGAAATGGCCAACGAACTGAAAGCCGACGTGGTGGTCATCGGTTCACGCAATCCGTCGATCAGCACCCATCTGCTGGGCTCTAACGCCTCCAGCGTGATTCGCCACACCCACATTCCGGTGATGGTTGTCAGATAATCACCCAAAAGAAAAACCCCGCTTTCGCGGGGTTTTGTCTGGTGCAGGTGCTGCCTTACTTTCTTTTATTATGCTGTTTTGGTGCGAATCAGATAATCAAATGAGCTTAATGACGCTTTCGCCCCTTCGCCGGTGGCGATGATAATCTGCTTGTACGGCACCGTGGTGCAGTCGCCCGCCGCAAACACGCCCTTCACGCTGGTTTCGCATTTGGCATCGATGATGATTTCGCCCATACGGTTGCGCTCAATGGCGCCTTCCAGCCAGGTGGTGTTTGGCAACAGACCAATCTGCACGAAAATCCCTGACAGCGGCACGCTGTGAACGTCACCGCTCACGCGGTCGCGGTATTCCAGGCCGGTCACTTTAGTGCCATCGCCTTTCACTTCCGTCGTCTGTGCGTTCAGCACGATATCGACGTTCTTCAGGCTGCGCACTTTATCCTGCAATACCTGGTCGGCTTTCATTTCTGGTGCAAATTCCAGCAGCGTTACGTGTTCCACAATGCCGGCCAGATCGATGGCGGCTTCCACGCCGGAGTTACCACCGCCGATCACTGCGACGCGCTTACCTTTAAACAGCGGGCCATCGCAGTGCGGGCAGTAGGTCACGCCTTTGGTGCGATACTGATCTTCACCCGGCACGTTCATGTTGCGCCATTTCGCGCCGGTGGCAATGATCACGCTGCGCGCTTTCAGCACCGCGCCGGAGGCGGTTTCAATCTGATGTAAGCCACCTTCCTGCGCCGCCGGAACCAGTTTGCTGGCACTCTGGCTGTCGATCACGTCCACTTCATAATCGCTAACGTGCGCTTTCAGTGCGCCCGCCAGTTTTTGACCTTCGGTTTTTGGCACGGAGATGTAGTTTTCGATATCCACGGTGTCGAGCACCTGGCCACCAAAACGCTCGCCCATCAGGCCAGTACGAATCCCTTTACGCGCCGAGTAAACCGCCGCTGCCGCACCCGCCGGGCCGGAGCCGACAATCAGCACGTCGTACACGTCACGTTTGTTCAGCTCATCTGCCGCACGTTTCTCCGCGCCGGTATCGATTTTGGCTACGATTTCGGTCAGCGTCATTCGCCCCTGGCCGAACTCTTTACCGTTCACATAAACCGCCGGAACGCCCATCACGTTGCGATCGGTGATTTCATTCTGGAATACGCCGCCGTCGATGGCCGTGTGTTTGATGCGCGGGTTAAGCACCGACATCAGGTTCAGGGCCTGCACCACGTCCGGACAGTTGTGGCACGAGAGCGAATAGTAGGTTTCGAACTCAAAATCACCGTCGATTTGGCTTATCTGCTCAAGCAAAGACTGCGCTTCTTTCGACGGATGTCCGCCGGTCCACAGCAGCGCCAGCACCAGAGAAGTAAACTCATGGCCCAGCGGAGAGCCAGCAAAGCGCGGCCCCTGGTCAGAACCCGGATTGGTAATCAAAAATGACGGCTTGCGCACCGCCAGCGTATTGTCTTCTTTAAAGGTCACTTTCGGTGACAGTTCAGCGATTTCCGCCAGCAGTTCCTTGATTTCTGCCGATTTAGCGCTGTCATCCAGCGTGGCAATCAACTCAACAGGTTTGGTCAGTTTCTCAAGGTAGGCCTTGAGCTGGGTTTTCATGTTGGTGTCGAGCATCATTAATCTCCTGCTTAAAAAACATCATCATGCAAGCTGCCTTGCGGGCGGCCTGAATGCGGCTTGCATCATGGGGTTTGGAATAAAACGGGTGCGTATTGCACCCGTTTGTAGACCGGTCTTGTAGGCCGGATAAGCGTAGCGCCATCCGGCTTCAAAGCGCCTGAAAATCTTAAATCTTACCAACCAGGTCCAGGGATGGAGCCAGCGTTGCTTCGCCTTCTTTCCACTTAGCCGGGCACACTTCACCTGGGTGAGAAGCCACGTACTGCGCAGCTTTGATTTTACGCAGCAGGTCAGATGCATCACGGCCGATACCTTCAGCGGTAACTTCGATCGCCTGGATAATACCCTGCGGGTCAACAACGAAGGTTGCACGATCTGCCAGGCCTTCATCTTCACGCATGTTTTCGAAGTTACGGGTCAGGGCGCCAGTCGGGTCGCCGATCATCGCGTATTTGATTTTGGCGATGGTTTCAGAGCTGCCGTGCCACGCTTTGTGAGTAAAGTGGGTATCGGTAGAAACGGAGTAAACGTCTACGCCCAGTTTCTGCAGTTCGTCGTAATGATCCGCTACGTCGCCCAGTTCGGTCGGGCAAACGAAAGTAAAGTCAGCCGGATAGAAGAAGAATACGCTCCAGCGACCTTCGGTATCTTTCTCGGTCACTTCAACGAATTCACCGTTTTTGAACGCCTGGTTTTTGAAAGGTTTAATTTTGGTGTTAATCAAAGACATCTGTACTTCCTCCGTGTTGTCGTTGAGATGTAAGGTAACGAACTTTGGCCGAGGCGGCTAATGCGTTTGCCGTATCAAATCAATCAGCCATACCTTACAACCCGAACAAGACATCGTTGTGAACGTTTTGGATGGGACCAAAAGTAAAAAGGCCGCCTCAGAGGGCGGCCCAGATACCTGAACTCCCTACAAGGTCATTCAGTGCCAGCATGCGCTGGCGTTGCGTTGCGCTCTACATCACCTGAGTCAGGTTGTAACAGCGAAACGATTACACCACCCGGACGCACATTGAGCAATCCACCGCAGGAGCATTCGTGTCTATGGCTGTGATAGGTTTGACCGAACAAGGCGCGATTTTATTTAACCATTAAAAATACAAAATAATGATATTTTATTTTTAAACATTCATGCAGTTTATTATTCCCCGACTCAAGCAGCCCCTCGTAAAAATAAAAAACTCGCGAATACCGTCCGTTCAAATCAGCGTTCACGCTAACCACACCCGGCCATTATCAATCACTCATGATTTTCTTTTTACACATTATGAAGAATTGCTTTATTATCAGAAGCTAATTTAAGTTAAAGGCCTATTATGGCATCGAATAGCCATATCGAGGTTAAACATGTCTATCTATAAATATCCCCTTAATCATGATGTCCTCGACGCGGCAATAGAGAGAATCGACTGGACACTGGAAAACTTATCTAAAGTTTGCGTCTCTTTTTCGGGTGGAAAAGATTCCACTATCATGTTGCATCTTACGGCACAACGCGCACGCCAGCAGAAGCGCAAAATTAGCGTATTATTTATCGACTGGGAGGCGCAATTTTCCTGCACTATTGCTCACATCGAAAACATGCGCGCACAGTATCACGACGTGATCGACCAATTTTATTGGGTTGCTTTGCCACTCACCACCCAAAATTCGCTGTCACAATTTCAACCCGAGTGGCAGTGCTGGGAACCCGGCACTGACTGGGTCCGCCAGCCGCCTGCGGATGCCATCACCGACCCGCTTTACTTTGATTTTTATCAGCAGGGTATGACCTTTGAATGCTTTGTCAGAGCGTTTTCCGACTGGTACGCCCAAAAACGCCCTGCGGCCGTGATGATTGGCATTCGCGCTGATGAATCCTATAACCGCTTTCTGAGCATAGCCAATGCGCGCAAACAGCGCTTTGCGGACGATAAGCCGTGGACCACCATCGCGCCGGGCGGCCACGCCTGGTATCTGTATCCAATCTATGACTGGAAAACAGCCGATATCTGGACCTAGTTTGCCAAAAGCGGCTGTTGCTATAACCCGTTGTACAACCTGATGTATCAGGCCGGTGTTCCGTTACGCTATATGCGTATTTGCGAACCTTTTGGCCCGGAACAGCGCCAGGGGTTATGGCTCTACCATGTGCTCGAACCTGAGCGCTGGGCGGCGATGTGCGAACGCGTCAGCGGCGTCAGAAGCGGAGGAATCTACGCAGGCCACGACAACCATTTCTACGGCCACCGTAAAATCCTTAAACCTGAGCATCTTTGCTGGCAAGAATACGCCATGTTATTACTCGACAGCATGCCAGAGAAGACGGCGGAACATTATCGCAACAAAATTGCGGTCTATTTACACTGGTATCAAAAGCGCGGGGAAAACAATATTCCCGATACGCAGACCGGGGATATTGGTTCAAAAGACATCCCCTCCTGGCGAAGAATTTGCAAGGTGCTTCTTAATAATGATTACTGGTGTCGTGCATTATCATTTAGCCCAAATAAACCTAAACATTACCAGCGCTACAGCGACCGAATGAAAAACAAACGTCAGGAGTGGGGAATTTTATGCAACAGCGATTAATTCATGAAATGAAACATTATCTGCAATCACTTTCTGAAGATGAGAAAATTGCCGCCATCAACTCTTTCCGTCAAGCCATTCATGAACTCAGCCCCTTTCGTGAACAGCCTGTCGACTGTGTACTTTGGGTAAAACAAGAAGAGATCACCGCCAACGATTACAACCCTAATAATGTGGCACCGCCAGAAAAACGCCTGCTCAGCAAATCGCTGGAACTGGATGGTTTTACGCAGCCCATCCTGGTGAGTGAAAACTGCCCGCATCATTATGTCATCGTGGATGGCTTTCACCGGCATGAAATTGGTACCCATCGGGCAGCGCTGAAGCGCCAGCTGAAAGGCTATTTGCCCGTCACCTGTCTGCGTAAAGAGCGGCAGGAAAAGTTCGACCGAATGGCGTCGACTATCCGGCATAACCGTGCACGCGGTCGCCATCAAATCAACTCCATGTCGGAGATTATCCGCGAACTGGTATTGCTGGGATGGGACGATGAGAAGATCGGCAAGGAGCTAGGGATGGACAGCGATGAAGTGCTGCGCCTGAAGCAAATCAACGGCCTGCTGGAACTGTTTGCAGACCGTCGTTATTCAGAAGCCTGGACCGTGAAATAACTACAGTGTGTTAAGGCGCTCGGCAGCCGCTAACAGCGTCGATTCCTGCTTCGCAAAACAGAGACGAATCAGTTTGTGCGGGAACGGATCGGCGCAAAATACTGATAATGGAATGGCGGCAACGCCTGCCTCTTTGGTCAGCCACTGGCAAAAACTCACGTCATCCAGACTGGAAATCGCGCTGTAATCTGCCAGTAAAAAGTAGGTCCCTTCGCACGGCAGAATTTCCAGTCGGCTGCTGCTGAGCGCATTCACAAACAGATCGCGGCGCGCACGATAAAATTCCGGTAACTCCCGATAGTGTTCCGGCTCGGCGCGGAGCATATCCGCCAGCGCCAACTGCGCCGGGGTATTCACTGCAAAGGTCAGATATTGATGAACCTTGCGCAGCTCCGCGCTGATCGCGGCAGGCGCCACGCAATAACCCACTTTCCAGCCGGTCATATGGTAGGTCTTACCAAATGACGACACCGCAATCGCCCGTTCACGCAGCTGCGGATGGGCGAGCACGCTGGCATGCCCTTCTTCGGCAAAACAGATGTGTTCGTACACTTCGTCACTCAGTACATAGATTTCACGCTCGGCAATCGCCTGCCACAGGGCGGCGAAATCCGCTTTGCGCCAGACGGTCGCTGACGGATTGTGCGGGGTATTCAGGATTACCAGACGGGTTTTGTCGCTCAGCAACGCGGCAAACGCCTGCCAGTCAGGGCGAAAATGCGGCGGCTGAAGCGCCACACGTTTTACCACTCCGCCGGAGAGTTCAATCGCTGGCGCATAGCTGTCATAACTTGGGTCGAAGCAAATCACCTCGTCGCCGGTACGCACCAGCGCGGTAATCGCTGCATACAACGCTTCCGTCGCGCCCGCCGTCACGGTGACTTCACTGTTAGCATCCGGCTTGTAGCCATACAGTTCCCGCGTTTTATCGGCGATCGCTTCCCGCAGCGGCAGTGCGCCCGTCATCGGCGCATACTGATTCGCACCCATCGCAACGTGGTAAGCCAGCCTTTCCTGCAAATACCCTGGCCCATCAAAATCCGGGAATCCCTGCGAAAGATTAATGGCGTTGTGCTGCTGAGCCAGGGCGCTCATTTGCGTAAAGATAGTCGTACCCAAATTAGGAAGTTTGCTCTGAGGAATCAACGGGTTATTGCTCATGGTATCGCGCCTGCGTGTAATACTTATGTTGCTGACACTATAACACGATGTTAGTCTTTGGCAATCAAGACGCTTAGACGTCTATACCATATGAATATTCCTGGCCGAGAGGGTAAAAGGAAATGACACACCACCTGCAACTCACACAGCTCGTCGACGCCTGCCGCTGGATTGGCGCAAAAGGCTGGGCGCCCGCAACCGGCGGTAACATGTCCGTACGTCAGGACGATGCGCTGTGTTGGCTTAGCGAATCCGGTAAAGACAAGGGCAGCCTGACCACGGACGATTTTCTGCAAGTGGAGATTGCGACCAACCGCGCGCCTTCCGGGCGCAAACCCTCGGCGGAAACGGGCCTGCACACGCTAATTTATCGCCTGTTTCCGCAGGCCAACGCGGTGCTGCACGTTCACACCGTCAACGCGACGGTGCTGTCGCGTCTGACGAAGACGCCTGAACTGTCGATCAGCGGTTTTGAGATGCAAAAGTCCCTCAGCGGACAGACTACCCATCTGGATACGCTCACCATTCCGGTGTTCGACAACGATCAGGACATTGACGCCCTCGCCTCACGAATCGCCCATTACGCGCAGGAACGCCCGCTTAATTATGGTTTTCTTCTGCGCGGTCATGGCTTAACCTGCTGGGGACGCGATGTGGCCGAAGCCCGCCGTCACCTTGAAGGCCTTGAATTCTTATTTGAATGCGAAATGCGTTTACGACAACTGGAGAGATTATGATTCGCGCGATAGTGACGGATATTGAAGGGACCACCAGCGATATTCGTTTTGTTCACAATGTGTTATTCCCCTACGCGCGCGAGCGGCTGGCGGCGTTTGTTACCGCCCAGCAGTACGCCGAACCGGTGAAATCCATTCTGGACAACCTGCGTGATGAAATCAGTGAGCCGAACGCCAGCGTAAGCACGCTTATCGACACGTTGTTTACGTTTATGGATGAAGACCGCAAATCCACCGCGCTAAAAGCCCTGCAAGGGATAATCTGGCAGGACGGTTACGTTAACGGTGATTTCACCGGCCATCTCTACCCGGATGTTCTGCCTGCACTGGAAAAATGGAAGTCGCAAAACATTGATCTCTATGTTTATTCCTCTGGCTCAGTGGCGGCGCAGAAACTGTTATTTGGCTACAGCGACGAAGGTGATATTACTCATTTGTTCAGCGGATATTTTGATACCCATGTGGGTGCGAAGCGCGAAGTGCAATCTTACGCCAACATTGCCGCGCAAACCGGCATCGCCCCGTCGCAAATCCTGTTCCTCTCAGACATTCACCAGGAGCTGGACGCCGCTGAACAGGCAGGTTTTCGTACCCTGCAATTGATTCGCGGTGATGAGGATGGCGCAAGCCACCACCATCAAATACATCGATTCGACGAGATTAATCCGGAGCAGATCCCTTCATGAGCGCATTGACCCTTTATTCCGACACCGACACCCGTACCCCGCTGTGGCACAGTACACACGCGGACGAAATCGCTGAAAAGCTCAACGCCCGCGGCGTGCGCTTTGAACGCTGGGAAGCCGATCGCGATTTAGGCCACGATCCTGCGCCGGAGACGGTGATCGATGCGTATCAACATGCGATCGATAAACTGGTGGCGGAGAAAGGCTATCAGAGCTGGGATGTGATCAGCCTGCGCGCGGATAACCCGCAGAAAGAGGCGCTGCGCGCCAAGTTTCTCAACGAGCATACTCACGGCGAAGATGAAGTGCGTTTCTTCGTCGAGGGCGCCGGGCTGTTCTGTCTGCACATCGAAGACCAGGTTTATCAGGTGCTGTGCGAGAAAAACGATCTCATCTCCGTCCCCGCCGGAACGCCGCACTGGTTTGATATGGGTTCTGAGCCGAACTTTACCGCGATCCGCATTTTCGATAACCCCGAAGGATGGGTGGCACAGTTTACCGGGAGTGAGATTGCGGACGGCTATCCGCGCCTGGCTTAAAAACAGTGTCGGGTGGCGGCTACGCCACACGGTGTATTCAATCTCCGATCCCGTAGGCCGGGTAAGCGCTAGCGCCACCCGGCTTTTTTACAGCGACCGCGGCAACCCGTTCGCGTAAACCACCAGCTGGTCCAACACAATCCCCCAGCCTTCATGGAAGCCCATCTTCTCATGCCGCTCGCGGATTTCCGCCGTGGGATGACGTGCAATGGCGGTATACCGCGTTTGCCCTTCTCCCACATCTTCCAGCAGCAAAATGGCGGTCATGAACGGGTGTTCGGCGGGTTTCCAGCCTTCTGTGTAGCCATCGGTAAAGACCAGTTTCTTACCCGGTTCGATCTCCAGAAAGACGCCTTTGTTGTCCATCCGTTGGCCGTCCACCTCAAACACCGTGTTAAAACGCCCGCCTACGCGCAGGTCGAGGTCACACTCGGTCACTTTATGGGGAACAGGAATGAAGAACTGTTTGATGTGCTCGGGCGTTGTCCAGCACAGCCACAGCAGGTCGCGTGGCGCATTCACCACGCGTTCCAGTTTTAAGTCAGTATCAGGATTGAGCGTCACGGTTTGATCCTCTTCGGGGAAGGCCCTTAAAGGATAGCCGGACTCAGGCGAATTTCCCTGCTGCCACCTCGTGCGGCCACACCACGCCCGTATCCAGTACCCAGCCGCTGATCAACGCCGCAGGCGTAACGTCAAACGCCGGATTGTAGACTTTCGCCTCTTCCGGAGCCCACTGCACCGCGCCAAAACTCCCGGCGACGCCCGTCACTTCGCTGGCGGCACGCTGCTCAATCGGGATCGCCTCACCGTTCGGACAGTTTGGATCGAGCGTGGTTTGCGGGGCCGCAACGTAGAACGGAATACCGTGGAATTTCGCCAGCACCGCCAGAGAGTAAGTCCCGATTTTGTTCGCCACATCGCCGTTGGCGGCAATGCGATCCGCCCCGACCCACACCGCATCCACTTGCCCTTTCGCCATCAGGCTGGCGGCCATAGAATCGGTGATCAGCTGATACGGCACGCCCAGCTCACCCAGTTCCCAGGCGGTCAGCCTGCCGCCCTGCAATAGCGGACGCGTTTCATCCACCCAGACATTGGCGATTTTGCCCTGCTGATGCGCAATCGCAATCACCCCCAGCGCGGTGCCGACGCCCGCCGTCGCCAGGCCACCGGTGTTGCAGTGGGTCAGCAGACGGCTTCCCGGTTTGACCAGTTCGCTCCCCGCGCGGGCGATGGCGTCGCAGAGCTGTTTGTCTTCCTCAATCAGACGCAGCGCTTCTGCCGTCAAAGCGGGAACAAAATCCTCCTGCCACAGCGCCACCTTCATGCGGTCGAGATTGTTCATCAAATTCACCGCGGTCGGACGTGACGCGCGCAGGGTTTCCAGTGATTCAGCCAGTTCATCGCGGCTTTTCCCGGACTCGCCCAACAGTGCCAGCAACAGACTGGCAGACAGCCCGATCAGCGGCGCGCCGCGCACTCTGAGCGCGTGAATGTGGCCGACCAGCGCCTCTACCGTTGAAGCGTCCAGCCAGCGTTTCTCCTGCGGAAGCGCCTGTTGGTCGAGAATAAATAGCTGATTATCCGCCACCCGCAGGCTGGTCGTCTGTAATTTCTGCATGTCGTTAATTCTCTGTTGCGTTGTTGTATCACATTGTGTCAGGATAAAATTCAGATGTATAGACGTCTAAATGTCTTTATTACCAGAACTGATGAGGAACAGGCAATGTCGCAATACCGTACCTTTACCGCCCAGGATGCCGTGGAATATGCAAAGCAGTTTGGCGGCCTCGATAACCCATCATCGCTGGTGGAGGCGCAGGAAGTGGGCGACGGCAACCTCAATCTGGTGTTTAAAATTTTTGATGCCGAGGGCGTGAGCCGCATCATCGTCAAACAGGCGCTGCCCTATGTGCGCTGCGTCGGCGAGTCCTGGCCGCTGACGCTGGATCGCGCCCGTCTTGAAGCGCAGACCCTGGTCGAGCACTATCAGCACAGCCCGCAGCATACGGTCAAAATCCACCACTTTGACCCGGAGCTGGCGGTGATGGTGATGGAAGATCTCTCCAGCCATAAAATCTGGCGCGGCGAGCTGATTAGCGGGGCGTATTACCCACAGGCTTCACGTCAGCTGGGGGAATATCTGGCCCACACCCTGTTCCACACCAGCGATTTTTACCTGCACCCGCACGCTAAAAAAGCGCAGGTGGCGAAGTACATTAACCCGGAGATGTGCGAGATCACTGAAGATCTGTTTTTCAACGATCCGTACCAGATCCACGAGCGCAATAACTATCCGGCTGAGCTGGAAGCAGACGTAGCCGCCCTGCGAAATGACGATCGACTAAAAGTCGCTGTCGCGTCGCTCAAGCACCGCTTCTTCTCGCAGGCCGAAGCCCTGCTGCACGGCGACATTCACAGCGGCTCAATTTTTGTTGCTGACGGCAGCCTGAAGGCGATTGACGCCGAGTTCGGCTATTACGGCCCAATTGGGTTCGATATCGGTACCGCCATCGGCAATCTGTTGCTGAACTTCTGCGGTCTGCCGGGCCATCTGGGCATTCGTGATGCGGCTGCCGCCCGCGAGCAACGTCTGACGGATATTCAGGAGCTGTGGAACACTTTCGCAGAACGCTTCCAGGCGCTGGCGCGCGAGAAGACCCGAGATGCGGCCCTGAGCGCGCCGGGCTATGCCTCTGAGTTTCTGAAAAAAGTCTGGACCGATGCGATTGGTTTTTGCGGTACGGAGCTGATCCGCCGCAGTGTAGGGCTGTCGCACGTGGCGGATATCGACACCATCGCCGACGAGGCAATGCGCCACGAATGCCTGCGCCATGCCATTACCCTCGGTAAAGCGTTGATTGTGATTGCCGACCGTATCGACAGCGCCGAGGAGTTAGTGGCACGGGTGCGTCAGTATAGTTGAGTGCGGTTTGTTGCCCTCACCCCAACCCTCTCCCACAGGGAGAGGGAGATTAATGCACCTATCCCAAATACTCAATCACCGACAACCCACCGTTGTAATCGGTGCTGTAAATAATCCCCTGCGCGTCCACGAACACATCGCATGACTGAATCACCTGCGGGCGATTCGGGCGTGTGTCCATCATTTTTGCCGGCGCGGCGGGCACCAGCGCACCGCTTTCCACCGGGCGGTACGGGTTCGAAATATCGTACGCGCGCACGCCCGCATTCTGGTAGGTCGCGAAAATCAGCGTAGAGCTGATAAAACTCCCTGGCCGGTTTTCGTGCAAATTGTGCGGCCCAAAGTGCGCCCCTTTTGCCACATAGTCCGTTTCATCGGGCTGCGGGAAGGTCGAAATACTGACCGGGTTCGACGGCTCACGGATGTCGAACAGCCAGATCAGCTTTTCACCGTCTTCCTGATTATCAAGCACCGCTTCATCCAGCACCACCAGCAGATCCCGGTCCGGCAGCGGCAGCGCGGTGTGCGTTCCGCCGCCAAACGGCGGGCTCCAGTTGCGATGGCTAATCAGCTTCGGCTGCGTTCTGTCTTTCACATCGAGCAGGGTCAAACCGCCGTCGCGCCAACTGCCGTAGGCGGTATCGCCCGCGATAATCGCATGGTGCAGGGCGTAGCGTTTGCCTTCCGGCCATGTCGGTTGTTCGCCTGCCGCCTGATTCATCCCCGGTAACCACCAGCGGCCCGCCACTTCCGGTTTGCGCGGATCGGCCAGATCGATGGTCAGGAAAATGTAGTCGGTAAAACCGTCGATCAGCGCCGAGACATAGGCCCAGCGCCCACCGACGTACCAGATGCGGTGAATACCGATCCCGTCGAGGGACAGGAAGCTGATTTCACGCGGTTTGTCCGGCGTGGAGATATCAAAAATCCGCAGCCCCGCGCTCCAGCCTTTGTCCTGCACGTCGCTGACGGTGTGCCCCACCTGGCGGGTGTAGTAGACCTTTTCGTCGGCAAAACGGGCGTCGGCAAACAGATCGCGGGCATTGATCACCAACAGCAGATCGTCATGCGCCTGGAGATGCACATTCCAGGTACCCGGCGGCGCAGGCACATAGCCCGCCGCTTTTGGATTTTTCGGGTCGCGCACGTCGACGATGGAAAAGCCCTGCGACACCATATGGCCGATATAGGCAAAACCACGATGCACCATCAGCTGCACGCCGTCCGGGCGACCGCCCTGATCGCTGTGACCAATCAGCCGCATATTGCGGGTGTAGTCGGGGCGAGGTAATTCCGTTGTCATATTTGTTCCCGGTCATTTCCCCCTCTCCCTGTGGGAGAGGGTTGGGGGTGAGGGCAACAGGCCGCACTCCCCATTAGGCAATGTTATTTGCTCTTGGCTTCGAGCGTCGCAAACCACGGCGCGATAAAATCTTCGGTCTGGCCCCAGCCCGGAATGATTTTCCCGAGCGACGCCACGTTGACCGCGCCCGGCTGGGCCGCCAGCAACGCCTGTGGAATGGCTGCTGCTTTAAAGTCGTAGGTCGCAGGCGTGGTTTCGCCCGCGATCTTATTGGCGATCAGACGCACGTTAGTCGCGCCAATCAGCTTCGGATCAACCGCCACGCTCACTTTCCACGGGCTGCCGGATTCGCGCATCAGCTGCAAATCCTGGTTGGAAATATCAATGCTGTAGAGTTTGATCTCGGTGCGACCGTTCTCTTTCAGCGCCTTATAAGCGCCCTGGCTGAAGGCATCCCAGGTTCCCCAGATCGCGTCAATCTGGCCTTTCGGGTATTTCGCCAGCACTGCGCCGACTTTGTTCGCCGTATCGCCCTGCACGTCAGATGACACCGCGCCAATCGACTCCAGCTCTTTGATGCCAGGATACTGCTTTTGCAGCTCCTGATACGCCGCCTGGCGACGCTCCATCGGTGGGAAGCCCGCAACCCACAGCTTGATGATGTTGGCTTTGCCGTTGAAATCTTTCGCCAGCTGGCCGAACGACAGGTTGGTCAGAGAGGCGTCGTCCTGCTGGGTGACGGTCACGCCCGGAATTTCACCGTTGACGGCGGTATCGAACACCGCCACTTTGATCCCGGCATCGACGGCTTTTTTCACCAGCGCCGTGGAGTACGGATCGCGGCCCTGAGAAAGGATGATTCCGTCATATTTCTGGCTGATGGCCTGGTTAACGAAATCCTGGAATTTGGCGTCGTCGCCGTTGCTTAAGAAGGTGCTGACTTTAAAGCCGAGCTTTTTCCCTTCCTGAATCGCGCCCGAGACAAACTGGGTGGTGTTGTCATCAGAACCGAGGTTACGAATCACCGCAATGCGAATCGGGCCTTCGTGGTTAGCAATCGCCGCCGGAACCGGCGCAGGCGTCGCAGCGTAGCCAGGCAATGCCGTCAGTAATCCCAGCGCCACCAAAGAGAGTGCTATTTTTTTCATTTTGTTATCCCGTTGTGTTGTTAAGTTTTTAACGTTTTTGTATGTAGGTAATCGCCAGCGCCACTGCCAGCACCAGCCCTTTTATAATGTCCATCGCGTAATACGGCACCGAGAGCATCACCAGCCCGTTGGAGAGCACGCCTAAAATCACCGCCCCGACCAGCGTCCCCAGCGCATTTGGCTTGCCGGAACCCGCCAGCGAAAAACCAATCCACGCCGCGGCCACCGCGTCCATCAGATACCCACCGCCCGCATTCACCTGTGACGATCCAATGCGTGACGCCAGCAAAATTCCGCCTAACCCGGCCAGCAAAGAAGCAATCACATACGCCGCCACTTTGTAACGCGTGGTGCGAATGCCGGACAACCGCGCCGCTTCAGGATTGCCGCCGATGGCGTACATGCGCCGCCCGTGCGTGGTCAGCGACAGTCCCAACTGTGCCAGCACCGTCACCACCAGCATGATAATCACAATCGTCGGCACCTGGCCGAGCAGGCCAAACGCCGCTGGAATGGTCCCTTCCGCCATGTCGCCGCTCGGCAGCACCATGTTTTCGGTAATGGAGCCACCGTAGCTGTAGGTCATCGCCACGCCCTGAATCACAAACAGACTGGCGAGCGTCGCCAGCATGTCCGGAATGCGCAGGATGACAATCAGAAAGGCGTTAAACAGCCCGACCAGCGTACAGAGCGCGAGGGTGATCAGAATCGACTCGGTCGTCCCAAAGCCATGCCAGACGAACAGCGAAATCACCAGCGCATTTGCCAGCGACGCCGTCGAACCGACGGAGAGATCAAACCCGCCGACGGTCAGGGAAATCGACACCCCAATCGCAATCACCGTCACGATGGCGATGGAACGCAAAATGTTGATGATGTTGAACGGATCGAGGAAGTTGTCCGACGCGATACCAAAAATCGCCACCAGCGCGACCACGGTCAGCAACATGCCCCATTTGTAGAGAAAATCGAAAAACTGCTGACGGCCCGACGCCGTCGCATTCACTGAAAGGGCCTTGCTCACGACGCCGTACCTCCGGTTGAATAATAAAGTAATGTCTCTTCGCGGGCCTCGGCCCCGGCGATTTCTGCCACGATCTTGCCGTCCCACAGCACGCAGATGCGGTCGCACAATCCCACCAGCTCGGCAAACTCGCCGGAGGCGTAAATCACCCCTTTGCCTTCACGCGCCAGACCGTCGATCAGCTGGAACAGATCGGTTTTGGCTTTCACGTCCACGCCTTTGGTCGGCTCATCGAAAATCAGCACGCTGGCGTTGCCACGCAGCCATTTGCCAATTGCCACTTTCTGCTGATTCCCGCCCGACAAACGACGCAGAACCTGCCCCGGCCCGCGCGCCCGCACGCCAACGCGAGCGATCACTTCCTCGGCCCAGCGCCACGCCTGACGATGGCCAAACAGGCTCCAGCGCGAGAAGCTGTTATCCGCACTCACCGCAAGGTTCATGCTCACCGGTTCGTCGATAAAAATGCCCTCTTTGCGCCGCTCTTCCGGCACCAGTGCCAGCCCGCGCATCACTGAATCTGCCGGGTCACGCGGTTTCCATGCCTGATGATTCAGTTCTCCGCTGTCCACACGGCTTTTCGACGCGCCAAACAGCGCCTTGCACAGTTCCGTTTTCCCGGCCCCGGCTAGCCCAGCGATACCGAGAATTTCGCCTTTGTGCAGGTGCAGGGAGATATCTTTCAGCAGCGTTTCATCGTGCAGCCCTTCCACGCGCAGCAGGGTTTCGTCGCTGTGCTTTGGGCGTGCAGGCGGGTAGATATCGCTCAGCTCGTGGCCGAGCATCTTCTCGACGATGGCTTCACCAGAAAGCGCTGCCATCGGACCGGACTCAATCAGCTTACCGTCGCGCAGCACCGTTAAGGTGTCGCAAATCGCTTTCAGCTCATGAATGCGGTGCGAGATAAACACCACGCCGATCCCCTGCTGTTGCAGGCGCTTGACGACCGCAAACAGGCGCTCGCTTTCGTGGGCATCCAGCGGCGCGGTGGGTTCATCCAGAATCAGAAAACGGCAGTGGTGCGACAGGGCCCGCGCCAGCAGAATTTGCTGCTTTTCGGCGAGAGTGCAGCTGTCGATGGAACGACGAACGTTGAGGGAAATATCCAGCTGCGCCAGGGCCTGCTGCGCCTGTTCGCGAATCGCACGCCAGCGATAGCGATGACCCGGCTGCGCCAGATTATCGAGCATGATGTTTTCGGCGATGCTTAAGCCAGGAATCAGCGCCACATCGACTTCCTGCTGCACCAGATGAATACCCAGCAGTTTGGCATCCAGCGGTTCGCGGATACCCACCGGCTGATTGTTAATGCTGATTTCACCCTCGTAATGGTCATGCGTGCCGCACAGCACCGCCATCAGCGTCGACTTTCCGGCCCCGTTTGCCCCCGTCAGCGCATGGACGGAACCGCCCGTAAGCGTGAAATCTACGCGCGACAGTGCCTGAAACCCCGAAAAGGCCAGGCTGATACCACGCATCTCAAGGCGACTGGAACCCATCCGCTGTCATTCCTTCTCATTTAATATTTTGATTTATTGAATTTTTCACAGCTGGGGTTGACTGGCAATGAGTGAAAAGGCATAAGATAAAGCGAAATATTATTAGCCATCCGGATGTCCAGACATAACATCAGGTTAGCGCTTCGCAAAAAGGACACCCTTATGAGCAACACAGATATTCGCGTCGTACCCGGCCCGGCAAACTATTTTTCGCACTCGGGCAGCCTCGCGCGTCTGAGTGATTTTTTCACCCCGGAACAGCTTTCCCGCGCGGTGTGGATTTACGGCGAACGCGCCATCGAAGGCGCACGCCCTTTTCTGCCTGAAAGCTTCAACGCGCCTGGCGCGAAGCATCTGCTGTTTAAAGGCCACTGCAGCGAGCGCGATGTCACGCATCTGGTGAATGAATCGGGTTCGGACATTAGCGTGGTGATCGGCGTTGGCGGCGGCGCGGTGCTCGACACCGTCAAAGCGGTGGCGCGTCGACTCGGTGCACCGTTCGTCGGTATTCCAACCATCGCTGCCACCTGCGCAGCGTGGACGCCGCTGTCCGTGTGGTACAACGACGCCGGTCAGGCATTACAGTTTGAGATTTTCGATGACGCCAATTTCCTGGTGCTGGTCGAGCCGCAAATTATCCTCAACGCCCCGGCGGAATATCTGCTGGCGGGCATCGGCGATACGCTGGCGAAATGGTACGAAGCGGTGGTGCTGGCGCCGAAACCGGAAGAACTGTCTCTGACGGTGCGGCTCGGCATCAACGGCGCACTGGCGATCCGCGACGTATTGCTGGAGAGCAGCGAACAGGCGCTGGCGGATCAGGATCGTGGCGAACAAACTCAGGCGTTTCGCGATGTGGTCGACGCCATTATCGCCGGTGGCGGAATGGTCGGCGGGCTGGGTGAGCGCTACACCCGCGTGGCGGCGGCGCATGCGGTGCACAACGGGTTAACGGTGCTGCCACAGACTGAGAAATTCCTGCACGGCACCAAAGTCGCTTACGGCATTCTGGTGCAAAGCGCCCTGCTCGGTCAGGACGATGTTCTTGCGCAGTTAATTGCCGCATATCAGCGTTTTCATCTGCCAACTACGCTTCGTGAACTTGACGTGGATATCACTAATCGCGCTGAGCTGGACAGGGTGATCGCCCATACGCTGCGCCCGGTGGAGTCGATTCACTTCCTCCCGGTCACCCTCACGCCAGAGACGCTTTACGCTGCGCTGGTGAAGGTGGAAAACTTCAGCCGTTAATCGCCTCGACCGTCTATACCTAATGATGATTCTCACCACTCTCGCAACGAGGTCATCATGCAGATTGATTTAACGGGTAAGAAGGCGCTGGTTACCGGCGCCAGTCGTGGTTTGGGGCGTGCCATCGCGCTGTCGTTGGCCCAGGCGGGGGCTGACGTGGTTATTACGTATGAAAAATCCGCTGATAAAGCCCAGGCCGTCGCCGATGAGATAGCCGCACTTGGGCGTCACAGCGAGGCGATTCAGGCCGACAGCGCCAGCGCACAGGCCATTCAGGATGCCGTGACGCAGGCCGCGCGAACATTGGGCGGGCTGGATATTCTGGTCAATAACGCCGGGATTGCGCGCGGCGGCCCGCTGGAGTCCATGACGCTGGCGGACATCGATGCCCTGATCAACGTCAACATCCGCGGTGTGGTCATCGCTACCCAGGCTGCATTAGTCCATCTGTCTGACGGCGGGCGCATCATTAACATTGGCAGCTGTCTCGCCAACCGCGTCGCCCAGCCCGGAATCTCCGTCTACTCGATGACCAAATCTGCCCTTAACTCTCTCACCAGAGGTCTGGCCCGCGATCTGGGGCCGCGCGGGATCACCGTTAATCTGGTCCATCCCGGCCCAACCAACAGCGACATGAACCCGGAAGATGGCGAGCAGGCCGACTCCCAGCGCCAGCTGATTGCCACCGGTCATTACGGCCAGCCGGAAGATATCGCGGCGGCGGTGACCTTCCTCGCAAGCCCTGCCGCCGGGCAAATCTCTGGCACCGGTCTGGACGTGGACGGCGGCTTAAACGCCTGAAGCCTGCTTCCACATTTTTTGCACGCCTCTGTCGCCTGACAGAGGCGCTTTCGAGCCGCCTCGACACCCTTCGTTTTGCCTCTTTCGCTGTGAAATCCTGAGCTCTACAGTGCCGCATAAGAAATTAGGAATTTGTCTAATAGCCTTATTATTTCCTTATAAAGTGTGGGGGTGTAGAGTGCGTAGAATTAAATCGATCTGTTGGTCAAAAAGCGCGGAAAGGGAGTTAGCCAGAGTTGAGCCTCATATGAAGGAACGCATTCTTCGTAAGTTCTCTGAATTCAACGATCGATCGGCCCCACGTCCGGACATAAGAAAACTCACGATATCGGAAAATCACTACCGCCTGAGGGTGGGCAATTACAGGATTATTTTCACCATGAGAGGCGAAGCGTGCGACGAGTGCCTGGTCATCTCCGTTAAGCGAAGAACCTCAACCACTTATCTGCATGAGGAGATTATGCCGTATGGCTGTTCAACTAATTAAGGATGACGAAGGAACAACCCAGTTCGTGGTTATCCCCTATAACGAATACTTTCGTATGTGTCTTCAGTTGTCTGAACTTGATGATGAGACGGATGCGGATTTAGAAGATATCGAGTGCGAACATGATATCTACGATAATGTCATCTTGCCGGGTGACGTTTGCGACGTCATGCATCACGAAAACGTCAGTCTGCAGGCTGCATGGCGTATCCTGCGCGGCTTATCCCAACAGGAAGTGGCCGACAAACTGGGCATCAGCCAGTCCGCCGTTTCCCAGCTCGAAGCGCTGGACTCCCGCCCGCAAAAACGTACCCGTGAAAAACTGGCCGCCATTTACGGCTGCACCCAGGAACAAATTAGCCTTTATCTCCCAAAAGAGGGTTAACAGCACTTCGGCCCACCTTTTCTGCCGTAACGGGCGTCCTGACGATCGCGGAAAAACGCCTCGTAAGTCATCGGCGTCTGGTCTGGATGGGTGACGCGCATGTGTTCGACATAGTTGTCGTAATCCGGAACACCGATCATCATTTTGGCCGCCTGGCCGAGGTATTTTCCTGCTTTGGATAAGGTATCGAACATGGTTGATTCTCGTGTTGTCCCCTCACCGCAGCCCTCTCCCAAAGGGAGAGGGGGATAAGAAGCGTAGGCCGGGTAAGCGCTAGCGCCACCCGGCATGGTTTTGTTAATGCGCCCCTTTCGCCTGCGTCACAATCTCTTCCAGATTTTGCGGCATCGGCTCGTACGGGGTCTCTTTCGCAGTCGGCTTGTCTTCTTTCAGCGCCGCCAGGGCGGTCTTCAGAGAGTACAACGCCAGCACCACAACCACCACCATAAAGAAGACGGTCAACCCGGCATCCAGACGGTTGTTAAATACCAGTTGTGACAGCTGCGACTCGGTGTACTGCGCCGGGATCTTACCGCTGTCGATCATCGCCTGGAACTTATTGGCAATCGCAAGGAAGCCGACTTTGTTGTCCGGACTAAACGCTTTCTGCCAGCCCGCGGTGAGCGTACAGATCAGCAGCCACGCCGTTGGCACCAGTGCTACCCACGCATAACGTTGGCGCTTCATTTTAAACAGCACCACCGCGCAAAGCATCAGCGCCATTCCCGCCAGCATCTGGTTAGCGATACCAAACAGCGGCCACAGGGTATTGATCCCACCCAGCGGGTCCACCACGCCCTGATGCAGGAAATAGCCCCACGCCAGCACGCACAGCGCCGTCGCCAATAGGTTGGCAGGCAGCGAATCGGTGCGCTTGAGGTTCGGTGAAATCACCCCCAGCAGATCTTGCAGCATAAAGCGCGCCGCACGCGTCCCGGCATCCACCGCCGTCAGGATAAACAGCGCTTCAAACAGAATCGCAAAGTGATACCAGAACGACACATCCATCAGCCCGCCGAGCGCGCCGTGCAGGATGTACGCCATCCCTACCGCCAGCGTTGGCGCACCGCCCGCACGGGAGATGATCGACTGCTCGCCCACTTCGTTCGCAATGTGGGTCAGGGTTTCCGGGGTAATCGCGAAGCCCCAGCCGCTCACCACCTGCGCCGCAGAGGCCACCACATCAACAGTACCCGCCGGAGCCAGCACCGCCATCGGGCTGTTCATCGCAAAGTACACGCCCGGATCGATGATGCAGGCCGAGACCAGCGCCATGATCGCCACGAAAGACTCCATCAGCATGCCGCCGTAGCCAATCAGGCAGGCCTGATTTTCATTGGCCAGCATTTTGGGCGTAGTCCCGGAAGCAATCAGCGCGTGGAAGCCCGACACCGCACCGCAGGCAATGGTAATAAACAGGAACGGGAACAGGTTGCCGGTCCAGACCGGGCCAGTACCGTCGATGAATTTGGTCAGGGCAGGCATCGTCAGGGTCGGGCGCATAATCAGAATACCGATCGCCAGACCAACGATAGTGCCGATTTTCAGGAAGGTAGAGAGGTAATCGCGTGGAGCCAGCAGCAGCCAGACCGGCAAGACTGCCGCGACAAAACCGTAGCCCACCAGCATCCAGGTCAGCTGCACGCCGGTAAAGTCAAAGTACGGCGCCCAGGTCGGGCTTTCCGCCACCCAGCCACCGGAGATAATCGCGAACACCAGGAAGAACAGGCCAATGACCGACACTTCACCAATGCGCCCAGGGCGGATGTAGCGAATGTAGATCCCCATGAAAATCGCCAGCGGGATAGTAAAGGCCACGGTGTAAGTGCCCCACGGGCTGTGGGTCAGGGCTTTCACTACGATCATCGCCAGCACCGCCAGAATGATCACCATGATCATAAAGGTGGCAATCAGCGCAATCACCCCGGCCGTTGCGCCCATCTCCTCTTTCACCAGCTCACCGAGCGAGCGCCCGTCGCGGCGGGTGGAGACAAACAGCACCATGAAGTCCTGCACCGCCCCGGCCAGCACCACGCCCGCGAGGATCCAGATCATCCCAGGCAGATAGCCCATCTGCGCGGCCAGCACCGGCCCGACTAACGGCCCCGCTCCGGCGATCGCCGCAAAGTGGTGACCGAACAGCACTTTTTTATCCGTTGGTACGTAGTCCAGCCCGTCGTTATGACGAACCGCAGGCGTCATACGCGTGGCATCCACCGCCAGGACTTTGTCGGCAATAAAGCGACCATAAAAACGATACGCGATCAGATAAATGCAGACGGAAGCGACGACAATCCATAGCGCATTGATCTGTTCACCACGATTGAGGGCGATAAAGCCCAGAGCAAATGCGCCCACAACGGAGAGCACTGCCCAGATGAGGTATTTCCCTGAGTTGTTCATAGTTGATATCCGTTAGCGTGAAACAGTGAGATGTTACATTTTGTTTCTAGATCACGGCTTAAAATTTAACAACTTTGAAACTCAATAATGCGTGGTCAAACCAGATATTTACGTGACTGTGTTACGTAGATCACTTTCGCGGAGGCATTGCCCGGTGGCGCTAACGCTTACCGGGCCTACAAACTTCGGGCGGACATATTGCCCGGTGGCGGCTGCGCCTTACCGGGCCGACATTCGGGGATTTTGTAGGCCGGGTAAGGCGCAGCCGCCACCCGACAAACACGCGGGCACCAAACCTACCCCAACACCATCGTACTCAACCGACAGGTACAGCACCGCCGTCCCTGCTCGTCGAACACCACGATCTCCCAGCTTTGATTTTGACGCCCCAGGTGCAACGGCTGACACACGCCGCGCACTTTGCCCTGCGACACGGCACGGTGATGGGTCGCATTCAGCTCCGTCCCCACCACGTTTTGCCCGTCGCGGGTCATCAGAAAACCGGCCATCGAGCCGAGCGTCTCCGCCAGCGCCGCCGAAGCACCACCGTGCAGCAGGCCAAACGGCTGATGCGTCCGCGCATCCACCGGCATTTCGGCTTCGAGGGTGTCGTCACCGATGCGGGTGTAAACCATCCCAAGATGCGCCACCATCGTATTCAGGCTGGTGGCGTTTAGCTCTTCAAGGGACATATGACGTTTCCAGATCATCTACGCCCCCAGGGTTGAGCCGCCGTCGACCACAATATCCTGCAGCGTGATGTGGCTGGCCAGATCCGAGGCGAGGAACAGAATGGTGTTGGCAATTTCAGGCGGTCGCGCAATTTTGCCGAGCGGAATGCCCAGCTTAAACTGCTCGCCAAATCCGCGAATGCGCTGCTGCTCGGCGTCATCACTCACCCACAGGGTGCGCTGCATGTCGGTATCGGTCGACCCCGGTGAGACAATGTTGCAGCGCACGCCGCTGCCCGCCAGCTCTAAACCGACGGTCAGCGCCAGGCTTTTCAGCGCCGCTTTCGATGCGCCGTACGCACTCATCCCGATGCGTGGGGTGTGCGCCGCGTCAGACGCGACGGTGACGATTGCCCCACCCTGCTGACGGCGGAACTGGCCCATCGTCTGCTGGAACAGGTTAAACGCCCCGCCGACGTTGACCGCAAAAGTCTGCTGCCAGTCGTCCTGCGAGAGCTGATCCGTCGCGCCCATGCGCAAAATCCCTGCCGCGTTGACCAGCACGTCGAGGCGCTCGGTCGTCGCCAGCACGCGCCCGCAGACGTCGCTCACTTGGGTCGCATCCGCCACGTTCAGCACTTCGGTCACGAACGGATATTCCTGCTCCGGGAACGCGAGATCAAAACCGGTCACCTGCGCGCCAGCCTCAACAAAGGCCAACGCTGTAGCGTAACCGATGCCTTTTCCAGCCCCGGTTACCCAGACGGTTTTACCGCTGAAATCGAAACCGGCCATCACTTCACCTCGCGGGAAAGCAGCGCCCACCAGGCATCAATGGTTGGATTTTTCGCCAGCATCACGAAATCGATATCACCGTGCACTTTGCGCCAGCGGGCCGCGAGCGCCATCATGCGCACGGAGTCCAGACCGTAATCGATCAGGTTCTCGTCATCCATCGGCTCGTCGGATTCATCCAGCAGCGGCAACACCACGGCGCGCAGCGCCTCAATGCTTGCTGGCACAGACGGCAGCAGTTCGTCGGTCATCACCACGCGACCGGTACGGCCCGCCACGTAGTTGAGGGACATCAGGTGCTCTTCGCGGCTGAAATCGGCCAGCGCGTCGGCGATGAAGAACGGTTTGATATCGCGCATAAACGCATCCGTCGCGGTGGTCATGCAGCCGATATGGGCGTAGACACCGGTAATCAGCAGTTGATTGCGGCCTGTCTCTTTCAACATCTGCTCCAGCGGCGAACGGTGGAACGCGCTGTAGCGCCATTTCACCAGCACGGTGTCGGCTTCGTCCGGAGCCAGTTCGGCAACAATGCGCTGCTGTTCCGGGGAACGCGTCAGGCCGGGTCCCCACATGTCGTTCAGCAGGGCGCGATCTTCATCGCTCTGCTCTTTCGGCTGGGCGGTGTAATAGACCGGAATGTTATGTTTTTTGCAGTAATCACGCAGTTGAGCGATGTTCGCCACCACTTGTTCCATCATCGGGCAGTTATCGCCCCAGAAGTTGAGGAAGTATTCCTGCATGTCGTGGATCAGCAGCGCCGCGCGCTCAGGCTCAAACGCCCAGCTCACTTTGTTGTTCGGCAGATCGGCCACCGTTGGCAGCGCATAACCGGTTAATTTTGGGATTGCCATATTTAACTCCTCAGCCCTGGGCGCGTTCGGCCAGCCACAGGCGCAATTGTTTCTTGTCCACTTTTCCTACCGGCGTCAGCGGCAGCGCATCCACGCTCTCGACGCGATCCGGCAGCTTGAAATCCGCCACGCCCTGCTCACGCAGGAAACGCCGCACCTCCACCGCCCGCAGCGGGGTTTTCACCACCAGATACGCGCAGCTTTTCTCACCCAGCAGGCTGTCTTCCATGCTGACCAGCGCCGCGTGGATCACCGCGTCGTGGCGCAGGAGCAGGTTTTCGATCTCTTCGGCAGCGATCTTCTCGCCCCCGCGGTTGATCTGATCTTTCTCACGCCCCTGAACGGTGATGTAGCCCTGTTCGTCGATGGCGATCAGATCGCCCGAGCAGTAAAAACCGTCGGCGTCAAAGGCGCTGGCGTTGTGCTCCGGGCTTTTAAAATAGCCGCGGAAGGTGTACGGCCCGCGCGTCATCAGGCGTCCGACTTCGCCGCGCGGCAGCGGATTACCGTGCTCATCCGCCACCCACACTTCGTCGTCCGGGCACATCGGGCGGCCCTGGGTGTTCATGATTTTTTCCGGCGAATCGTCGAGCGCGGTGTAGTTCACCAGCCCTTCCGCCATACCAAACACCTGCTGTAACTGGCAGCCGATTTCCGCCGGAATACGCGCGGCAAGCGTGGCAGAAAGACGTGCGCCGCCCACCTGCAACAGCGCCAGCGTCGCGAGCTGGTCGTTGCCCGCGCCTTCGGCAATCGCCTGCAACCACAGGCTGACCGCCGGTGGCACCAGCGAGGTGACGTTAATCTGATGTTTTTCGATCAACGGGAAGCACAGCGTCGCGCTTGGATCGTTGGCCAGCACCACGCAGCCGCCCGCGAGGAACACGCCCAGCGAGCCGGGGGAACTCATCGCGTAGTTGTGCGCGGCAGGCAGCGCGTTCAGGTAGCGCGTCTGGCTGTTGATGGCGCAAATCTCGTTGCTGCGACGAATGCTGTAGTAGTAGTCATTGTGGGTGCGCGGGATCAGCTTCGGCGTGCCGGTGCTGCCGCCGGAGAGCTGGAAAAACGCCACTTCATCGGCTGGCGTTGGGCTGGCGATAAAGTTATCCGCCGGGCGCGCTATCGCCGCTTCCAGGGCATGTTCGCCCGTATCACCGCGCAGCAGCACCACGCGCACGGAGCGATGCTGGTCGACAAAGGTATTCAGGAAATCATCGCCCGCAAACAGCGCGTGCTGCCTGTCGGCAATCAGCAAAGCCGGTTCAATCTGCGTGGCGTAGGCGTTCAGTTCGCTGCGCTGATGGCTGAACAGGGCATTGACGGGCGCAACGCCCACCTGTAACAGCGCGAAGAACGTCACGTAAAACTCCGCCATATTGCCGAGCTGCACCAGCGCCGTCTCACCGCGCTTCACGCCCTGCGCCTGCAAGGCAGACGCCAGATTGTTCACCGCCTGATGGAACTGGCGATAAGAATACTGACGCTCGCCGTCGACAATCGCCGTCGCATCGCTGTCGGCGTGGCGGGTCAAAATGTCGGTTAGCGGCAGATCCTGCCAGTAGCCTTTTTCACGGTAGCGCCGGGCAAATTCCTCGGGCCAGCGGGTAAAGGGAATCGTCATGTTCGTTCCTCAGTGCAAACCAAAAACGTTGAGCATGGTGGAGAGTTTGACCCCGGTTTCGCGCCACTCGCCGACCGGCGAAGAAGCCGGGACAATGCCCGCGCCCGCAAACAGGCGAACCGAATTCTGATGAATGCGCGCGCAGCGGATGGTCACTACCCACTCGCCGTTGCCTTCGCTGTCGCACCAGCCGACGATGCCGCCGAACAGTTCACGATCGAACGGCTCCAGCTCAGCAATCAGCTGTTTCGCCGCCTGATGCGGGAAACCACTCAGCGCTGGCGTCGGATGCAGCAGGCAGGCCAGCGTCAGCGCGTTTTCGTGTTCGTGCGCTTCGCCCTCGACCGGCGTCGCCAGATGCCAGAGCGTCGGCGTGGTCACTAACTGCGGTGAAGAGGGCATGGTCAGATGGTGGCTGCGTTTTTCGAGCACGGTTTTCATCGCCTGCGTCACCAGGTCGTGCTCGTGACGATCTTTTTCCGAGGCCAGCAGTTTGTTCCCGGCTTCGCGGTCCAGCATGTCGTCCGGCTGACGGCGCGCGGAACCGGCCAGCGGCAGCGAGCTAAAGTGCGTCCCCTCTTTGCGCAGCAGCAGCTCCGGGCTTGCGCCCAGCAGCACGCCGCCGTCTTCGAGCGGCACGTGGAAGTTAAAGCTGGCCGGGTTTTGCGCGATCAGACGCTCAAGCAGCGCCCCGCTGTCGATCTTCTGATCGGCGGCGATATCAATCAGGCGCGAGAGCACCACTTTATTGACCTGTGGCGTGGCGGTAAGCGCAGCGGCGCGGGCCACCATCTCTTCAAAAATCGGCTGCGAGGGGATTTCAGTGCGCTTCGTGACGCTCAGTTCCTGCGCCCCTGGAAGGTAGCGCGCAGATTTCTGTCGCGCCGGGCGCGAGAAGGTTTGCCAGCTTTGCGGAATAAACAGTGACGACGGTTTGCGGGTATCGAACGGGATCGCGCCGACCATAATCGGGTGCGTTATCCCCTGGGCTTTGGCCTGCCGGAAGGCCTGCGCCAGCTTTTGCTGGAAAGCACCAGCCGGATCGTCGCCGCCGACGGCGGATTCAGAAAAGCGGGCAAAACAGCCTGACGTGGTGAAACTGCGATAAGGCGACATAAAGAAAAAGCTGTCTGATTGCAGCGTGGTCGCGGTGTGCTGAACTTCCTCAGCCAATGACGTATCCATATCATCCTCCTTAAACGATAAACGCATTACGAATAGTTATCATTTATATTTTCGATGGCTAACCTAATCGCAGAGCGCGGTGGTGTCAACCGCCGACAGCGCATCTTGTGCGACTATCGCTTGCATCCCTTCGGCGCAATCATGAAAATGAGAAGCATTAACCTCAACAAAAACAGGATGCCGCTTTGTGAAACTCCCTGCTGTTTGTCGTAACACCCTGCTTTTAGCAGGACTTTTTGTTTTAGGACTAACCTCAGCCACCGCCGCCGACTGGCCGCGTCAGGTGAGCGATAGCCACGGGACGCACACGCTTGAAGCCAAACCCACGCGCATTGTCTCCACCAGCGTGACCCTCACCGGCTCGCTGCTGGCAATTGACGCACCGGTCATTGCCAGCGGGGCGACCACCCCGAATAACCGCGTGGCGGACGCACAGGGCTTTATGCGCCAGTGGGGCGACATCGCGAAACAACGCAAACTGGCCCGTCTGTATATCGGCGAACCGAGTGCGGAAGCCGTGGCTGCACAAATGCCGGATCTGATTCTGATTAGCGCCACCGGCGGCGATTCTGCGCTGGCGCTGTACGATCAGCTGTCGGCTATCGCGCCGACGCTCATCATCAACTACGACGACAAAAGCTGGCAGGAATTGCTGACGCAGCTGGGGACCATCACCGGGCAGGAAAAACAGGCCGCCGCGCGGATCGCGGAATTTGATAAGCAGCTGGCGCAGGTTAAACAGCACATGAAGCTGCCGCCGCAGCCAGTCAACGCCATCGTTTACACTGCCGCCGCGCACAGCGCGAACCTGTGGACGAGTGAATCCGCGCAGGGCAAATTCCTGCAACAGCTGGGCTTCCAGCTGGCTGAAATGCCTGCCGGTCTGACAACCTCAAAAAGCCAGGGCAAACGCCACGACATCATTCAGCTGGGCGGTGAAAACCTGGCGACGGGTCTGAACGGACAAGGGCTGTTCCTGTTTGCGGGTGACCAGAAAGATGTCGATGCGATTTACGCGAATCCGCTGCTGGCGCATCTGCCATCCGTCGAAAACAAACGCGTCTGGGCGCTCGGGACGGAAACCTTCCGCCTGGATTATTACAGCGCGATGCTGGTGTTGCAGCGTTTAGAGGCCATTTTCAAATAAACGGCACCTTCCCCGTAGGCCCGGTAAGCGAAGCGCCACCGGGCGTTTTCTGCCGGGTGGCGGCTACGCCTTACCCGGCCTACATAACGACAAAAACCTTAAACTTCTTCGACAACGACGGGCTCCTGACGAAACCGACGTAACTCCGCTAACGTCATCAATAAAATTACCCCGATGATGGCTAACACAAACCCGCTGCTGCTCGCCGACGCTACTGGCGTCATAATGACCCCCAGCCCGCCTAAAATCGCCGCGCCAATCGCATCGCCCGTCACGTTCTGAGCGGTCCACAGGCCGTTGATTCGCCCGAGCATCCCTTCCGGCGTTTGAGTCTGAATCAGGGTGTATTGCAGCAGAGAACTGATGGCGCTCAGCCAGCCAAACAGCGCCAGACACACCACGCCCAGCGCCCAGAACGGCATCAGGCTGAAGAAGCCGATAGCGATAAACGACGCCAGCGTGGCCGAAAGCATAATCAGCCCCGGACGCGCGCTCTGCGCCAGATTACCGCTGGTCAGCGCGCCAAACGCTGCGCCGAGCGGGATGGCCGCGTACAGCAGGCCAATTTGCGAAGCGCCCATCTGCCACTCCAGCGCCAGCGCCGGATAAAGCACGCGCACCGCGCTGGCCATCGTCAGCAGTCCGCCCAGCAGCGCAATGCCGCCAATCAACGGATTACTGAACAGAAAACGGATCGCCGCCATCAGGGATTTCAGCGGATGTTCGCGCGGCTGCGGCGGTGGCGGCAGCAATGGCAGGCGCAGCAACGTCAGCGTGGTGATAAAAGTCCCCGCCGCCGCCAGTCCGTAGTTCCAGGCCACGTTTCCGGTCGCCAGCAGCAGGCCGCCGACCATCGGCGAAATGACCGACCCCAGACGCACCGTGAGCATGGTGATCGCCCCGGCCTGCATCAGATTTTCACGTCCGACCAGCGCAGGCGTTGCCGCCAGCAGCGCCGTCACCCCCAGCGAGGCAAAGAATCCGTCCCACAAACCGAGCGCATAGATCGCGACAAGCGACGGCTCCGGCAGCATGGCGTTCAGGCACAGCCCGACAAAGCCCACGCCGCACGTGCCGCGCGCCAGCAGGATCAGCTTTTTGCGCTCGTAACGGTCCGCCAGCACGCCGCCGACCATCAGGCCGATAAACATCGCGCTGCCCGTCAAAGTGACGGAAAGACCGACCAGCCAGCTGGAGTTTGTCATGGCCTGGATCTGGACCGGGACGGCAACACCGAGCAGGCCGAGGGATAAAATGGAGATAAAACGGGCGATAAACACGGCGCGAAACGCCGGATGAGTCTTGAGCAGACTGAGGTTGAGCAGCCAGGATTGTCGGGTCATTACAGGGCCTTAACGGTTTCTTTTATACCAATTCCTTGGCCGCACATGCTAACATAGCCAAATAAGATAGATAACGATAATTACTATCATTATCAAATCATGGATGTTGCTATGTCGTCTTCCTCTTTGACGGTGCGCGCCACTGCCGTGCCCGTTTTACTGATACTGCTGTTTCTTGCTGTTGCACTCAGCCTGCTGGTCGGCGCGAAACCGCTGCCCGTGTCCACGATCGTCGATGCCCTTTCCGGAACATGTCAGAGTGCAGACTGCATTATTGTGCTCGATGCGCGGTTGCCGCGAACCCTTGCCGGGCTGCTGGCCGGTGCAGCGCTGGGCCTTGCCGGGGCGTTGATGCAAACCCTGACCCGCAATCCGCTTGCCGACCCTGGTATTCTTGGCGTTAACGCCGGTGCCAGTTTTGCCATCGTCCTCGGCGCGGCGCTGTTTGGCTTCTCCTCCCCCACCGAACAACTGCTGATGGCCTTTTGCGGCGCGTTGGCTGCATCCCTGTTGGTAGCCTTTACCGGCAGCCAGGGCGGCGGACAGCTCAGCCCGGTGCGTCTGACGCTGGCGGGCGTAGCGCTCGGCGCGGTACTCGAAGGCTTATCCTCAGGCATCGCCCTGCTTAACCCTGACGTCTGGGATCAGCTGCGTTTCTGGCAGGCGGGTTCGCTGGACATTCGCACGCTGCAAACCCTGAAAGTGGTCACCATTCCGGTGCTGATCGCCGCCGCCGTGGCGCTAATTTCCTGCCGGGCGTTGAACAGCCTGAGTCTCGGGACAGATACCGCCACCGCGCTGGGCAGCCGCGTGGCGCGCACCCAGTTGATGGGTTTACTGGCGATCACCGTGCTGTGCGGAAGCGCGACCGCCGTCGTCGGCCCAATTGCCTTTATCGGCCTGATGATGCCGCACATGGCGCGCTGGATTGTCGGGTCCGATCACCGCTGGTCGCTTCCGGTCACGCTACTCGCCACTCCGACCCTGCTGCTGTTTGCCGATATCATCGGGCGCGTGCTGGTGCCGGGTGAGCTGCGCGTGTCGGTGGTCAGCGCGTTTATCGGCGCGCCGGTGCTGATCTTCCTGGTGCGACGCCAGCGCGGAGGTGCCCTGTGATGTCTCCGTCCCGACGTTTAGTGTTCTCCTGCCTGCTGCTGGTCGCCGCAAGCCTGCTGATTGCCGTCTGGAGCCTGCGCAGCGGCGCGGTGACGCTCGATTTCAGCCAGGTCTTTAACGCCCTCACCGGCAGCGCCCCGCGCAACATCACTATGGTCGTCACGGAGTGGCGCTTGCCGCGCGTGGTGATGGCGATTCTGGTCGGCGCGGCGCTCGGCGTGAGCGGCGCGATTTTCCAGTCGTTACTGCGCAACCCGCTCGGCAGCCCGGATGTGATGGGCTTCAACACCGGGGCGTGGAGCGGCGTGCTGGTGGCGATGGTGCTGTTTGGTCAGCATCTCACGGCGATTGCCTTCGCGGCGATGGCGGGCGGCATTCTCACATCGCTGGTCGTCTGGTTGCTGGCCTGGCGCAACGGCATCGAAACCTTCCGTCTGATCATTATCGGCATCGGCATCCGCGCTATGCTGATGGCGTTTAACACCTGGCTTCTGCTGCACGCCTCGTTAGAAACGTCGCTTTCCGCAGGGTTGTGGAACGCGGGTTCACTCAACGGCCTGACGTGGGCGAAAACCCTGCCCGCCACGCCAATTATCGCGCTGATGATGGTCTGTTCCTGGCTGCTGGTGCGCAGAATGCGCCTGCTGGAGATGGGTGACGACAGCGCCTGCGCGCTGGGGGTGAGCGTTGAGCGTTCGCGCCTGACGCTGATGCTGGTCGCCGTGGTGTTAACCGCCGCCTCCACCGCTATCGCCGGGCCGATTTCGTTTATTGCGCTGGTCGCCCCGCACATCGCGCGACGCATCAGCGGCACCGCCCGCTGGGGTTTGACCCAGTCGGCGCTGTGCGGCGCGTTGTTATTGCTGGCCGCCGATCTCTGCGCCCAGCAGCTGTTTATGCCTTATCAACTTCCGGTGGGCGTCGTGACCGTCAGCCTTGGCGGGATTTACCTCATCGTCTTGTTAGTCCAGGAGTCCCGCAAGAAATGAATGCCACAACATCCCGCTTGCGCGGCGAAAAACTGACCCTCGGCTACGGTAAAAAAATCGTGGTCGACAATTTAACCGTGTCGATTCCCGACGGCCATTTCACGGCGATCATCGGCCCGAACGGCTGCGGAAAATCGACTTTGCTGCGCACCCTGAGCCGTCTGATGACGCCTCAGCACGGCAGCGTGTTTCTCGACGGGGAGCAAATCCAAAGCTATGCCAGCAAAGAGGTGGCACGGCGGATTGGACTGCTGGCGCAAAACGCCACCACGCCGGGGGATATCACCGTGCAGGAGCTGGTAGCGCGCGGGCGGTATCCGCATCAGCCAGTGTTTACCCGCTGGCGGAAAGAAGATGAAGAGGCCGTGGCCCGCGCGATGCAGGCAACGGGGATCACCGATCTGGCAAGGCAAAGCGTCGATACGCTGTCCGGCGGTCAGCGGCAGCGCGCGTGGATCGCGATGGTGCTGGCGCAGGAGACGGCGATTATGCTGCTCGACGAGCCGACTACCTGGCTGGATATCAGCCATCAGATTGATTTACTTGAGTTGCTGAGCGATCTGAACCGCACCCAGGGCTATACGCTGGCGGCGGTGCTGCACGATCTGAATCAGGCGTGCCGCTACGCCACGCATCTGATTGCGCTGCGTGACGGAAAGATTGTGGCGCAAGGTGCGCCGAAAGAGATTGTGACACCAGAGCTTATCGAGCGTATCTACGGAATGCGCTGCATGATTATTGACGATCCGGTAGCGGGAACGCCGCTGGTGGTGCCGCTGGGGAAACGTGCAGTTTGATCCCCTCACCCCGGCCCTCTCCCAAAGGGAGAGGGAGTCAGAGTCCCCTCTCCCTGTGGGAGAGGGTTAGGGTGAGGGCAACAGCGCGCAACTACCCCAAAATCCCCTTCAACACCGGTCCAATCTGCTCGAACGCCTGCGGAGAAATGATATCCACGTGGGCGCAATCCTGACTGTAAACGTCAAGCTCACCCACCCACTCGCCCCACGCCTGATGCGGGTCCATCGTTCGCGTGCGTTCGGCAACAAACAGCGTCGCTTTACCGTCAAACCGAGAGCTGTGCGCCGTGGTCAACAGGCGCACCGCATCGGCGTAGTTGCCTTCGATGGCGGTAAACAGCTCGCCTGACGCCTGCCCCTGCTGGGCCGCCATGAAAGCCTCGCGTTCGCGTTCAATTTCCGCCAGCACTTCCGGGTCCAGCCCGTTGGCCTCTTTCTCCGCCCAGTTTTGCGTCTCCGGCGGCCAGGTATCCAGCAGGCCGAGGAACGCCACTTCCTCACCCTGCTCACGCAGACGCGCGGCGATGCCCTGCGCTAAGGTCCCACCGAGCGAGTAGCCGAACAGATAATACGGCCCGTGCGCCTGCTGGGTACGCAGAGTATGCAGATGATGTTCGATCACCGTATCCAGCGTCGCGCCCTGCGCCATCGGGCCTTCCGGGCGTGGAGACTGAATCCCGGTAATCGACCAGCGCGGGCTGAGATAGCGCGCCAGCACGCTAAACTGCCAGGCAAAACCAGACGCCGGATGGAAGCAGAACAGCGTTGGGCCGGTGCTTTGTCGCAGCGGGAGAACTGTTTCATACCCCAGACGCTGCGCTTGTTCGTCGCTCATCGCGGAATCCAGCAGCGTGCTCAGCTGATTAACCGTTGAAGCGACCATGATTTGCCCCGGCGTGACTTTGCGGGAGAATGCGCGGCTGAGCTGCGCCGCGAGACGCATCGCCAGCAGCGAGTGGCCGCCGAGAGCGAAGAAATCGGCTTCGATGTCGTTCACCTCGCAGCCGAGCAGCGCCGAGAACGCCTGCGCCACCGCGATTTCCGTCGCCGTTTCCGGTGCACGGCCCGACGCTTTGCTGGTCAATTCTGGCAACGGCAGCGCTTTGCGATCGAGCTTACCGTTGGCGCTCAGCGGCAGTTCGCTGATTTGCAGCACCACCACCGGCACCATATGCGGCGGGAGCTGCGCTTTCAGGGCGTCGAGCAGCACGTCGCGGTCCAGCGGTAAACCGGAGTCCGACACCACATAGCCCACTAATTGTCGCGCATCGCCGCCGGTTGCTGCCGCCTGATTGAACACACAGGCATGGGCCACCGCCTGCGCCACGTCAGGTAAGGCCTGCATCGCGCGGTCGATTTCGCCAAGCTCTATGCGCTGACCGCGAATTTTGAGCTGATCGTCGCTGCGCCCGAGATACTCCACCGCGCCGTTGTCCAGCCAGCGGGCGACGTCACCGGTGCGATACATACGTTCGCCTGGTGCGAACGGGTCGGCAATAAAGCGGCTGGCGGTCAGGTCCGGGCGGCCCAGATACCCCTGCGCCAGCTGAATGCCGGTCAGATAGAGATCGCCCGCCACGCCAAACGGCACCGGGCGCATCATCCCGTCGAGAATGCGCAGGCCAGTATTCCACACAGGGAAACCAATCGGCACGCTGTTGCCGGACACCGCCGCCAGCGCGTCGCCAAACGCCGGATACCAGCTCACGTCCACCGCCGCTTCCGTCGGGCCATATAAATTGTGCAGCGGCGCGTGAGTGAGCACTTCCCACTCGCGGCACAGTTCGGTCGGCAGCGCTTCCCCGCTGCAGAACACCTGTTTCAGACTGGTGCAGCAGTGGGCGTTTTCCGGCGTTAACGAGGCGACAAACGCCGCCAGCATCGACGGCACAAAGTGGGTGGTGGTGACGCCGTATCGGGCGAAGAACTGCTGCATCGCCAGCGGATCGCGATGGGCGTCCGGCTCGGCCATCACCAGTTTTGCCCCGGCGATAAACGGCCACCAGAACTCCCACACTGAGACGTCAAAACTGCACGGCGTTTTCTGCGCCACCACATCACTCACGTCCAGCGGGTAGTGGTTTTGCATCCACAGCAGGCGGTTGACGATAGCGGTTTGCCCGACCATCACCCCTTTCGGGCGCCCGGTTGAACCGGAGGTAAAGATGATGTAGGCGGTCTGTTCCGGGGTGCTGAGATTCAGCGGTTCGCTGCCGTTCGCAGGCAGTAATTCGCCGTAGCACAGGGTCGTAAGATCCGACACGCTGCTAAAGCGCGGGAGCTGATCGTCGGTAGTAATGAGTAAAGAAGGGCGCGCGTCTTCCAGCATCATGTGCAGGCGGTCGTCGGGGTAGCCCGTATCCAGCGGCAGCCAGGCGGCGCCCGCTTCAACAATCGCGTGCAGGGCCAGAGTCAGGAATACCGAGCGCGGTAGCGCCACTGCCACGCTGTCGCCGGGTTTGACGCCGCGTTCACGAAGCCCGTTTGCCAGGGCGATAACCTGCTCGCGCATCTGGCGATAGCTCAGTTCCGTGTGGGCATCTGCCAGCGCCGGGGCATCCGGCGTTTTGTGCGCCTGCTCCGCCACCAGCGCGCTCAGAGTGGTGGCCTCGAGCATCACACCGGTATCGTTGATCTGCGCCAGCTGGTGATACTCGTCGTCGGAGACGGTTTCCGCCTCGCCGCAGGGCAGCGCAGGATTGGCAGCAAACTGCGCCAGCAGCGCGTTCAGGCGCGCCACGTGGCGGGTGAGCGTCGCTTCATCGTAGCGCTGTTTGTTCGCCAGAATCTCAATACTTAAACCGCCCTGCTCGTCCGGGAACAGCGCCAGTTCGAGGTCATTCACCGGGCCGGTCGCCAGGGTGTGCGTTATCGCCTGCACGCCGTCGATATCCAGCTGATAATCAAAGACCTTCACGTTCAACACCGGGCCAAACAGTGCCTCGTCTCCGGCCGCTCGCCCGCTGTCGCGCACAATCTGCTCGGCGTCGTAACGCTGGTGACGACGCATCTTTTTCAGCTGATTTGCCAGGCGCAGGGCCAGTTCCGGTAAGGTTTCCTGCGCTTGGATATTGATCGCCATCGGCAGAACGTTGAGCACCGGACCGGTGGCGGTGAGCGCCGCCGATCCCATGCGACGCATAAAGATAAAGCCCGCTGCGTAATCCAGCCGACCGGTCAAGCGGCCCAGCCAAAGAGCCACCAGCGCGAGGGCCAGATCCGTGCGCTGAACCTGCGGGCAAGATGCGGTCAGTTGACTGAATGCGCGGCGATCGGCCAACAGTTTGAGACGTAAAATATCGGTGGTCGCAGCGCGGCCCGGAAGCGGAGCAGGCGATAGCGAAACCGGCGGCGGCAGCTGTTTGCGCTGCTCGGCCCAAAATGCGCCGTCGCGCTGATACGCTTCGCTGTCGCGATAGCGCTGATACTCTTCCACCACTTCTGCAAACGGTGTAAACGGCGACGCTGGCGTCGGTTCGCCTTTCGCCCATGCGGCATAAATGGCGGCGATCTGGCGGGTAATGGCCGGGAAACTGAAGCCATCGACGACTAAATGATGATAGCGCTGATACCAGTACCAGCGGTTGCTATCGACCTGAATCAGGAGCTGAAATGCCAGTGGCTGGCCGCTGTCGACGCGCAGGTTTTGTGCAAGATCAGCGTCCATCAGCGCCACAGCGGCAGTGTGCGGATCGGCGTTGTCGCGCAGGTCGATAATGTGCGGCTCAGCCAAAACCAGCGATTCATCGATCCACTGCCATACCTCGCCGTTGTCTTCGCTAAAACGGGTGCGCAGCGTGTCGGCCTGCATCATGCCTTCGACGATGGCTTTCGAAAACAGTGGCGCATTAATTTCGCCTTTCAGTTCAACGTAGTGCGCCACGCTCCAGGCGTTCGGCAGGGTCGAAAGCTGTTCTGCCATCCAGATTCCCGGCTGGGCGGCGACAAGAGGAAGACGCGTGCTCATGCATTTTCCTCCGCAAAATGAGACGGGATAAGTGTTTGCCAGTTTTCGCTAAGCCACTGCTGGCAGGCTTCCTGAGATTGCGGCTCACACACCTGACGCCAGCCCGCAGGCTGTGCGCACTGGGCGGGCCACAGGCTGTACTGACCGTTTTCGTTTTGCAAAATAGCGAATAGCCCTTGCGGGTTGTCGAAGGGATTACTGAATTCCATACCAAACTCCTGTCGAAAAAAATCGCCTGCCTGGCGTTAGTGAATGAGTGGCTGCCAGAGGGTAATAAGCCCCTGCGTCAGCCCGCCACGCCAGCAAAGCGCATCATGTCCGCCGTCAACCTGACGCCAGAAAATCGACTGCTGTGTGTGTTGTAGTTGGGCGTAAATAGCCTGATTGGCGCGGAAGATCAGCGGCTCGCGCTGGCCCGCTTCAAGAACGATGCGAAGGTGTTCGGCGGATTTTTCACCCGCTTTGAGTTGTTCGATAAGCAGCCCGTCCTGCTGCGCGCCGCGATGCGGCCACCAGTAGGAACCCGACTGACTGAGCACGCAGCCGAAACGCTGCGGCCAGTTGAGTCCGGCGTACAGGGACGACAGGCCACCAAAACTTTGTCCGGCGACAACCGTGCGATCGCCGCGTTCGCTGAAGGGTGCGATGGCGTGGATCTGCGGGAGTAACTCTTCCTGCACCGCCAGCCAGAAATCCGGGTTGCAGGGCAACTCGCGGCTGCGATGGGCGGTGTCGATCACATCGATCAAAACGTAGACCGCCGGCGGCAATTGCCGTTCGTTTGTTAGCGCCGCCAGCGCGGGCCAGACGGGCATACTTTCAGCCCAAAACTGCCCGTCGAGCAGAATCGCCAGCGGGCGCTCGGTCGGGTTTTCCTCGCCGGTGGTAAATACCCACACGCGGCGCACATTCCCCAGCCGCGGACTGTGCCACTCAATACATTGCGGCGCAGCGTACGGCGTATCGGGATGATTCCAGCCCGGCTGAACCGGTGCATTCGGCATTTCCAGGGCTGACACCGGATGCCCGCGCCCGCCGCGCCAGCTCTGGCAGTTCAGCGGATCGGCAATCGCTTTCGGCAGCAGTTTGCGCCAGCCTTCGCGAAGCGCGATGCGGTCCGGCGCGTCGGCGGTAAAGACGATATCGTCGAAATCCTGGGCGTTATCGGAGGGAATAAAACAGTAGCTGCCACGCCATTCGGGGCTGAACTCCCCCTGCCATTGCCAGACGTCGGTGTCGGGAAGACGGGTTAAGGATTGTGGTCGGGCATTTTGATGGTGGTCGGTCACGCCGGTGATGTAAATCCACACCCGCTGAACCTGCGATGTGCGCTGCGTCCCTGCCGGATCGCGCCACCAGAACGTCACACGAAAATTATCCTGTTCGCGCACCCATTCCGGACCTTTTTTTGACTGCCACCAGGCATCACTTCCCGTTGTTAGCGCCGTCACCCGTTTAACCTCATGTTTTTCGCGTCTTTTTTGTTACAAGACAAAATATATTGATAATATTATTGATAACTATTTGCATTTGCAATAGCGTAGTGCCCGCGCTGTGGGAAGCGCGCTCAAAAAACAACCATGCCACGCATTGTGTGCGCTCGAGGACAGGGCTGCTTACGCAACGTGCCGGTGATAAGTCATGCCGCCTCCTCTCCCGTTAGGGAATGGAGCCAAGGGGACGCGGCAACGAAAAGCAGGACGTACAATGAATAAGAAGATTCACTCCCTGGCCTTGCTGGTCAACCTGGGGATTTACGGCGCGGCTATGCCCGCAATGGCAGAAGACAAAACCGCCAGCAGTGCCGCGCACGAAGACACCATGGTGATCACCGCCGCCGAGCAGAACCTGCAGGCGCCGGGCGTTTCCACCATCACCGCAGACGAAATCCGTAAAAATCCTCCCGCTCGTGACGTGGCCGAAATCATTCGTACCATGCCGGGCGTGAACCTGACCGGGAACTCCACCAGCGGCCAGCGCGGCAACAACCGCCAGATCGACATTCGCGGCATGGGCCCGGAAAATACCCTGATCCTGATCGACGGCAAACCGGTCACCAGCCGTAACTCCATCCGTCTGGGCTGGCGCGGCGAACGCGATACCCGTGGCGATACCGGCTGGGTGCCGCCTGAAATGGTTGAGCGCATCGAAGTCATTCGTGGCCCGGCGGCCGCGCGTTACGGTAACGGCGCAGCGGGCGGCGTGGTGAATATCATCACCAAAAAATTCGACAACCAGTGGCATGGTTCGTGGAACACCTATCTGAACGCGCCGGAGCATAAAGACGAAGGCTCCACCAAGCGCACCAACTTCAGCCTGAGCGGCCCGCTGGGCGGCGATTTCAGCTTCCGCATGTTCGGCAACCTGGATAAAACCCAGGCCGACGCGTGGGATATCAACCAGGGCCATCAGTCTGAGCGTACCGGGATGTATTCCAGCACCCTGCCTGCCGGTCGTGAAGGCGTGGAAAACAAAGACATCAACGGCGTCGTGCGCTGGGACTTTGCGCCGATGCAGTCCCTGGAGTTTGAAGCGGGCTACAGCCGCCAGAACAACCTCTACGCGGGCGATACGCAGAACACCAACAACGACGACAGCTCCAACGGGCTGGTGAAGAAGAATTACGGCAAAGAGACCAACCGTATCTACCGCCAGAACTGGGCGCTGACCTGGAACGGCGGCTGGGATAATGGCGTGACCACCAGCAACTGGGCGCAGTACGAGCACACCCGCAACTCGCGTCTGGGCGAAGGGCTGGCGGGCGGTCTGGAAGGGCTGTTCAACAGCGATAAGTTTACCGATACCGATCTGTCCGACGTTACGCTGCACAGTGAAGTTAGCCTACCGTTCGATTTCCTCGTCAATCAGAACCTGACGCTGGGTACCGAATGGAACCAGCAACGCATGAAGGACTACGCCTCTAACTCGCAGACCCAACAGGGCGGCGCGATCCCAGGCATGAGCGACGATCGTAGCCCGTACTCTCAGGCGGAGATCTTCTCCCTGTTTGCTGAAAACAACATGGAGCTGACCGACAGCACCATGCTGACCCCGGCGCTGCGTTTCGATCATCACACCATTGTTGGCAACAACTGGAGCCCGTCCCTGAACCTTTCGCAAGGTCTGGGTGATGACTTCACGCTGAAAATGGGTATCGCGCGGGCGTATAAAGCGCCGAGCCTGTACCAGACCAACCCGAACTACCTGCTCTACAGCAAAGGCCAGGGTTGCTACGCCAGCGGTGACGGCGTCGGCTGTTACATGATGGGTAACGACGACCTGAAAGCGGAAACCAGCATCAACAAAGAGATCGGCCTTGAGTGGAAACGCGACGGCTGGCTGGCGGGCGCGACCTGGTTCCGTAACGACTACCGCGACAAAATTGAAGCGGGCTATGCGCCAATCGGCCAGACCTCTTCCGGCAAAGTGCGCACCGATATTTATCAGTGGGAAAACGTGCCGAAAGCCGTCGTAGAAGGACTGGAAGGGACACTGAACGTGCCGGTGACGGACGCGGTGAACTGGACCAACAATATCACCTACATGCTGCAAAGTAAGAACAAAGAGACCGGCGACCGTCTGTCGATCATCCCGGAGTACACGCTGAACTCAACCCTGAGCTGGCAGGTACAGCAGGATGTGTCTGTGCAGTCGACCTTCACCTGGTACGGCAAGCAGCAGCCGAAGAAATACAACTACAAAGGTCAGCCGGTGACCGGGTCTGAGAAAGACGAAGTCAGCCCGTACAGCATCGTCGGCCTGAGCGCGACCTGGGACGTGACCAAGTACGTCAGCCTGACCGGCGGCGTGGACAACGTCTTCGACAAACGCCAGTGGCGCGCGGGTAATGCCCAGACCACCGGGAACGCCACCACCGGCGCGTACATGTACGGTGCAGGTGCTTACACCTACAACGAACCGGGACGCACCTGGTACATGAGCGTTAACACCCACTTCTGATAGACTGTAAGCCCTCTTCCCTCGAAGGGGGCTTTTTTCAATCAGGGGGACCAATGCAAACCACTCACAGCCTGCTGACACTCGGCGGCGTCTGCGTTCAGCGCATTGATTTTGATCGCACCACATTTGATAACGCCGATCTGCTCTGGCTGCCCCATCACGCCGTCCTGAGCCACGCCTCCGCCAAACGTAAAGCCGACTATCTGGCCGGACGCATCGCCGCTGCTCATGCCCTACAGAATTTTTCGATTAACGCTGTGCCGGGTATTGGCCCCAACGGCGAACCGCTGTGGCCAGCAGGTTTTGCGGGCAGTATTTCTCACAGCGGAAGCCAGGCGTTCGCGCTGGCAGTGAAGCGCGATAACGCGCTGGTGGGCATCGACGGCGAGCAGCTTATCGCCGCACAGGAAGCGGTTGAGATTCAGGACGGCATTATTAATCCGCAGGAAAAAACCGTGCTGATGCGCACGGGATACCCTTTTGCGCTGGCCCTGACGCTGGCCTTCAGCGCCAAAGAGAGCCTGTTCAAAGCCCTCTTCCCACGCGTAAATACCTATATGGGTTTTGACAGCGCCTGCGTGACCAATATTTCCCGCAGCACGCTCACCCTGTCGCTCGCCCGTCCTCTGGCCGGTTTTTCGCATCATCACCCTTTTATCCTTCACTGGTGTGAGAACAACTCAGGCGTTATTACCCTGCTCTGCGAATAAATCGTCATACAATTAACACTGTCTCAGGATTAATCTTAAAAAAGCGCTTTATTTTATTTTCCCGCAAATAAAACATTTATTCCGTTTATTTTCGTTAATTATCTGTAATCGATTACTTTGCGTGAGCCAATAAACATCTACGATTATTAATGTAGACAATGTAAAAACCCCTCACAGAAAACAACAACTGCATAACAACGATGAAGGTTTATATTTTTATCGTTTAAATTCAAATAAATAAAACAACAGATAACACCAGGTCCGACCTCTTTATTTTAGTTAAATAACTCCATATGATGCTTTCACGGACATATAACCCCGTTAAAAATGCCGCTCAGATAAGGAATTCATTATTTAAAACGGAATAATGACGCTGCTAATGAAATGCATAACCCTCAACAGGACGACTGAAATGAATAAAATGATTATGGCGCTGGCTATTGCCGGTGCAACGCTGATGTTATCCGGCTGCATTATTGCTCCGCCGAGCGATGCACATCATCACCACAATAAAGATCACATGATTACCCGCGATGGGGTTTCATTACCTGACTGTGAAACATTAGCCGATGCCAGCCAGGCTGATAATGGTTCACGCTGCTGGTACCGTTAACAGGACACTGAATAATGAAAATGAATTATTGGGTCGTGCTGGCCGTCGTCGGCGGTATTTTTTCTCAGCCTGTGTTTGCTATCAGCGAAGCCTATCGCGCACAGCTGGAACAGTCGGGCTGTACACAGGTTGATGAAGCTAACGGAACGTGCCACGTCGGGCATACCCGGCATCACCCTCGGGACGATGAGTCTACGGGTGACATAGCGCGTGAGATCGATTCAAACATCGCAGGCAAATACCAGGGCGAAGCCGTTGATTATATGGAAGATGCAGGATGGCACTCCACCAACGGCGAGCGCACCCGCTGGCGCAAAAACGGTTACACCGCCGAGTTTGATATGACCTCGTCAGGCAAGCTGGAAGGCGTGTCGGTCCGCTAATTTTAATGGAGTGATGACAGCAGACAGGGATGTCTCCCCCCATAAAAAGAAACGCAAACACCTATGACACACGCAAAAAAAGAGAGTAAACGCACCCTTATTGGCAAGATATTCCTGTGGCTGTTTTTCACGTTCTGCGCCTGGTTCTTTTACAGCGCAATCAAAGCCATCTTATTTCTCTACGATCAACGCGCCCTGAATATTTCCGGAGAGATATTCAACATTGAGGAACTCATCACCCTGGTGATGATGGGGATGCTGCTGATCATCGGCTGTTTCCTCGGATTTCTGGCCTGGCTGACGCGCGGGAAAAAGCCAGAATCGGCGTAATACTTAGCCTCTTCCCTTACGCGGGGAAGAGGTTTTGTGTGCGCCAAAAAAATATTTTCATTTTTCTGCATCCAGTTTCGCCCTCTCTCTCGTATGTCGATATGTGAGCAACTCCTTCGCTCCCTACTACGAGGATGTATGATGAAAAAGCTAATCAATATCGCATTCGTATCCAGCGCATTACTCTTCACCGCAGGCGCATTTGCTGCGATGGAATCCGGTTCAGTCATGGTGGGTGGATCCGCAATGTTCCCGCAAAAAAACATCGTCGAAAATGCGATGAACTCGAAAGATCACACCACGCTGGTTGCCGCCGTTAAAGCGGCGGGTCTGGTCGATACGTTGCAAAGCAAAGGCCCGTTCACTGTCTTCGCCCCAACCAATGCGGCGTTCGCTAAATTGCCTGCGGGGACGGTCGACAACCTGGTAAAACCGGAGAATAAAGCGATGCTCGCCAGCATCCTCACCTACCACGTGGTGGCCGGTAACTATGATATGAAATCCCTCGAAGCAAAGATTAAGCAAGGCGGCGGTCACACAGAGCTGAAAACGGTCAACGGTCAACCGCTGTGGATCATGAGCAATGGGCCGCACAACATTCAGCTTAAAGACGGGAAAGGTAACGTGGCGAACATTAGCACTTATGACGTCCATCAGAAAAATGGCGTGATTGACGTTATCGACACCGTTCTGATGCCTAAGTAATTGTCTATACTTCGGATGGGAAAACAGGACATCCGGGAAAAATATGGATAATGCGCTGACAGAACAGCACGTTAGATTAATGCAGGCGGTCGCGAAAGGCGATCGCCGCGCATTTGAACAGCTGTACCGGCTAACGTCACCGCATCTCTTTGCCGTCGCCCTGCGTATGTTGCGTCAGCGCGCCTGGTCGGAAGAAGTGCTGCATGATTGCTTCATCACCGTCTGGAGCAAAGCAGGATCCTACGACCCCACGCTCAGCGCCCCCATGACCTGGCTGACCCATATTGTCCGCAACCGCTGTATCGACTGGCTGCGCAGTGGGCAAGCTCGCGCGGCTAACCGCGAGGAAGAGTATACCGACCAGCTTGAGATCCACGCGGACGACGACAGGAATAACTGGCATGACGACGCCCAGGCGGAACGTCTGCGCCATTGCCTTGGACACCTTAGCAACGACCAGCGTCAGAGCATCACGCTCGCGTATTATCAGGGAATGTCCCACAGCGATATCGCCGACTGGCTGCAACAGCCGATTGGATCGGTCAAAAGCTGGGTCCGCCGCGCGATGGAACATCTCCGGGAATGTGTAGGCCTATGAACGACCACAATGAAAAACGCGATGATGCGCTGGCGGCGGAATACGCACTCGGTACGCTGCGGGGCAATGCGCGGTTACGATTTCAGAAGAGGCTGATGCATGAACGCGATCTGGCCGAACGCGTCGCGCGTTGGGAAACGATGTTTAGCACCCTCGACAGCCATCTGAAGCCGGTTCAGCCGCCTGAATCCGTGTGGAAGAAAATTGCGATCAACCTTCCTGCGCAACCCACTGTGCGGCGTAATCGCCCTTATCTCGGCTGGATGGCCGCTGCCGGTTTAGCCGCCGTGGCGCTCGTCACCTGGTATACAACCCGTGAACCTGAACTGACGCCACTGGTGGTGCTTAACGATACACAGCAGCACGGACAATGGGTCGTCAGTGCGGATAGCCAACGCCAGCAGTTGAGTTTAACGCCGCTACGCCCGGCAGCGTTAACACCCAACAGCAGCCTGCAACTGTGGCTGATCCCCGCCGGAGGCACGCCGGTTTCACTCGGCCTGTTGAACAGCCAGGCGCCGACTCAGGTGAAGCTTAGTCATATGACTCTTGCCGCCGACGCCGTTATTGCGATCAGTCTCGAACCGCAGGGCGGTTCACCGACCGGGCAACCTACCGGGCCGGTGCTGTTCAGCGGCAAGATATAGCGCGGGTTATCTGAAGGACTCCAGGCGCCGAATCTGTCGCCCTTCACTGTCAAAATTATTCGCCGCCAGCCAGCTGCACAGCTCAGCGTCACGCTCCTGCCATTCGGTATCAATGATGGAGAGCATATCGCTGTCGCGGTTACGTCCTTTGCGCACCAGCTTCTGGCGCAAGCGTCCTTCCCAGACAAAACCGAGGCGCTCCGCTGCATTGCGCGAGGCCACGTTCATCGAATCACATTTCCACTCCAGCCGACGATAGCCGTGCTCGAATGCATTTTTCAGCAGCAGCCAGACGGTTTCCGTTCCCATTGCAGTGTTTTTCATCTGCCGTGACCAGGTGACGTGACCAATCTCCACCGATCCCATCAGCCGTTCAATCGCCATATAGCTGACCAGACCAACGGCGCGTTCGGTGCGCAGATCGATAACCGCATACGGCACCAGTCCGTCGTCCATCACCTTTCCCAACAGCCAGTGCGCGGTGGCCTCGACGCTTTCCGGCTGCGTACTGGCGAGCCACGTCCAGTCGCTGTCATCGCCCAGCGCATAGGCCTCAAACAGATCGGCGGCGTGCCGCGCTGCGTCCAGCGGCTCCAGCCGACAAAATCGCCCATTCAACGGCGTGCGAGTAAGCACCCGCGCCCCTTTCCAGTCGGGCACCGCATCGTTGACGGTTTGACCATGTTGATTTAATTCCGGCACGTCTTTGACTCCCAGCTATGTCATGCATTTGTTATATCAGGCGAAAAAGCGGGCGAAAAGCCCCCCATTCTGGCTGGCGCTTAATAGCCAATCCGTATGCTTTATATCTTGATGGCATAAGCAAAGCAGAATTTAGACTTTGAAGATTTTCTCGTCCGGCCTAACGTAGCGATGCCAAAAACAATCACAATAATTTTCACATTCAGGGATCGCTATGACTAAAAAACTGCTGCCGTTACTGGTATTGGCCGTGCTCTCTGCCGCCGCCAATGCCGCTACTCCGCCGAATACGCTGGTTGTCGCTCAGGGTCTTGATGATATCGTGAGCCTCGATCCCGCTGAAGCCAACGAGCTTTCCAGCATCCAGACCGTGCCAAGTTTGTATCAGCGCCTGGTGCAGCCGGACCGCGATAATCCGGCAAAAATCTCCCCGATTCTGGCCAAGAGCTGGGAAGCTAACGCAGCAGCAAAAACCCTGACCATCAAACTCAAACCTGACGCCAAATTTGCCTCCGGCAATCCGCTGCGCCCTGAAGACGTGATTTTCTCTTATACCCGCGCTATCACCCTGAACAAATCCCCGGCCTTTATTCTCAACGTGCTGGGCTGGGAGCCGGGCAATATCGCCAGCCTGCTGAAAAAAGTGGATGACCACACGCTGGAATTGCGCTGGACGGCTGACGTCAGCCCGGCGGTGGCGCTGAATATTCTCTCTACGCCGATTGCTTCCATCGTCGATGAAAAGCTGGTTTCAGCGAATGTGAAAGACAACGATTTCGGCAACGCATGGCTGAAGATGCACTCGGCGGGCAGCGGCGCGTACAAAATGCGCGTCTATCAGCCGCATCAAGCCATTGTGCTGGAAGCCAATGACAGCGCCCCTGGCGGCGCGCCGAAGCTTAAAAGCATCATCATCAAAAACGTCCCGGACCCGGCCTCTCGCCGCCTGCTTATCCAACAGGGTGACGCCGACGTGGCCCGTGACCTGGGCGCGGACCAAATCAGCGCCCTGGAAGGTAAAGCCGGTGTGAAAGTACTGAGCATTCCGTCTGCCGAGCAAAACTACCTGGTGTTTAACGCCGGAAACAGCGCTAACCCGCTGCTGAATAACCCAGCGTTCTGGGAAGCATCGCGCTGGCTGGTCGATTACGACGGCATCACCAAAGACCTGCTGAAAGGCCAGTATTTCGTCCATCAGAGCTTCTTGCCAGTCGGCCTGCCGGGCGCGCTGGAAGATAATCCGTTCAAATTCGATCCGGCCAAAGCGAAGGAAATCCTCGCCAAAGCGGGCATTAAAGACGCGCACTTCACGCTGGATGTTGAGAACAAACCGCCGTTTATCACCATCGCTCAGTCGATGCAGGCCAGCTTCGCCCAGGGCGGCGTGAAGGTCGATCTGCTGCCAGCCGCGGGTAGCCAGGTGTACGCTCGCGTACGTGCCAAACAGCATCAGGCGGCGATTCGTCTGTGGATCCCGGACTACTTTGACGCGCACTCCAACGCCAGCGCCTTTGCGTGGAACGACGGCAAATCGAGCACGGTGGCCGGTCTTAACGGCTGGAAAATCCCGGAGCTGAACAAAGCAACGCTGGCCGCGGTGGCTGAACCGGACCCGGCAAAGCGCCTGGATCTGTACACCAAAATGCAGCAGGAATTGCAGCACAACTCGCCGTACGTGTTCGTCGATCAGGGCAAAACCCAGATCGTGGTGCGCGATAACGTGAAGGGGTATCAGCAGGGGCTGAACGCCGATATGGTCTGGTACGATAAAGTGACGAAATAATTCGCCCTGACTGCCGGGTGGCGCTGCGCTTACCCGGCCTACGGTTTGATGTTTTGTCCACGTTCACGGTTTTGTAGGCCGGGTAAGGTGTAGCTGCCACCCGGCATTGAAGGCCAGCTCAGGAATAACGTTCTCCCCATGCCACCTCTATCCACCCACGTGATGCGTGTTCTTCAGGGTCTTTTCACCCTGCTGCTCACCCTGTTCGGGCTGTTGCTCGTCACGTTTGCGCTCTCTGCTTTTTCACCCGTTGATCGCGTCTTACAGATCGTCGGCGATCACGCCAGCCAGTCAACGTACGACCAGGTTCGCCATCAGCTCGGGCTGGATCAGCCTGTTGCCGTGCAGTTCTGGCACTACCTGCTGAACTTGTTGCACGGCGATCTCGGCACCGCCAGCGCCACCGGGCAGCCCGTTTTACAAGATCTGCTGCACGCCTTTCCCGCCACGCTCGAACTCGCGACGCTGGCGCTGATTATCGGTTCCGTACTCGGCATGATCGCAGGTGTGCTCTGCGCGCGCTTCGCCGGTTCACCGCTGGATCTCGCCATCCGCACTCTCACTCTGCTCGGCAACTCAGTGCCCATTTTCTGGCTCGGTTTACTGATGCTGGCACTGTTCTACGCGAAGCTGCAATGGAGCGCCGGGCCGGGGCGACTGGATGATATCTGGCAATACACCGTCGCACCGCGTACCGGTTTTGCGCTGATCGATACCTGGTTATCCGGCGACAGCGCGGCGTTCAAAAATGCCGTCAGCCATCTGGTGCTGCCGGTTTTGCTGCTGGCCTACTACTCGCTGGCGAGCATCACGCGCCTGACGCGCTCGGCGTGTCTTAGCGAAATGAACAAAGAGTACATCCTGCTCGCGCGTGCCAAAGGCGCGGGAGAGATGACGATTCTGCTGCGCCACGTGCTGCCTAATATTCGCAGCACGCTGCTGACGGTGATCGCCCTGGCGTACACCAGCATGCTCGAAGGCGCGGTGCTGACCGAAACCGTCTTCTCCTGGCCGGGCATTGGCCGCTATCTCACCACCGCGCTGTTCGCGGGCGACACCACCGCCATTATGGGCGGCACGCTGGTGATTGGCGTCTGTTTTGTGCTGATTAATAATCTGACTGACCTGCTTGTGCGGGCCACCGACCCCAGGGTGCGCTGATGCCTTTCTATCTGTTTGTGCGCCGACTGCGCCGCTCTCCCGCTGCGTTCTGCGGGCTTATCGCCATCACCCTGCTGCTGCTGATCGCCCTGTTTGCCCCGTGGCTCGCACCGCTCGATCCCAACTGGCAAAACGCCGCCGCCCGCTTACAGGCCCCCAACGCCCAACACTGGCTGGGCACCGACAGTTTTGGGCGTGACCTGCTTTCACGCCTGATTTACGGCAGCCGCCCGGCGCTGGGACTGGTGGCGTTAGTCACGGTTATTACCCTGCCCGCCGGGCTGCTGATCGGGATTTTATCCGGATATTACGGCGGCTGGCTGGAGCGCGTATTGATGCGTTTTACCGACGTGGTGATGTCGATGCCGCGCCTGATCCTCGCCTTTGCGTTTGTCGCCATGCTTGGGCCCGGACTGGTGAATGGCGCGCTGGCGCTGGCGCTGACCACCTGGCCGGCCTATGCGCGTCAGGCACGCAGTGAAATTCAGCGCCTGCGTCATAGCGATTATCTCGCCGCCGCCGAAATGATGGGCATTCGTGGCGGGAGGCTGTTACTTGGACATATTCTGCCGCTCTGTCTGCCGTCAGCGATTGTGCGGCTGGCGCTGGATCTGGCGGGCATTATTCTGGCTGCTGCCGGGCTGGGGTTCCTTGGGCTTGGGGCGCGTCCGCCGATGGCCGAATGGGGGGCGATGATCGCCGACGGAATGCAGGTAATTTTCGATCAGTGGTGGATTGCCGCCATCCCCGGCGGTGCGATTTTGTTCGCCAGCCTGGCCTTTAACCTGCTGGGCGATGGCCTGCGCGACATTCTGGAGCCACAGCATGACTGAATCCCGCGTTATCGTCGATGCGCTGAATATCGACTACCCCGCCGCGCGCGTGGTGAACAATTTAAGTTTTACGCTCGGGAATGAACGACTCGCCTTAGTGGGGGAATCCGGCTCTGGTAAATCGATGTCTGCCAGAGCGCTAATGGGCCTGGTGCGCCAGCCCGGCGTGGTGAGCGCTCGCCAGCTTAATGTGCTGGGCAACGATCTGCTGACGATGAACAACCGTCGCTGGCAGGGCCTTCGCGGCAACGGAATTGCGATGGTGCTTCAGGACCCGCGCTATGCGCTCAATCCGGTGAAAAGCGTCACCGCACAGCTGGAAGAGTCCCTTACGCTTCATCAATCGTTGTCGCGCAAGGAACGCGTTGAGCGAATCCATGAAATCGTCCACGCCGTTGGCCTGGAGCAGAACGTGCTGGCGCGCTATCCCGGTGAATTATCCGGCGGCATGGGCCAGCGGGTGATGATTGCCATTGCGCTCATCAACAATCCGCAGGTACTGATTGCCGATGAACCGACCTCTGCTCTCGACGCCCGCCTGCGCAATCAGATCCTCGAACTGCTGGTGCAGCAGTGCGAAGAGCGCCAGATGGCGATGTTACTGATTAGCCACGATTTGCCGCTGGTAGCGGAACATTGCGACCGCGTGCTGGTGATGTATCAGGGCGAAAAAGTCGATGAAATGTCTGCCCAACAGCTACCGCAGGCGACGCATCCCTATACCCGTACGCTGTGGACCTGCCGCCCAAATGCCAGCACCTTCGGGCAAATGCTACCCACGCTCGATCGCAAGGAGATGCGCAATGTCACTCGTTGAAGTTCATCAGCTCCAGGTCGCATTTGGCGAAAAAACGGCAGTGTCAGCTGCCAGTTTTGCCATCGAAAAAGGAGAAACCTTTAGCCTGATTGGTGAATCAGGCTGCGGCAAATCGACCATTCTGCGCGTGCTCGCCGGGTTACAGCGTCAGTGGCGCGGCAACGTGTCACTGCTGGGTGAAAACCTTTCGTCTGGGGAACGATTCACCGGTGCGCTACGTCGTAACGTGCAGATGGTGTTTCAGGACCCGTGGGCGTCGCTGCATCCAAACCACACCATTTCACGCACGCTGACCGAGCCGTTCAAAATCCACGGCGAAACACAGATCACGGAGAAAGTGGCTGATGCGTTGCAGGAGGTGGGACTGTCGGCGGACGCGGGCCAGCGTTATCCGCATCAGCTTTCCGGCGGCCAGCGTCAGCGCGTGGCGATTGCCCGCGCCCTGCTGTTGCGCCCGCAGCTGCTGCTGCTCGACGAGCCGACCTCGGCGCTGGATATGTCGGTGCAGGCGGAGATTCTCAATCTACTCAACCGTCTGAAACAGCAGCATGGCATGACCTATCTGCTGGTGAGCCACGACGCGGACGTTATTGCCCATATGTCCGATCGTGCGGCATTTATGGCGCACGGTGAAATTCAGCGGGTGTTTGATCGGAAAGCGATGCTGAACGGCGAGCACCGAATGGGGTAGGTTTGTGCAAACCTATTTGTGACATCTTTGTAGGCCGGGTAAGGCGAAGCCACCACCCGGCAGCCCGTTTCTGGAAAGCGCCTCGCAAATCGAAAAGTAACCTTGTGAAATTCAAGGTTTAAGCTTTTATTTGCCATTTGAGGGTCGTAAAGTTCACCCGTTGCGAGACATCCGCAACCGGGCGTAGGAACCCGTTGGCATGAAGCGATAATTTTTTTCGCGACAGCGCATATCCCGTAAACATACGGTAGCGCTGGCGGAGCAGCCGAAGGCTGGCCGTTTTCTTTGTGCACGGTATTCCTACCTCCGCCAGCGCTACCCCCCTCTGAACGGAGGAACTCTCAGGGTGGTTAATTAATTTTTTGCATAAAGAGGATGCCAAATGGCTACTATCCCAGCCCTGTCTTACGCACAATCAGAGGAAAGCTTCATCCAACAATTGCTCAATGCGCCCTTGCCAGAAACAGTCGATTTATTCGAGGCGGCGGATTCCTGCACCACGGTCGTCTGCGTTCTGGTCGAAACCCTGGACATCAACACGCGTAAAGCGCTATGCGAGCGCTTGCTACATTCACTCAACCAGCTTCGCGATCTGTGCGATAAAGATCTTCCGCCACATCTTATTGAGCAACTGATTGCCGGTGAGAAAATCAGCTCAAATGTGCCGGATCTGTGGCAGGAAACCGCAACGATGGTGGATTACGCGCAAGCCCTAACGCAGGCGGTTGAAGGTGGAAAGCTGCCATCAAAAGTTGAGAAAGAGTTAACGGGATTGCTGCATGATATGGTCTGGCTGCTGGCGGATTTTGTGAAGGAGCCTTATATCACGGCACACTGAGAGTCAGTCCGCGTTGCCGAAATTCTGCTGAAGATGGCGCAGAATTTCGGCACAAAATCACTTGAGGAGTTTTACCGTTTCTTCAATGTCGATTTCGTCTTCTGTGAAGATGAGCGTCGCCCCCTGGAAGGTGGTGATCGCCAGTTTCTTCAGCGAGCGCATTTCACCTGGCTTCACGGCGGATTTTGGTCTGATGCTATTCAGCAGAGCGCCCACCGACAGCACAGCATTTTCTTTATCGATTCCGGCATCTGCCGGCACTTCCTCGCTGTAGACCAGGAAAGACTTGATCGACGTGAGCTTAAGGCGCTCGCCCGCGATGTAGATATATTTGCTTTCCGGGACGACTTTCACCGCGTAAGCAGAGAGACCTTTGTTATTGGTCGTCGGTTCGAAAGTGACCGCTGCGTCTTTCTTGATCAGCTCAGGGTTGGCGACTTTGATCACATGAAAATAGCGGTTATCACCGTTTTCATCTTTGATAAATCCAAAGCCTTTATCTTTAAACCACGTCGTGATCGTTCCGTTCATCGCCATTACCGCCTGATTAATCGTTTATCAACACAAATTTTGCAGCGCGCAGTGTAAAACACAATCCCCGCGCAGACCATGTCTTTGGCTTAAGTCTGGACGATAAATTTGTGGGATGCGAGGTTAGAGTCGCTGGTATCGATAGATTGACGGGATTTTAAGCACCAGGAAGTATTAGCGCTTACGGCGCAGCTCATTAGCTGTGTGCAAATATGCTTGCTGCTTAACTTATTCATTCGACACTACATCTCTATTTTTTTGAAATTCAGAACACATTAAACTCTAATACTTGCTCGCTATGTCTATTTATAATATCAAGCATTCATCGTAGTGACATAATCAAATCCAATATAAGAATGTATATTTATATACCAGCACCAGGAGTAACTCATGTCACTCTGCACAACACCATCAACGGTTTTACTGACTTACTTACACTTCAGAATTACGCAACTCTATGAAACAGTTGTGCCCACAATACCACAATCAGATAGTACAAAATCAGAACTTATGAAACGTCTGAGAGCACAACTGGATATTAGTACATTTGATATTTCAACTCTTTCCAGTGTCGAGCGGGAATTAATAACAATATGCCCAGACATTCTTGTTAGTCAACTCTATCAAAATACTCGAGACCGTTTTCTGTCGACCTTACCGATTGAGGCTCCACATCGACTAGAAAAACTAGAGAAGTCTAGTCCACCAGAAAATAATATAAGCAACCAACGAACAAATATGTTAATAGTTTGCAACTGGCTTCACGAGTACTATTTCTTCATTTGTACTCGAGAAAAATTCATTAGCGACAACAAACAACTATTTATTATTATGTTGCTTATTCTCGTTGTCATTACCGTTGCATCAAGTGTGATATGTCAAACGCTGATACATGACAGGACTGGCATTCAATATTCACTTCTTATTGGAATGGCATGTTCAGGATACTTAGGAGCCACGATCAGCGTTGTTCGTCGCTTCAGGACTGTTGCAGAAAGCCCTGTTGACGGCATCGATAGAGAGGATAAGCTATTGAAATTAGAGCAGGGTCAAAAGGGAATATATCTCTCTTTGCTTCTGGGTACACTATCCCCTTTCATTATAATGCTTGTTCTAAGAATTCTACCTGATGGTCAAAATACAACTCTTCTTGGGATCAATTTGCTCCCTCACTTTAAAGATGTAGTGATTAGTACCACAGCCACTATTGCTGATGTTTATCTTTATACACAACTTACAGATGCTTCTGACATTGCTCGCATCTTAATTATATCTATTTTTTGTGGCTTTGCCGAAAGACTTATTCCTGATGTGCTCGACAGACTCACCAATGAAGCAGAGAAAAAATACATAACACCTCATTCATAACTCAACTGGAGTATTCACATGGCTAACTGGAAAGGTATAGTTGGTTTAAGCTTCACTCAAGAAACATTTGATAAATATTGTCATTCACTACACTGGACGCAATGGAGGCCTTCAGCAATAGTATTGCATAATACATCGACACCGACATTAATGCAGCGCCCCAATGGCTTCACAGCAAAACACATTGAAAATCTTGTACATTATTATCGTGATGATCAAGGATGGTCCGCAGGCCCTCATCTCTTTATCGACGACAAACAAATTTGGGTATTCTGCCCATTAACCCTTTCCGGAGTACACTCACCTTCCTATAACAAAATGGCGTTAGGGGTAGAAATGTTAGGTGAATACTCAACAGAGTTGTTTGATTCTGGTCGAGGGTTATCTGTACAAAAGAATACTGTTGCAGCACTTGCTACTCTATATGCAGTCTTAGGTCTCAATCCTGAAAATTTGATATTGCATAAAGAAGACCCTCTGACGAAGCATAAAACCTGCCCAGGGAAACATGTGGACAAAACAGCCTTAGTTGAAAAGGTAAAACAACTAGTGGTTAAGCGGCACGGTGGGGATCATTTCAAAGAGGCCGATGAGCATCCTTGAACCCAGTAAGGTTGGTGGGGATGTCTATACTCAACACATCCCCGCAACCGGAGCGCGCCATGCCCCTACCTGACTTTCATGTATCCGATCCTTTCACGCTGGGTATTGAACTCGAACTGCAGGTGGTGAATCCGCCGGGGTACGACCTCAGCCAGGACTCTTCGGCGCTGATTGCTGCCGTCAAAAACGACATCAAAGCCGGTGAGGTCAAGCACGATATCACCGAAAGCATGCTCGAAATTGCCACCGGCGTGTGTCAGGACATCCACCAGGCGGCGGCGCAGTTTTCAGCCATGCAGCAGGCGATCCTGCGCGCGGCGGCAGATCAACATATTCAGATTTGTGGCGGCGGGACACATCCGTTTCAAAAGTGGCAACGTCAGGAAGTGTGTGACGATGAACGCTACAACCGCACGCTGGAGATGTTTGGCTATCTGATTTTGCAGGCCACGGTGTTCGGCCAACACGTGCACGTCGGCTGCCGCAGCGGCGATGAGGCGATTTATCTTCTGCACGGCCTGTCGCGTTTTGTCCCGCACTTTATCGCCCTCTCCGCCTCGTCGCCCTACATGCAAGGGAGCGACACGAAATTTGCCTCGTCGCGGCTCAATATTTTCTCGGGATTTCCGGATAACGGCAAAATGCCGTGGGTGAATAACTGGCAGGAGTTTGAAGGATTATTTCGTCGTCTGAGCTACACCACGATGATCGACAGCATCAAAGATTTGCACTGGGATATTCGCCCCAGCCCGCACTTTGGTACCGTCGAGGTGCGCGTCATGGACACGCCGCTGACGCTGGCCCATGCGATTAACATCGCCGGATTGATTCAGGCTACTTCGCACTGGCTGCTGACCGAGCGCCCGTATAAGCATCAGGAACAGGATTTTTTGCTGTATCGGTTTAATCGTTTTCAGGCCTGTCGCTATGGGCTGGATGGGTTGCTCACCGATGTGAATACCGGCGAGCAAAAAACCATTGCCGAGGATATTGCGTGGCTGCTGGAGCGCGTCGCGCCGTCCGCCGAAAAGCTGGGGGCGGAGAGCGCGATTGCGGAAATTGCCCTGATGTTGAAACAGGGCAAGAGCGAAGCGCAGCGAATGCGGGATTTTATCGCCAACGGCGGTTCGCTGACCTCGCTGGTGCAAAAACACTGCGAGCTGTGGACTACTCACCCGTAAGTTTATGGCCCCACTCGCGCAGGCGCTGGAACAGCACGAATAGCGCCGGGATGAACACGATGCCGACCACGGTGGCCACCAGCATCCCGCTGAACACCGTGGTCCCGATGATGCGACGGCTCTGCGCCCCCGCGCCGGAGGCCAGCATCATCGGCAGGACACCAATAATAAACGACACGGCGGTCATCATGACTGCACGAAAGCGCTTCGATGCGCCCTCACGGGCAGCGTCGACAATCTCCATCCCGTCAATACGCCGCGCGCGGGCAAACTCGACGATCAGAATGGCGTTTTTGGCCGCCAAGGCGATGAGCAACACCAGCCCGATCTGCACGTACACATCGTTCGCGAAGCCTGCTAACCATAGCCATACCAGCGCGCCGCCGATGGCAAACAGCACCGAGAGCATCACGCTCGCGGGCAGCGTCCAGCTTTCGTACTGCGCAACGAGGAACAGCCACGCCATCACCACCGCCGCCAGCACAATCCAGACCGCCTGATTGCCCGTCTGCTGCTCCTGATACGACATGCCGCTCCACGCGTAGTCATATCCGGCGGGCAGATTTTCGCTCAGCAACTGGCCCATTGCGGCCATCGCCGTGCTGCTGCTCACGCCCACTGCCGCCGACCCGCTGACTGACACGGACGGAAACTGGTTGTACTGCTGTAAAAACGGCGCGCCGACGGTCGGGGTGACGGTGACCAAATTACTCAGGCGCACGCGTTCACCGTTGTTGCTGCGCACATACAGCTCTGAAATCTGCTCCGCGCGCTCGCGCCACTGCATCTCATTTTGCAATACCACGTGATACACGCGGTTGTTGATGCTGAAATCCCCGGCGCGCGTGCCGCCAAACGCAGTTTGCAGGCTGCTGAAGATACGACTGACGGGCACATCCAGCCGTGCTGCACGCTCGCGATCGACTTCAAGCGTCAGCTGTGGCACGTTGCTGCTCCAGGTGGTAAACACGCGGTTAAGCTGCGGATGCTGATTGGCTTTTGCCAGCACCTCGCGGGTGACGCGCTCCAGCTCCGCCGGGCTTTGCCCCGCCTGCGCCTGGATGCGCAGATCAAAACCAGAGGCGTTACCCAGGCCCGGCAGCGTTGGCGGCGCGAAGGTCATGATGGTCGCTTCCGGCAGGGCCAATAGCTGGCGTTGCAGCGCGCCCATCACCTCGTCCAGTGGCGGGCGCTCACTCCAGTCTTTCAACATCACCGAGATAAACCCGCCGTTCGAGGCGCTGGTGCCGTTGAGAATATTAAAACCGGACACCTGAATCACATCTTCCACCGCCGGATTGGCGGCAATCAGCTCCCGCGCAGTGGTCATCACCGCTTCGGTACGCTCCAGCGAAGCCGCTTCCGGCAACTGCACGCTGGCGAAAAAGTACCCCTGATCTTCCTGCGGCAGAAAGCCTTTTGGCATGGCGGTAAAACTCAGCGCCACAATAACCGCCGCACCGACCGTCGCCGCCAGCGCCAGCAGCGGACGACGGTTAAAGATATCGACCAGTTTTGTGTAGCCGTTGCGCGTGGCGTCCAGCCCACGGTTAAATCCGCGGAAGATGGCCGCTGGATGACCAACGCGTGGGCGCAGCAAAAGAGCGCACAGCGCGGGCGTGAGTGTCAGGGCAACAATGCTGGAAAGCGTCACGGCGGTGGAGAGTGTCACCGCAAACTGGCGATACAGTTCGCCGACAATTCCCGGCAGCAGCGCCACTGGCACGAACACCGCCAGCAGCACCAGCGTGGTGGCAATCACCGGCCCGGCAATCTGACGCAGGGCGTTGGCTGTGGCCTCAGTGCGGCTCTGCCCTTCTGCCATCAGGGTTTCGACGCTCTCCACCACCACAATCGCGTCGTCCACCACCATCGTCAGCGCCAGAATGATAGCGAACAGACTCAGGGTATTGGCGGAATAACCCAGTGTGTAGAGCACCGCAAAGGTGCCGATCAACGACACCGGGATCGCCAGCGCCACAATCAGCGTCGCGCGCCAGCTTTGCAGGAAAAGAGAAACAACCACTACCACGGCGAGCAGCGTCAGGGCCAGCGAGGTGCCGATCTCTTTGATGGTCGCCGCGACAAACTCGGTGGTGTCGAACTTCACTTCCCAGGTCAGGTCTTCAGGGAAACGCGTGGCCAGACGCTCAAGCTCGCCGCGCACGGCATCGGCTACGCGCAGGGCGTTGGCGGACGGCGTCGGGTAGATCCCTAAATACGCCGAGTCGTGACCGTTCAGCTGTGCGCCGGAACTGTAGCTGCGCGAGCCTAACTCGATCGTCGCCACGTCTTTCAGGCGCACCAGTTGCCCCATCTCACCGGCGCGAAGAATAATGTCACCAAAGGCTTCGGCCTCGTTGAGACGCCCCAGCCCGTTAATCGTGAGCGTTTGCTGCTGCCCGTTAAACACCGGCGGCGTGCCTACCTGGCCTGCCGCACCCTGCACGTTTTGCTCGCGCAAGGCCTGAGCGACATCGTCGGTGGTTACATTCAGGCCATTCATGCGATCCGGGCGCAGCCAGATGCGCATGCTGTAGTCGCGCGCGCCAAACAGCTGGACCTGCCCGACACCCGGCAGACGCGCAAGTGCTTCTCGGACCTGCGTGCTGGCATAGTTGCTGACAAACAGCGGGGAATGGGTACCCTGCGGTGAGTAAAGACTTACCCCCATCATCAGGTTAGTCGCGCGTTTACGCACCTGAACGCCGTTTTGCTGCGCCTCGGCGGGCAGCTGGGCGACGGCCTGCGCCACGCGATTTTGCACGTCGATGGCCGCCAGATCCGCGTCAGTTCCTGCGGCAAAAGTGATGTTCAGGCTGTACGTGCCCTCATCGGAACTGGTCGATTCCATGTAGAGCATGTGGTCCACGCCGTTAAGCTGGGTTTCCAGCGGCGTGGCGATGGCTTCCGCCACGTCACCCGCACTGGCACCCGGCCAGCTGGCGCTTACATTCACCACGGGCGGCGTGATTTGCGGATACTGCTCCACCGGGATCAGCTTCAGGGCGATGGCCCCGAGCATCGTGATCACCAGGGCGATCACCATCGCAAAGCGCGGGCGTTTGATAAACAACGTCAGCATGATGGCTCCTTAATTGAGGATCTGGACAGCCGCACCGGGCTGTAAACGCGGCGCGCCGTCGGTGACCACACGCTCGTGCGCCTCGACGCCACTTTGCACGGTGAACTGCTGGCCCATTTGCCCGCCGAGCGTGAGCGCACGCTTTTCGGCTTTTCCGTCGGCGTTCACGACCCAGGTGAAGAAGCCGTCGCCGTTTTGCTGAACGGCCGCAGCCGGGATCGCCAGCGCATCCTGCTCACTTTGCGGACGAAGCCAGACGTTCACATTCCCGCCCGGCAGCAAGCGGTGCTGCGGATTGGCAAATTCGGCGCGTAACATCACGCTGGCGGTGCGTGGATCGATGCGATTATCAACCGAGGTCAACGTGCCGTTTTCGCGCTGATCTCCGTTAGGTATCTGTGCCAGCCAGGCTTTTTTCAGTGCGGTGAGATCGGCGTGTTGCCCCGCTTTAGCGGCAAACGCCCCCTCTTCCAGCGCAAAGGCAATACGAATCGGATCGAGCTGAACCACTTCCACCAATGTGCCGCTGGACGGATTCACCACGCTGCCAACGTGAAACTGACTGTGGCCCATGCGCCCATTGATAGGCGAAGTGATACGGGTAAAGCCAAGGGTAACGTTACGTGCTTCAAGGCGCGCATTGGCCTGCTCGAGCGCCGCGCGGGCCACGTCGCGCTGCATCTGCGCCGTATCGACGTCATTGCGACTGATGGCGTTGCCGGTTTTCAGACTTTGAAAACGAGTCAACTGCTGCTGCGCCTGACGCAGAGTGGCTTCTGCGCTTTTCACTTCGGCCTGTGCCAGACGCACCGCCGCGCGCGGTTCAGCGTCGTCGAGCTCGAACAGCAGATCGCCTTGCTTCACATATTGCCCGTCGCGGAAATGGATTTTGGCGATGGCCCCTTCCGTGCGCGCCCGCAGTTCAACCGTGTGGATCGCCTCGATGCGGCCAGGAATTTGGCGCTCGGCGGCGTGGGTTGTCTCTTCAATCACGGCGACGCGCACCGGAATGGCAGCGGCAATGGCGGTTTGCAGGGTGCAGGAAAGGAGTGCAGCCGCCAGAGCGGTGCGCAGGAAGGTGGATTTCATGGTGGATCCTCGGTGTTTGTGCCCCTCACCCCGGCCCTCTCCCCAGGGGAGAGGGAGGTCAGAGTCCCTTCCCCAAGTGAGAAGGAGGTTAGAGTTCCCTCTCCCACAGGGAGAGGGTTAGGGTGAGGGCAAAAGTTATGCAGCCTTGCGGAACCTGCGGGTCAGTCGCTTCTCAATCTCGACGACGAAGAACATCACACCGGCCATCGCCAGGGTAATCCCCCAGTAGCGCAGCGGCAGGGCTTCGGTGCCGAACAGCATCTGCATAAATGGCAGGTAGATAATCGCCACCTGGAGCAGGAACAGCACGCCCGTCACCAGCCAGATGCCCTTGTTCGCCAGCAAACCACGGTTCAGAGAGAAGCCATTGCTATTGCGGCAGTTAATCATGTAGACCCACTGCGCACACACCAGCATCTGCAGCAGCACGGTGCGGATGAACTCGGCGCTGTGGCCGCGCGGCGCGAGCCATGCTTCGAGGGCAAAGGCCGCAATCGCGATCATGGTGCCGACGAAAGCCACGCGCCAGACGGCGAAGGCATCCATCACGTGCTGTCCGGTCTGACGCGGCGGACGTTTCATGATGTTGCGCTCGGCGGCTTCAAAGGCCAGGCCGAAGGAGAGCGTGGCGGACGTCGCCATGTTCATCCACAGAATCAGCACCGGCGTCAGTGGGATAATGTTCCCCGCCAGCAGCGCAATCACAATCAGCAAACCCTGCGCCAGGTTGGTTGGCATGATGAACAGAATCGTTTTCTTCAGGTTGTCGTAGACGCGACGCCCCTCTTTCACCGAACTGGCGATAGTGGCGAAGTTGTCGTCCGTCAGAACCATATCGGCGGCTTCTTTGGTCACTTCCGTGCCTTTGATGCCCATCGCGATCCCGACATCCGCCTGACGCAGCGCGGGTGCATCGTTCACGCCGTCGCCGGTCATACCGACGATTTCGCCCTTCTCCTGCAGCGCTTTCACCAGGCGCAGCTTATGCTCCGGGCTGGTACGCGCAAAGATGTCGAACTCCACCGCTGCATTTGCCAGCTCGGCGTCGTCCATTTTCTCCAGCTCGTAGCCGGTGACGGCCTGCGCGCTGTTGGTGATCCCCAGCATCTGACCGATGCTCATCGCGGTCTGCGGGTGGTCGCCGGTGATCATCTTCACGCGGATCCCGGCCTGCTGGCAGGCGTGGATGGCGTCGATAGCCTCCGGGCGCGGTGGGTCCATCATCCCGGCGATGCCGAGGAAAATCAGTCCGCTGTTGAGGTCATCGTGGCTCAAGCTCTGCTGATCCGCAGCCGCGGGTTTGAAGGCGGCAGCAACCATGCGCAGGCCCTGACGCGCATAGCGCTCCATCTCGGTTTCCCAGTACCCGCGATTAAAGGCTTCTTTACCGTGGCGAGTCTCCTGCTGGTCACACAGGGCGAAAATCACGTCCGGCGCACCGGTAACCAGGATTTGCTCCTCACTGCCAATCTGATAGTGGGTGCTCATGTACTTGTACTGCGAGTCGAACGGAATCTTGTTAATCAGGGTAGTCATGACCGGCGCGAGATTCGCTTTGGCGGCCAGCACTTTCAGCGCCCCTTCCGTCGGCCCACCGGTGATGCCCCACAGGCCGCGCTCGTCCTGAATAATCTGGCTGTCGTTGCACAGGTCGATGGTGCGCAGGTAGTGCTCCAGCACGGTGCCTGGCTGAATATGAACCGGCTCGTCGCTGCCTTCCAGATAGATGTGGCCCACTGGCTCGTAGCTGTTGCCTTCCACGCGGTAGCAGCTGTCGGCGGTGATAATGGCTTTGACCGTCATTTCGTTCATGGTCAGGGTGCCGGTTTTATCCGAGCAGACCACGGTCATCGCCCCCAGGGTTTCAACGGTTGGCAGCTTGCGGATAATCGCCTTTTTGTGCGCCATCGCCTGAACGCCGAGAGACAGAATAATCGAGATAATCGCTGGCAGACCTTCCGGTACCGAGGCCACCGCCAGGCTAATCAGAGAGAGCAGCAGCTCGCCCATCGGGATGTCGCGGAATACCAGGCTGAAGATAAACAGCGCGGCCATCATCACCAGAATAATGGCGAAGATCGCTTTGCCGAGCTTGTCCATCTGCACCAGCAGCGGCGTGCGGTGCTTTTCAATCCCGGCCATCATCTGGTTGATGTGGCCCAGTTCCGTATCCTGACCGGTGGCGATGACCACGCCCACGCCGCCACCGGCGCTCACGGTCGTGCCGGAGAACACTAAGTTAGTCCGGTCGCCCAGCGATAAGTCGCCGGATAACGGATTGGTGTGTTTATCCACAACCGTGGATTCGCCGGTCAGAATCGCTTCTTCGACGCGTAAATTATGCGCTTCAATCAGACGCATATCCGCTGGAATACGATCCCCTGCGCGCAGGACAATAATATCCCCAGGGACGATTTCAGTCGTCGGAATAGTTTCATGCGAGCCGCCGCGAATAACACGCGCATCGCTGGAAAGCATATTGCGAATGCTTTGCAACGATTTTTCCGCATTACTTTCCTGAACGTGTCCAATTAAGGCGTTGATGACCGCGACGCCAAGAATGACCAGCGTATCAACCCAGTGGCCCATCACCGCAGTTAATACCGCAGCGGCCAGCAAAACATAAATCAGGACGTCATTAAAATGGGCGAGAAAACGCAACCAGGCCGGTTTGCCTTTTTTCTCAGGCAGGGCATTCGGGCCATACTGCTGCAAACGGGCCTGCGCTTCGGCACGGTCCAGTCCGTTGGAGTGGCTCTTCTTTTGTGCCAGTACCTGCTCGACGGTCTGCTGGTATGGCCGATTCTGGGAGTGAGTCATTTTAGTCATTGATGCAATTCCTTCAATATCCGGTGGACGGAAGCCTGAATTCCTTTCTGGCTTTAATAAATTCAAATTTAATGGCGTTAATTCTTGCGGTGTAAATTGATCTGCCGCAATATAATTAGCGCCGGGTTATTCAAAACTAACTTTCACTATTTCGATAAGATGATTTTTACAAAATATTTCTAAACGCAATCTAAACGAGGAGAGAGCATGTTTGGTATTTATCGCGGGCGCCGCCTGGCTTTGTACATAGTTGTTGCCATTGTTATTGCGACGTTAATTGGATACAGCACTTATACGTTTGTAAAATTACTTGCCTGATGATGACAGTTATTTACATAACCAGAGAATAATTGAATTCATTCATTGCAGGTTTAATTAAATCAGGAATATTCCCGGAATATTTATTGTTTTGTTATCCGGGAAGTGTATTTCGTGATGATATTGCTTTACGTTGCAGAATCCCGGACAATAACTTTTTTAACTGACAATTAACATTAATATGAGACACCCGTTAGAATCCCTGTTGACGGCAGGAGGCATTTTGCTGATGGCACTTCTCTCCTGCCTGCTGCTTCCTGCACCGTCGTTTGGACTGGCGCTGGCGCAGAGACTGGTCGCACTGTTTCACCTCATGGATTTGAATCAGCTCTACACCCTGGTGTTCTGTCTGTGGTTTATCCTGCTCGGCGCCATTGAATTTTTCGTCCTGCGTTTCATCTGGCGCCGCTGGTTTTCACTGTCCGCGTAAGCCGGTGAAATCGCGCATCCCGTGGATCAGCGCTTCGCACCAGGCCGCGTAATCGTGGCCGCTGGACCACGGATGGAAACTCACGCGGTAGCCTTTATCACGTAAAACCTGTCCGAACATTTCGGTATTGCGATAGATCCCGCCCCCCGGCCCTGAAGTTTCGAATCGCCCGGCCTGTAGCCAGAAACGAATCGGATACGCTGGCGACTGCTGATACTGCCGCGTGAGCCAACCAGGCGCTTCCTCTTTCGGTGCCCACCAGTACGAACCCGATAAACTCAGCACGTTGCCGAACAGGTGCGGATAGCGCAGCGCCACCCACGACGACGCAATCCCGCCGTAGCTTGAACCCGCCAGCACCGTTTTTTGCCGCTGCAGCGCAATTCCCTGCCCACGCAGCCACGGCAACAGTTCCTTTCCCATAAAATCGGCGTAATCCGCATTTGGCGGCAGCTCTTTGCCGCGACGGGCGTGATCGAGGCTATCGATAAACACCACGTTGACAGGCGGAAGATGGTGCCGGGCGATCAGCCCGTCGAGCACGTTGGCAAAGTGGTATTCGTCCTGATAAATCTGCCCGTCGAACAGGATCAGCGTCCAGCGCGCGGGCTGTGCGCCGCGCGGTTTGTAAATCATCACTTCACGCGAGTTACCGAGGATTTGGCTGGCAAACGGCTGGCGTGTGAGCGAACCGTGGGTCAGCGGCTGCGCGACGGCCTGAGCCGAACAGTAGCGCGCGGGGCTGAGATCGAGCAGCGAATAGCGGTTCCAGCGGTCGGCTTGTTGATCGCCGTAAGTTTGCGGATTGAGCGGATCGGCCTGCGCGCTCACCAGAATGGCGCGGCGCTGATCGCGCGCGTTCCCTTCCACACGCGGCACGTCCGGCGCCAGTTTGTACTGCATGAGGGTGTCTGCTGGTACCACGTAGCTGCGAAACCAGACGTCAGTTTTCCCGAGGCGGAACAGCGGATCGTGATCGCCCGCGGGCGAGCCGAGAATAAAGACGTTATCGCGCGCGCCACGCCACAAGAAGGTCACACGCTTATGGCGGGCATCGACCGGCTCCACCATCGGCGTTCCCTGCCGAATTTGCGTCTGCCAGAACGCATCAGTACTCCCACCGGCAGCAACCGTTTTCGCCAGCCGTTGCAGCGTCGGGCTTTCGGGCTCGAGCATTTGCGTGCGTGCGAGCGGCGAGGTCTCTTTCATCCGCCACGTAAAGCGCCACGGCTTGCCCTCTTCCCCATGCAATACCAGAGAGGTGCTCTGCTGCACCGGCAGGGCAAACAGCAGTGAGTGCTCGCCATCAGCAGGGCCATTTTCAATCAGCGTACGAATGCGGCGGTTTTGTCCGTCGAGAAGTTTTGCATCCGTCACGCCGTTCAGCGTCGCGGAGACATAGTTTTCACCGAGCGCAGGCAGGACAAAACAGACCTCTCCGCTGGCATCGAATTTCCCGTTTTGCTCACCCTGGATGGAAGGATGCTCGCACGTTGCCGCCAGTGCTGGCAGCGTACTTATCCCTAACAGCAACCCACTCCACGCCCTTTTCATGCCGACTCGTTCCCCTGCGAAATTTGTTACCAACGCTAATGCAAATAGTAATAATTTGCAATATCATCTACGCCGTTATTAGGGTGTTTTTATGGCGATAGCAATTAAGGGATTTTAATAAAAATGTTTAAAAAGAATAAGATAATGCAGCTCTGGCTCCTGAGTCTGGCCACCGTTAGCGTGGCGGTTCAGGCAGAAAATAAAGAAGAAACCGTTGTTGTTACTGCGAGTACCAGCCAGGAACCGACCGCGCCGGTGAAGGGGATCGTGGCGACAAAAACCCTCTCTGCGACAAAAACCAGTGCGGATATTGTGAAAACGCCACAGTCAGTTTCGGTGATCACGCGCGATCAGATGGAGCAGCTCGATGTCACGTCCGTGTCACAGGCGCTGCGCTATTCCGCCGGCGTATTTACCGAATATCGCGGCTCGTCCAACCGCAACGATGAAGTGTTCGTGCGCGGTTTTAGCTACGTGCCGAAATTCCTCGACGGACTGAGCTACGGCGCAACCGCCTCCTCGCAAACCGGCACCGTCGATCCGTGGCTGCTGGAGCGCGTCGAACTGGTGCGCGGCCCTGCCTCGGTGCTGTTTGGTCAGGTAAACCCAGGCGGGTTAATCAGCATGACCAGTAAACGCCCGACCAGCGAGCCGATTCACAACGTGCAGTTCCGCACCGGGAATCATGATTTGGCTGAAGGCGCGTTTGATTTTGGCGGGCCGCTGAGCGACGACGGGCGCGTGCTGTATCGCGTGAACGGGATTGCGCGAACGCAGCATAATCAGGTCGAAGATTACAAAGAGACGCGGATGGCGATTGCCCCGGCGATCACCTGGTACCCGAACGATCAAACACGATTCACACTGCTGACCAGCTACCAGAAAGATCCTGACGCGGGCTATCGTAACTTCCTGCCCGCCTACGGCACGGTGACCAGCGCCAACGGGCGTTACATTCCGCGCGACTTTAACGTCAGCGATCCGGATTACAACCAGTCCTGGCGCGAACAAACCATGATTGGCTACGAGCTGGAACATCAGTTTGACGATAATCTCACCTTCCGCCAGAACGCCCGTTATGCCTCCATCAAACAGAAATATCGTTATCTGGTGTACGCCAACAGCGCAGCAGACAGCACGGTACTGACCCGTCGCGCCCAGCACGAAGAGCGCACCACCAACGAGTTTGGTCTTGATAACCAACTGGAATCCCTGTTCGCGACCGGCGAGGTGAACCACACGCTGCTCGGCGGCCTGGATTACAAAACCAGCAAAGACAAACAGCTGCTGGAGCGCGGGATGGGGACGCAGTACGACCTCGACTGGACGAAACCGGTATACGGTATCAACGTCGATGAGAGTACCTTCAGTAAAGCGACGGACGAGCAGCAAAACTTCGACCAGATGGGCGTCTATTTACAGGATCAGCTGAGCTGGAATAACTGGGAGTGGCTGGTTTCCGGGCGCTACGACTGGGCCGAAGTGCGTACTACTGATTTCACCGGCAGCGCGCCGACGCAGCAGAACGATAATAAGTTCACCTGGCGTACCGGCCTGCTGTACGCGTTCGATTTTGGTCTGTCGCCGTATATCAGCTACAGCACTTCCTTCGAGCCAAGCCTGCAAACCAACCGCGCGCCAGGCGTGGCACCGTTTAAGCCGACCACCGGGAAACAGACCGAAATCGGCCTGAAGTATCAGCCGGTCGATTCAACGCTGATGACCCTGGCGCTGTACGATCTGACTCAGAGCAACGTGGCGACCTACAACAGCGCCCAGGGCTGGTTCGAAAACGCGGGCGAAGTGCGATCCAAAGGGGTGGAAGCGGAAATTCATTCGACGCTGATGGAGAGCATCAACCTGATCGGTTCTTATACCTATACGGACGCAGAAACCCAGAGCACCACGGTGGCAGGTACGGAAGGCAAAACCCCAGCGCGTATTCCTGCGCACATGGCGTCGGCTTTCGCCAGCTACACCGTGCCGAGCGGCGCGCTGAAAAGCCTGACGGCCGGCGTGGGGATGCGCTACATCGGCACCAGCTACGGCGATGCGAAAAACACCTTCAAGGTGGCGTCAGTGGATTTGTATGACGCAATGATGAGCTATGAGCTGGGCGAACTGAGCAGCAGCCTGAAAGGGGCGAGCGTGCAGTTCAACGTCAATAACGTGGCGGATACCAAGTATGTGGCGTCCTGCGCCAGCGATACGGCATGCTTCTACGGGATTGGTCGTACGGTGACGGCGACGGTGAATTATCGCTGGTAAGGTGATAATGCCGGGTGGCGGCTACGCCTTACCCGGCCTACTCGTTCTGTGCGGTCTTTGTGCCGGGTGGCGGCTACGCCTTACCAGGCCTACTCGTTCTGTGCGGTCTTTGTGCCGGGTGGCGGCTACGCCTTACCCGGCCTACTCGTTCTGTGCGGTCTTTGTGCCGGGTGGCGGCTGCGCCTTACCCGGCCTGCTCGTTCTGTGCGGTCTTTGTGCCGGGTGGCGGCTGCGCCTTACCCGGCCTACTCGTTCTGTGCGGGCTTTGTGCCGGGTGGCGGCTGCACCGTGCCCGGCCTACTCGTTCTGTGCGGTCTTTGTGCCGGGTGGCGGCTGCGCCTTACCCGGCCTACTCGTTCTGTGCCGTCTTTGTGCCGGGTGGCGGCTAAGCCTTACCCGGCCTACGTTCGCGCAGTTGTAGGCCCGGTAAGCGCAGCGCCACCGGGCGTTGGCCGCAAAAATCAATGCGTGCGACTGTGATTCTCTTTGCGGTACGCGCCCGGCGGCTGATTAAACGTGCGGGTAAAAATCCGCGTAAAGGTCTGCTGGGAATCAAATCCGTAGCGCAGACAAATGTCATACACCCGCTCGTCCGACTCACGCAGATCCTTCGCCGCCAGCAGCAGTTTGCGCTCGCGAATATAGCGCCCCAGACTTTCGCCCTTGTACTGCATAAACAACCGCTGTAAATGCCATTTGGAATACCCCGCGTGACGGGCGATCTCTTCTATGCGCAGCGGCTGATGAAGATTGTCGTCGATCCATTCGACGATGGTGTCGATGACCTGAGCGGAAATAGTCATGCTGTTCTCCCCCTCTGATACCTGTTGGTTAAACATTATTTCCACCACTCGCGAAATTGCTGCGTTACATCATTCACCCGCACCGGCTCGCCCAGTTCGGGTGTCAGCAGGCGATAATTTTTGTCCTGGCTGGCATGCGTCAGCTGAATAATCGGGTCGTTCCAGCTGTGTTTCGCCAGCACAAAGCGCCCGTAATGGCCCGGTACGACTGCTTTGGCGTTAATATCGGCGGCGGCCTGCGCCGTCTCTTCCGGCAGCATATGAATGTATTTCCAGTCCTGGTCGTACTGGCCGTTTTCCATAATCGCCAGGTCGATTTCGCCAAACTGCTCACCAATCGCCTTGAAGTGCGGGCCATAGCCGGAATCGCCGCTGTAATAGACTTTCTGTTCAGGCGTGACGAACATAAAACTGCCCCACAGGGTCTGATTGCGTTTTATCCCACGTCCCGAGAAATGACGTGCGGGCAGCACGTGAACGGTCAGTTCATCGCTGATGCGCACCGACTGATTCCAGTCGCGTTCGTCGATAATGTTCGGGTCCATTGCCCAATAGCGCAGATGCGATCCCACGCCGAGCGGCGTCACCACGCGTTTCACTTTCGGCATCAGCGCCTTGATGGTGGCGTAATCGAGGTGATCGTAGTGATCGTGCGAAATGATCAGCAGGTCTATCTCCGGCATCGTTTCCGCACGCCACGGATAGTCCCCGGCAAAGGCCTTATTGAGGAACGAAAACGGCGCAGCGTAGTTGCTGAAGACCGGATCGATCAGAATGCGTTTTCCCGCCAGCTGCAAATACCAGGACGAATGTCCAAGCCAGACCAGCGTGTCCTGCTCCAGCGGAATCGCCGCCAGATCGGTTTTTACCAGCGGCAGCGGCTGCGCGGGACGCGCATTTTCTGTTTTGCTGACCAAAAATTCCCACATCGCCACCAGCATATTTTTATCGCCGTTGTAGCCCGGCGTCGGCAGCGTATTGTGGAACTGACCTTCGCGGTATTGCGGGGACGCTTCAACCTCACTGAGCTGCTCGCCCTGCGGCGGCTGGCCAAATCCGGCATTTAAAACAAAGGGTAAACTCGCAGCTGCTGCAATAATCATGACAAACACCACGCTAACAAAAAGAGGCTTCTTCATATCCTGACCCGAATACGCGCCCCCTTCCAATGGTTTGCGCGGGTTAAACTTGATTATGAGTGAGTAAGCACTCATTATAGATATGCTGATAAAGTCGTCAAGACGTTTTCGATCTTTGACATTCCGCGTTGCAGCGTAGCAAAGAGCATGTTTCAATCAGGGTTTTACACATTGACAGGAGGGGAATTTTAGTGGCACGTCCGAAGAGTGAAGATAAAAGACAGGCGTTACTGGAGGCAGCAACCGCTGCATTTGCGCAGTCAGGGATTGCCGCCTCGACGGCGTTGATCGCCCGAAATGCGGGTGTCGCTGAAGGCACGCTGTTTCGCTATTTTGCTACGAAAGACGATCTGCTGAACGCCCTCTATCTGCACCTGAAACAAGATCTTTGCCAGACGATGCTGGCGAATCTGGACCGCGCTATTAGCACCCCGAAAGAACATACCCGCAATATCTGGAACAGCTACGTGGACTGGGGCATTCGCAACCCTGTCGCCCACGGCGCCATCCGCCAGCTCGGCGTGAGTGAAAAGATTAACGCCGAAACCGAACAGGCGGTGCATGAGATGTTCCCGGAACTGCACGAGCTGTGCCGTCGTTCGGTGCGTCAGATATTTATGTCCGATGAGTTCCGCACCTTTGGTGATGCGATTTTCTTATCGCTGGCCGAAACGACGATGGAATTCGCCACCCGCGATCCTTCTCGCGCCGCAGATTTTAAATCTCTCGGCTTCGAATCCATGTGGCGCGCGCTCGCCATCGAGGACGTTAATGGACAGTAAATCATTGCAGGAGCACGCAAAAAGCGTCGCGCTGGAGTTGCCTTTCACCGAGCACTGCTGGCCGTTTGGCCCGGAGTACGACGTATTTAAGGTCAACGGTAAAATGTTCATGATCATGGCGGTCGCCCACGGGCGGGCGCACGTCAGCCTGAAATCCGAGCCGGAAAAATCACTGCTCAACCAGCAAATCTATCGCGGTATTGAACCCGGCTATCATCTGAATAAGAAGCACTGGATCTCCCTCTACGCCACCGACGATATCACGTCAGAACTGGTGGCCGATCTGGTTCTCGACTCGTGGAATCTGGTCGTCGATAAGCTGCCGAAAAAAGATCAAAAGCGCATTCGCCCGGCCTGATTGTTCGTCTCTGCCGAACGGTTTAAGCGCATTTATCGCACTTATCTTTTGTTGCTGGCCCTTGTAATCTGCTTTCCTTTCTCGCCTGTGAACGGCGATTTTTTTGACCAGGAGTCGTAATGGATATTATTGAAGTTGCCCTGAAGCGTCACTCGACCAAGGCATTCGATCCCGCTAAAAAGCTGACCGCTGAACAGGCAGAAAAAATCAAAACCCTGCTGCAATTCAGCCCGTCCAGCACCAACTCTCAGCCGTGGCATTTCATCGTTGCCAGCACCGAAGAGGGCAAAGCGCGCGTGGCAAAATCTGCCTCCGGTACTTTCGTGTTTAACGAACGTAAAATGCTGGATGCATCACACGTGGTGGTGTTCTGCGCCAAAACGGCGATGGACGATGCGTGGCTGGAACGCGTGGTGGATCAGGAAGAAGCCGACGGCCGTTTTGCCACACCAGAAGCAAAAGCCGCGAACCATAAAGGCCGCTGCTACTTTGCTGATATGCATCGTGTCGATCTGAAAGATGACGATCAGTGGATGGCGAAACAGGTTTACCTGAACGTCGGTAATTTCCTGCTCGGCGTGGGCGCGCTGGGTCTGGATGCGGTACCGATCGAAGGCTTTGACGCCGCCATTCTCGACGAAGAGTTCGGCCTTAAAGCACAAGGCTTCACCAGCCTGGTGGTAGTGCCAGTCGGCCATCACAGCGTGGAAGATTTCAACGCGTCCCTGCCTAAATCCCGTCTGCCGTTGAGCACGATTATTACTGAGTGCTAATTTGATGTGAGCCGCCGGAATCCGGCGGCTTAAGTTTCGTTGGTTTTTGAAGCAATTTTCGTTTTGCTGATCACCAGCCGACGATGCGGATGAACGTCACGATCGTAACCCCAGGCAAACGAAATCCAGCGCTCTTCAAGATCCGAATAAGAGTCTACCGGCGTCAGCTCCCAATCCTCCGCAATGGTGCCATCGGCCACGCTAATCTGATATTGCATGGTGTAGGCCCAGTCAATCATACGTAGCCAGAAACGCTGACCATCACCGGTTTGCTCGCTGTCTGAAACAACAATGTCGTACTCGCTTAAGATCCACTGGAAAAAATATTGTGGAAAACCCGAAACCACGCGCTGGTGGATGGTTCTTGGCGTACGCCAGACCATAATCTGCGTGGCCGCTCCGTCCGGATAGGTAATTTCGTGGTGGAACTGGAGCTTAACCGCGTAGGCAGTATAGGGTTTGCCATCATCCGTGGTGACGATTCGGTACTCATTCCCCTGACGGGACTTCAGCAGGCGATAGCCGGTAGGCAGAACAAAACCCGGCAGTTGAAATTCAGCCGTGCCGCGTGCAAGAAAGGTTTCCGTATGTTCCACATTTCGGGACATAAGGCCTAATTTCTGGCTGAAGTCTGCAGAATCGATCATCAAAGGTGACATCAGTGCGTTTCTCATAGCTTAACTGTAGTGCACTTTATCACCCTTCGAAAGGTCGGGCAATTTGCTGAAGCTCACTGAAACTCCCGGAGCTCATTGTTGATTATCAACCTGTTTCTGCTGGTTTCCGGCGTGCCAAATCCTCTCCGCATAACGCCCTATCACCGCCAGTGACGCCGCCAGAATCAGGAAGAAAATCACTTTATTCATGCCGTCCCAGAAGTATTCGAAATAGCGGGTGTAGAGGTTGATGGCGAGGAACGTCAGGCCAAAACCGCGCAGCATGCCGTCGTCGGTTTTCAGGCTGATGTAGATGCAGACAATGGCGGCGACCGCGAAAAACAACGCCCACGGCAGCAGCGCGGCGCGGGTGACGCCGTACCAGTTGTCGATATCGTAATTGCCAAAAATCGACATGATCCACAGGGCGACAAACAGGTAGGTCAGCCCCATCGCTTTACTGGTGGTGTACAGGTTGCGTTTGATGAGCATCGTGCGAAGCCACCAGCACAGCGCCAGCAGCGCCCCGCCGAAGAAGATAAAGCGCACCGGGTAGTTCATTCCCAGCCAGTATGCGCCCCAGCCGGACATATACCCGGTTTCAGCGCCAAACCAGTTGCCGAGCGAGAGCAGGAAAAAGAGCCATACCAGCCCCGAACGCCCGAAGAATCCTACCAGCCCGTAAACCGCGCAGCCCGCGAGGAACAGCGGCGCGATGTGTCCGCTGCCGTTATCCAGTCGTTCGCCCAGTTGCCACAGGGCAATGGCGGTGAACAGGACGCCCAAAAACAGGATCGCTTCGGTGCTGTAATGCCACTGGGTTTCCCGCCGCTGGCGGCTGAATCCCCACAGATAGAAGACCACCGCCAGCATCGCGGGCAACCCGATGCGGGCCACAGATGAAAAGGAGAAAAAGGCAATGATACGTTCCATCAATTCGCTGTCGGCGAACAGACTGCCGAACGCGATGATCACGCACACCAGCGCGGTCCAGAAGGCGTAACGGCTGAGCCGCTGCCAGTCCATTGGCACACGTTTTAAGCTGCCCGCCAGCCGCTGATGATCGTCGGCACTGAGCGCGCCTTCTTGTTCCCATTCGACGAGCGCCCGACGCAGCAGGCGTTCCTGTTTGCGAGTCACGTTCATGTTCTGTCCCTGAATGAGTGAAATTTAGTTGAGTATAACAGCCTGTTGCGCCAGCCAGCTGAGTGCGTGTTCACCCGCGTCGTCCACCGGGAGATAGACCAGCAGCCGCGAGCCGTTGCGCGGGGCCGAGTACCAGTACATCTGCTGAAGCTGAAAATCCCCCAGATCCGGGTGGCTAAAGAGTTTGAGCTGATTCTCGACGCCGCGCACGTCGTAGCGCTGATGCCACAGGGCTTCGAACTCTTCGGAGACGGCAAAAAAACGCGCCAGCTGCGCTTCCCACTGCGGATCGCCGCGATGCTCAGCCATTGCCGCACGGAAATAGGAGACAAAAATCGGCAGAACGTCATCGCGTTTGCCGAGCCTGCTGCGCCACGCCGGATGGGTGAGAAAGAGGTAAATGCAGTTACGATCTTCGGGCGGAATCGCATTAAAATCCACGCCCATCAAATGACCGAAACTGTCGTTCCACGCCACGATATCGAAGTTAGGTTTCTGAATGCTGGCCGGTTTCGGCATCAGGGTGTCGAGCAGACGCCGCGTCCCTTCGCTGATCCCCTCGCACGCCACCTGCTGCGGCGCTTCCCCCGGCGGCAGCCCCGCCAGCACAAACAGGTGCCGGGTTTCCGTTGCGGTGCATTGCAGGGCTTTCGCTACCGCCACCATCACCGCACTTGAAGGGTTCACGTCCCTGCCCTGCTCAAGCCAGGTGTACCAGGTCACGCCGACATCTGCCAGCATCGCCACCTCTTCGCGGCGCAAACCCGGCGTGCGACGGCGACCGCTGCGCGGCAGGCCGAGGCGCTGCGGGTCGAGGCTTTCGCGACGCGCACGTAAAAAGGCCCCGAGCTGCTTGCGGTTGTCGTCCTGTAATGCGGAAGTGGGTTCGGTCATCAGCGTCATACGGCCCCCTGCATGGTAGTGCCAGTACCAGTATAAGCAAGAACTGGTACCCGTTTTTGATATCAGTGATGCTACGTCCATCTGCTGAATGACGCAATGGAGTCACCATGAATACGTCTGTTGTTTCACCGGGTCGCGCAGGCCTGATATTGCTGCTCACGGGCCAGATGCTGCCGCTGATTGATACCTCAATCACCAACGTGGCGCTGGATTCGATCACCCACTCTTTACGCGCTTCCGCCACCGAACTGGAGCTGATTGTTGCCCTGTACGGCGTTGCCTTTGCTGTGTGCCTCGCTCTGGGGAGTAAGCTCGGCGATAACCTCGGTCGCCGCCGTCTGTTTATGTGGGGCGTAGCCGCGTTTGGTCTGGCGTCGCTGCTGTGCGGAATGGCCGGAAGCGTGGAACAATTGCTGGGTGCACGCGTGTTACAGGGCGCAGGGGCGGCGCTAATCGTGCCGCAAATCCTCGCCACGTTGCACATCACCCTGAAAGGGACGGCGCACGCCAAAGCCATCAGTCTGTTTGGCGGGATCGGTGGGATTGCCTTTATCGTCGGTCAGATGGGCGGCGGCTGGCTGGTGTCGGCGGATATCGCCGGGTTGGGCTGGCGAAACGCCTTCTTTATCAACGTGCCAATCTGCCTGCTGGTGCTGGCCCTGAGCCGTCATTACGTGCCGGAAACCCGCCGCGAAATGCCGTCGCGCATTGACTGGCAGGGCACCGCGCTGCTGGCCGTGATTCTTTGCTGCCTGCTGTTTCCGATGGCGCTCGGCCCAGAACTCCACTGGCCCATCACATTGCAACTGGCGCTGGTCGCCGTGATTCCGTTGATGCTGTGGATGCGCGCCAGCGCGATACGTAAGCAGCAGCGCGGCGAGCATCCCTTGCTGCCGCCGCGCTTGTTGAAGCTCACCAGCATCCGCTTTGGCATGGTGATCGCTCTGCTGTTCTTCAGCGCCTGGTCGGGCTTTATGTTCTGCATGGCGCTGACCATGCAGGCCGGGCTGGGGATGGCACCGTGGCAGTCGGGGAACAGTTTTATCGCCCTTGGCGTCTCTTATTTTGTCTCCGCCTGGTATGCGCCAAAACTGATTGCCCGCTATAGCATGGGGCGCATTCTGATGACCGGCCTGACGGTGCAAATCGCCGGTCTGCTGCTGTTGATCGCCACCTTCTGGCGCTTCGGGCAGGCCAATACTGCGCTGACGCTCGCCCCGGCGACCATTCTGATCGGCTACGGCCAGGCGTTGATCGTCAACAGCTTTTACCGGATTGGGATGCGTGATATCAGCAGCTGCGACGCGGGAGCCGGGAGCGCCATTCTGAGCACCTTGCAGCAGGCTACGCTCGGCCTTGGTCCGGCCATTTTGGGCACGCTGTTCCTGACTTTTGCGCGTCACAACGGCGGGCATTACCCGCAGGCGATGATCGGTTTTCTGAGCATCGAAGTGGCTATGATGCTGACGCTCGGCGGCATTGCTCTGTGGCTGCGCCATCGACTGGAGACTGGTCCGCTGCCTGCATAGCGTCGCGGGTTGCATAATAAAAGCACAGCCTGCATGATAAAAGGAGGATATTCAGGAGACGTTATGCAGGAATTAATTGCTCAGGTTGAAGAGCTAGGAATCGAAATTAATCACACCACTTCGCTGGTGTTAATCTTTGGCATCATTTTACTCACTGCCGTTATTGTCCATCTGATATTGCACAAAGTGGTGCTGCGCCTGTTTGAGAAACGGGCGCAGGCCAGTTCCCATTTGTGGCTGCAAATCATTACCCAGAATAAGTTATTTCACCGTCTGGCCTTTACCCTGCAAGGGATTATCGTCAACGTGCAGGCGGCGCTGTGGTTACAAAAAGGCAGCGAAGCGGCTGAGATATTAACCACCTGCGCCCGACTGTGGGTGATGGTGTATGCCCTGCTCTCGTTCTTCTCGTTATTAGACGTGATCTTCAATTTGTCGCAAAAGCTGGCTACCGCCTCTCAGCTTCCGCTTAAGGGAATATTCCAGGGCGTGAAGTTAGTGAGTGCGATCCTGGTTGGCATTCTGATGATCTCCCTGCTGATTGGGCAGTCACCGGCGATTCTGATCAGCGGCCTTGGCGCGATGGCCGCCGTGTTAATGTTGGTGTTTAAAGATCCCATTCTTGGGCTGGTCGCCGGTATTCAGCTTTCGGCGAACGATATGCTGAAGCTTGGCGACTGGCTGGAAATGCCGAAATACGGCGCGGATGGCGCAGTGACGGACATTGGCCTGACCACTGTGAAAGTGCGTAACTGGGACAATACCATCAGCACCATTCCCACCTGGGCGCTGGTGTCGGATTCGTTTAAAAACTGGAGCGGGATGTCGGCGTCAGGCGGGCGGCGAATTAAGCGCAGCCTGAGCATTGATACCACCAGCATTCACTTTCTCGATGACCATGAGCAGCAGCGCTTAATTCAGGCCAAACTGCTCAAGCCTTATATGGCGGCGCGTCATGAGGAAATTCATCTGTGGAATCAGGAAAATGGTGAAGGGGAATCGGTATTAAATCTGCGCAAAATGACCAATATTGGAACGTTTCGCGCGTATCTGAATGAATACCTGCGCAACCACCCGCGTATTCGTAAAGATATGACCCTGATGGTGCGCCAGCTGGCTCCCGACGCGAACGGTCTGCCCATTGAGATATATGCGTTCACCAATACGGTCATTTGGGCGGAATATGAAACCATTCAGGCGGATATTTTCGACCATATTTATGCCGTGGTCGAAGAGTTTGGACTGCGTATTCATCAATCGCCCACCGGGAACGATATTCGCTCCCTGGCGGATGCTTTCGCGAAATAAGCTTCAGGTACTGGCGCGGGCAACGTAGCGCCAGTCCATCATTACCCTTTCTGTTGGCGCATCCGGGTTATCGATTTTATTCAGCAGTAAATTCACCGCTTTGCGCCCGATATCCCGCGACGGCTGCTCGATGGTGCTGAGCGGCGGCGAGACCATCTCTGAAAGCTCTGTGCCGTCGAAACCAACTACCGCGATATCCTGCGGCACCCGCAGCCCGGCCTGCTCAATGGCACGCAGTGCGCCTGCCGCCAGGGTGTCTGACACCGCGAACACCGCGTCAGGTGGGTTATCCGCCAGCAGTTTTTTCATCGCTTCCATCCCCGCGCTGGAGCTGAGATCGCTCGCGTATTCCACCACCTGATAATCGAGGCAGCGCAGGTGCAGCACGCTTTTATACCCGCGTTCGCGCAGGCGGGCGTATTTGTAGCTGAGATCGTGGTTGATGAGCGCGATGCGCTGACGTCCGCCGTCCGCCAGCTGGCTGACCACGTGCTGCGAGGCGTCTACATCGTTAATTCCGACGCAGGAAACGGTGCCAGAATCAGCGTATTCTGCGCACTGCACCCACGGGGCGCTTCCGATCAAGGCCGAGAGTTCCGGCAGTTTCGAGAACGCGTCCATAGTGATGATCCCATCAACGATTTTGCCCGACAGCAGGCTCAGGCCGGAGCGTGAACGTTCCAGATCCGAACCGGAATTACAGAGTAAAATGCGATAGCCGTTTTTCTCGGCCTCTTCCTCAATGCCTTTCACCACTTCGCCGCAGAACGGGTTGGCGATGTTGGAGACCATCACGAGGATCATGTAGCTGCGCGCGGTGCGGAGCTGGCGCGCCAGCAGATTAGGCTGGTAGTTACTCTCTTTGATCGCCTGCAAGACGCGCTCGCGGTTTTTCGCTTTCACCGAGTCGCTGTTATTAAGCACGCGCGAGACGGTCGCCACCGAGACACCGGCGAGCTGAGCGATTTTCTGAATAGACATAACGACGATAGATCCTGCAGTGGGCGTTTCACTCAGGCTAACACAATTTTGCTGCCCGGCGAACCGGGCAACACCTCATCGTTCAACGCGAACCCAGCGCTGCTGTTGATGGCTTTTGACAATGGCATCAATGATATACATCACGTTTGCGCCGTCGTGAAAGGTGGCAAATGTCGGCTGTTCCGGCATCGCGCCCGCCTGCACGGCGCGATAAAACTGCGCCATCATGTTCTTAAAGGCATCGGGCCAGCCTTCGATGTGCCCGCCGGGGAAGTGGGCGCTGTCGGCGACGTCCGAATTCATCAGGCCCGGATCGTCCGTCAGAAGCTGATTGGCCCGATCGCGATGACCGATCCACAGCTGCTGCGGGATTTCCTGATCCCAGGCGACGGATTGCTCGCTGCCGTTGATTTCAAAACTCAGCCGGTTTTTGCGCCCAGCGCTAACCTGCGAGACGCTGAAACTGCCTTTGCTGCCGTCGTCAAAGCGGAACAGAATCGAGCCAAAATCCTCGGTGGTGACGGGTTTGTCCTCATACACGGCGGACACATCCTGGGTAAACGTTTGGTTGCCCACCACATTGGCTTTACGCGTCGGCCAGACGCTCGACAGATCGGCCATCACCTCGACGATCCGTCGCCCGGTGACAAACTGTACTGTGTCGCACCAGTGCGAGCCGATATCTGCCACCGCTCGCGAGGCCCCGCCGAGTGCCGCATCGACGCGCCAGTTGTAATCGATTTCGCGCAGCATCCAGTCCTGCAAATAATTGCCGTGCGAGGCGAACAGCCGGCCGACGCTTCCCGCACGCAGCATGCTTGCCGCCTGGCGCACCATCGCAAACTGGCGATAAACAAAGCTCACGCCGTGGACCACGCCCGCCTGCGCTGCCAGCGCCACCAGTTCCCGCGCCTCTTGCGGGGTCATGCACAGCGGTTTTTCCGAGAACACATGTTTGCCCGCCGCCAGGATTTGCCGGTTGATCTGCGCGTGAAGATGATTCGGCGTGCAGTTGTGAACCACCTGCAAACCCGGATGGACGAGCAGTTCGTCCACACTGGCATAAGCGTGAGGCACATTCAGCGCCCGCGCCTTTTCCTGCGCCTGCTCAAGCGTGCTATCGCACAGGGCGACCACCTGCACAAAACCGAGGCGGCGCAGGGCCTCGATATGCGCCGGGCCAATAAATCCGCTGCCAACGATCCCGACGTTAATCATTCGTGCCCCCTGCGGCAAAATCGTCAAACGCGCGGCCCGAAACTGGAATGATATGGCGGCGGATAAATTCGCTGCCCTCGCTCGCGCCTACGTCCCCATCCTTCATGCAGCATTCCCATTCCAGCACCGCCCAGCCGTCGTAGTCGTACTGCGTGAGCTTGCTGAAGATCCCTTTGAAATCGATCTGCCCGTCGCCAAGAGAACGAAAACGTCCGGCGCGGTTGATCCACGGCTGATATCCGCCGTAGACGCCGCTGCGCCCGTTGGCGCGGAACTCAGCGTCTTTGACGTGAAACGCCTTGATTCGGGTGTGATAGAGATCGATGAACGCCAGGTAATCCATGTGCTGCAACGCCATGTGGCTTGGATCGTAGAGAATGTTGCAGCGCGGGTGGTTGTCGACCAGCGCAAGAAAACGCTCGAAAGTGACGCCATCGTGCAGGTCTTCGCCCGGATGTAGCTCAAAGCAGAGATCGACGCCGTGCTCATCATAGCAGTCCAGAATCGGACGCCAGCGCCTGGCGAGTTCAGCAAACGCGTCGCGAAAACGCTGCTCGTTGTGCGGCGGCCACGGGTAGAAAAACGGCCATGCCAGCGAGCCGGAAAACGTCGCGTGAGCGGTGAGCCCCAGCTTTGCCGATGCCGCCGCAGCCTTTTTGACCTGCGCCGTTGCCCACGCCTGTCGCGCCGCATCGTTTCCGCGCACCTCAGGCGGCGCAAAGTGGTCAAACGCCTCGCCGTACACCGGATTCACCGCCACCAGTTGGCCTTCCAGATGCGTCGACAGTTCGCTGATGACCAGCCCGTGTTCGGCCAGTTTCCCCGTGATGTCATCGCAATACGTCTGGCTGCTCGCCGCTTTCTCCAGATCAAATATCTGCGGATGGTTGCACGGAATTTGCAGGGCTTTGTAGCCCTTGCCTGCCGCCCAGCCTGCCAGCCCGTCGAGCGAGTTAAACGGTGCGTGTGCCCCGATAAACTGTGACAGAAAAATACCCGGTCCCTTAATCGTCCTCATACCACCTCCAAAAAATTACGCCTTGTCATCGTCATATTTAAACGAGAACAGGAAAATCAACGCGATAACAGCCGCAGCCACCGCCGGGATCCACCAGAATGTAACCCACGCCTGCGGTACGGCCTGCCCCGCTACCAGGCGGTTGTACAACGCGCCAGAAATTTGCGAGCCAAGCAGCATGCCGATGCCGTAGGTGAACATTACAATCATGCTCTGCGCCTGGCCTTTCACCTTTTCACCCGCCACGCGGTCGGTATAGATAAAGCCGACAACAAAGAAGAAGTCGTAGCACACACCGTGGAGCAGAATGCCGAGATACAGCAAGAAACGCCCCTCTTCACTCACACCGAGCGCAAAAAACGCATAGCGCACAAACCACGCCAGCATGCCAATCAGCAGCATGTATTTGACGCCGAGGCGGCGGAACAGCAGCGGGATCACCAGCATAAAGACGATCTCAGACATCTGCCCGAACGACATGGCGGTGCTGACATCCTGAATCCCTGCATCAGCCAGATATGACGCGGTGTAGGCGTAATACGTGCCGAGCGGCACGGAGATCAGCATCGCGCACAAGGAGAAGATAAAGAAGTGGCGGGTTTTGAGCAGCGCAAAGGCATCCGCGCAGAACAGATCGCGCACGGCAACCGGCAACCCTTTAGCTGGGGCTGGCGTGTGCGGCAGCGTCAGGCTATAGGCGGCCAGCAGAACAGAACTGACGGCTGCGACCTGGAAAATGGTCACGCTGGCTGAAACACCCGTTACGCCAATGAAAATCCCGGCCACAATCCAACCGATGGTGCCAAAGACGCGCACCACCGGGAAGGTTTTATCGACGTTCGCCAGGCTGTGAAACGCGATGTTGTTGGTTAGCGCCAGCGTCGGCATGTAGCAGAGTGTGTAGCCAAACAGCAGGCCAATCAGCAGAGCGCCGTTTTGGGCGATCAGTGCGCCCGGCACGAACCACAATATCGCCGCGCCGGCGAGGTGCATTACCGCCATCACCTTTTGCGAGGGGAAGAAGCGGTCTACCAGCATCCCAAGCACAAACGGTGACAGAATGGACGCAATCGGACCTGCGGAAAACGCATCACCAATGAGCAGCGACATGTTGTGCTGAGTCATCACCAGGCCGAGCGTGACCGACCAGCTACCCCAGATAAAAAACTGTAAAAACATCATCAGCGACAGCCGCGGAACCAGCAGCCGGTGCTGCGCTATCGCCTTTCCACCACTTTCAGTTGTTGACACCATGATAAGCCTCACCTGTAAAAAAGTAATCGATTACAAAACACATCAAGCAAAAAGTAATCGATTACAAAACAAAGATCCTGCTGATCAAAACAGAACTGCGAGAGCGGTCACGATCTAAATTTTTGTGCCGGAATTGTTGTCGCGAGCAGGAAACTCGACGCTCGGAACATAAAAGATAAACCCCGTCAAACATTGAAATGAGTAATATCCTGGTTAACTTTGGGTATTTGTGAGCCTCACAGCAAAACTTTTCTTCACCTCACCGTGTCTGTGTCGAATAACGCTAATTCCCTCAGGTATTTATTGCAGAATTAGCTCAACAAAAGTTATTGTCATTCAATAATGGACGAATAGGGTTTTTTTAGTACAATATAGAATCATAGAACCGTGACTTTAAAACAAGAACGGATCTCATCAGTAAACATTTCAGCTATAATTCCAGCGTGACTGCACCAACCATGAAGAACACGAAACCATGAACAAAATCGCAATAACAGCTAACTTATATAAGCATAAACCTATTAAGCCTCTGGATATTATTAATAAATTAATTAATTGTTTTTCAAAGCATTCACAACCCCTACTTGGACGCTACGGCGACGATCGAATCCCCTTCATAGATGATGATGGAAAGTCTATTGTTACCCTCATCACCTCTGGGCAAGTCGATATCTGGCGCAACCATGACAACCTACTTGTCGCGACGGTGATCGCCCCGGGTATATTGGGGTTACAAGGGTCTGATTTTCGTTATCATACGCATACTATCCGTCGTCAGGGACTGAGCGATATTCTATATTTGACGCATGAAGCGGCAATGAAAATAATCAATGAAAACAACCTCGCAAGTGATGTCATGACCTATCAGGCTTATATCGGCGATCATCAGAGCTACCGTGATATCGTGATGGTCAACAGTAGCACCTATAGCATCGTCTGTATGATGCTGACGGAGCTTGCGCAGCACCCAAACCATGCCGAAATGAGCGTGGAAAAATACATCCTTACGCGAACACGGCTGGCCCGTAGTGGCGTTATGAAGATTCTATCTGATTTGCGTTATGGCGGTTTTATTGAGATGGAGAAGGGTAAACTAATTAAGTTAGGAATCCCCTTCCCTAAAAACTACTAAGCACAAACTTCTCGACGGAGGCTATGTTTCTTAGTACTGGCATTATGCTTATCCTATTTTTATTCCAAACACGCCTTAAACACCTCGCTATTCCAGCACCAACTCAGCACTGATGCGTACTGTCCATTTTTGGACACCAGTTACGTCCAAAAATAGACGCTTACATTTTAAATTCCACCGAAGTATAATTTTTTCCAGATTTAGCAGTTCAAAATATTTATTCTTTAGAGCTCTATGATCTAAGTAGCCTCCGTCAAGTTTCTCTTATTAACTGGATTTATAAGAGTTCTCGAATATCGTTTGTATAAATAAGGAAATAGTTATGTCTTCTCGTAAAGCGTTAGTTAGTCTTGCTTTGGTTCTGTCAGCTTATGGTTCAGCGGCGATGGCTTCTGACGGCACCGTTAAATTTAGCGGTGATATCGTCGATACCCCATGTGTTGTTTCAACCGACAGTGTCGATCAGACTGTTTCGCTGGGTAAAGTCAAAGCCTCTACTTTCGCGAAGGTAAAAGACACCTCTGCGGATCAGGGCTTCACCATCAAGCTGGAAGAATGTGATAACGCCGTGAAGAAAACGGCAAGCGTCATGTTTACCGGTTCGCAGGACAGCACGGATAACACCCTGCTGGCTATCAGCAACGTTTCTGGTGCAGCGACCGGTGTGGGCATTGAAATCCTGAGCAACGCAGGAACTGTCATTCCTATGGGTACCGCAAGCGCCGACAATTCACTGCAAACGGGTGAAAACGTCCTGAACTTCAAAGCACACTACAAATCCACTTTGGCATCTGTAGGAGTGGGCCCAGCCAACTCACAGGCTGACTTCCAGGTCACCTATAAGTAATCCTTGCGGTGCGGTAATCCTTTTTTATCGCACCGTAATTTCCAGAAGGTCTGTACATGAAATTAAAACCCTTATTCGCAGCGACAGCATTGCTGTTTGCTTCGCACAGCGTATTTGCGTCTGACGGAATTGTATTGGGCGCAACGCGCGTGGTTTACAGTGCGGATGCAAAAGAAGCCTCTCTTACCGTCGATAATCACAGCAGCAAGCAATATTTTTTAGTGCAATCTTGGGTCGATGATAAAGACGGAAATAAAAAAGTTCCGTTCAGTATTACTCCACCATTATTCCGTCTGAATGCCAATAAAGAAAATATGTTGCGCATTATGAAAACGGGTGGGCAATTACCCAACGATCGTGAGTCCGTTTATTGGCTCAACGTCAAAGCCATTCCTCCGGCCCCTGAAGCAGGAGAAGCGCAGAATGTACTGCAACTGGCTATTAAAACACGGATAAAAATGTTCTACCGTCCGGCGGATTTACCGGGCAAAGCAGATGAATCACCAAAAGCGCTGCAGTGGTCTGTTCAGGGTGGCGAGCTGATTGCCAAAAATCCAACGGCCTATTCCGTCACGCTGGACAGCGTCAAACTCAGCGGCAATGAGATTAAAAACGTCAATCTGGTGATGCCGAAAAGTGAGGCCCACTTCAAATTGCCAGCTGGCGTACAGGGTAAGCAGGTCGTCTTTACCACCATTAATGATTACGGCGGTGTGACTCCCGCAATTACCGCAGCGGTGAATTAAGACCACACCAGCTTCTGACTTTTTCCTTTTCTTTTAGCGAATGCCTGACGCCATGAATAATAAGCAATGGAACAGAAATACTGCGCATAAACTTACGCGCGACAGCGTTATGCATCGTTATGTTCTCAGCAGTACCCTCTCCCTGCTGCTGTGTTCCCCGCAAAGTTTTGCGGATGCAGGATTTAACCCGGCCTTTATTGAGCAATCCGACAGCGGCGATACCGTGGCCGATCTCTCCGCGTTCAGCAAATCCAGCGGTGGGCAGTTGCCTGGGAAATATCTGGTCGATATCAACGTCAATAACGAAACGGTTGACCACCAGGAAATCACCTTTTATGCCGACGACAGTGGCGCGGATAAAAATGACACCGGTTTATTGCCCTGCCTGACGCTGGAACAATTAAAAAAATATGGCGTGAAAGTTGACGCTATCCCGGCTCTGAGTCAACACAGTGCGGGGACAAAAAAAGAGGCGGTAACAGACGCAGCAGAATGCGTCAATTTTTTGCAGGCTATTCCCTCTTCCAGTGCCGCTTTTGAGTTTGACAAACAACGCCTGGAGCTGAGTTTCCCCCAGGCGATGCTGTCGCAAGCGGTGCGTGGCTACGTTGACCCGGTGTTATGGGACGACGGCATTCCGGCCTATTTGCTGGATTACAACTTCACTGGCGCCAACGGCACCAATGAAAACAACGGCACTACCACGCACGATGACAGCTACTACCTGAGCCTGCGAAACGGCCTGAATCTCGGCCCGTGGCGACTGCGCAACTATTCGACCTGGAGCGACAGCAACGGTGAACGGCAGTGGCAGAACATTAATACCTATCTGCAGCGCAGTATTATTTCGCTGCAATCCCAGCTCACGCTGGGCGACGGGTATTCCAGCGGCGACGTATTTGACAGCGTGCAGTATCGCGGTGCACAGCTGGCATCGGACGACTCCATGCTGCCGAACAGTATGCAGGGTTTTGCCCCAATCGTGCGCGGGATAGCCAAAACCAACGCCCAAATCACCATCAGCCAGAATGCCTACACCATCTATCAAAGCTACGTCGCGCCGGGTGCATTCGAGATTACCGATCTGTACGCCAGTTCCGGCAGCGGCGACTTAACGGTCGATATCAAAGAAGAAGACGGCTCAACGCAGCACTTCGTGCAGCCCTATGCTTCGGTGCCGCTGCTACAGCGCGAAGGTCACCTGAAATACAGCGTGACGGCAGGTCAGTATCGAAGTGGCTACGGTAGCGAGAATCCGGACTTTGGCCAGCTTTCACTGATTCGTGGTTTATCAGGCGGGATGACGGTGTATGGCGGCGTTCAGGCGAGCGACAAGTATCAGGCGCTGGCGCTGGGCATGGGGAAAAATATTGGTGACTGGGGCGCGGTTTCCATCGACGTAACCCAGGCCAAAACCCAGCTGCCAGGCGATGTGGAGCAGACCGGTCAATCGTACCGTTTTCTGTATGCTAAATCCTTTTCTGATACCGAAACCGATTTTCGTCTGCTGGGTTATCGCTACTCCACCAGCGGGTTTTATACTTTGCAGGAGTCAGTGGACCTGAATGCTGAGGACACGGACAGCAACGATTTCGAGATCAATAGCCATAAACGTAGCCAGGTAGAAGGTTCGGTAAACCAATCACTGCCAGAAGGCTGGGGCTCGTTCTATTTTTCCGGCAGCGTTCAGGACTACTGGGGTACCAGCGGCACCGAGCAGACCTTGCAGCTCGGGTATAACAACAACTTGCTGGGGGCAAGCTACAGCGTGACGCTGAGCGATAACTTCACCCCGGACGAACCGAGTGACCGCCAGGTGTCGTTCAGCGTTTCCATTCCGCTTGACCGTTGGGTAAAAGGCGCTTGGGCGACATACAACCTCAATACCAGCACCCGCAGTAGCACTCAGCATCAGGCTGGCATCAACGGGATTACGGATGATGACAAACTGAACTACAGCGTCAGCCAGAATATTGCCAGCCAGAATCAGGGTGGGAACGGTAACGCCAACCTGAACTACAAAGGCCGCTACGGAAGTAGCAACCTGGGCTACAGCTATAGCGACAACTCAAAACGCTGGAATTACGGCCTGGAGGGTGGCGTCGTCGTCCACAGCCAGGGCGTGACGCTGTCCCAGCCGCTCGGCGATACCATTGCGCTGGTGGCGGCTCCCGGCGCTGACGATGTGAAAGTGCTGAACAACAGCGGGGTTGATACTGACAGCCGCGGTTACGCCATCGTGCCGTTCACCTCACCGTACCGTCGCAACCGGGTCGGGCTGGACACCACCACGCTCGGGCCGAATGTCGACCTCGATGAGAGCGCCAAAGACGTGATCCCCACGCGCGGCGCGGTGGTACGGGCTGATTTTAACCCGCACGTCGGCTATCGGGTGATGATGAATTTGACCCAGGCCGATGGAAACGCGGTGCCGTTTGGCACCACGGTCAGCCTGCTAACAGAAGACCGTAAAAATGCACCCGATGCAGGGATCGTCGGCGAAATGGGGGCCACGTATTTGAGTGGCTTGCCAGAAGAAGGGCAGCTGATTGCCCAGTGGGGTAAAGCGCCGGACCAGCAGTGCCAGGTACATTACCAGTTAACCGGGCAGGATATGAAAATCAGTCTGCCAACAATTGCCGGTCGCTGTTTGCCGGTGAGAGGATGATCCACGATGTTTAATTTTAGAAGTTGGGTGTGGCTTGGATGTTTATTAGCCTCTGTCATGGCCCCCGTTCACGCAGCGAAGTTTCCCACAGAGACCATTAATATTAGTGGAACAGTCAATGTTAATAAAGATCCAACAGACAATGGGAACGTGCCTTTTGGACGGTATATTTTTGTTGGAAGCTCACAATATACTGGACCATCCAGTCTTAATAGCCACATGAGAATGCAATTCGATCCTAACACTACTGGGACTATTCATTGGGGTCACATTGATGGCCATATTGGCCTCCCGATTGGTAACGGTTTTTATTTGGTCTTCGGCATCAGGGATGAGCGCGGCGAAATTTGGCAAAGTGATGAAACTCAATTAATTAACGTTGCTGTAAAAAGCCCCGGTGAAGTTATGGTATCAGTTGTCACTGATGAAACCGGAACTGACTATGTGGGCGATTTTTCTTATAACGCTAATAGTATTGCATTTATTAATAATGACGTTACCTCCAGTAATGCTGTATGTCAAAAAAATGCAGCGTACGCCAATGATTTTATATGCGCTGTTGTGGGTATTAATTTACACTTTCATGTCTCGAACTCGACGTGTCAAATAATCACCGCACATAATATGGCTTTTATCTGGGCCTCATTATCCCCCAGCGAAATCAGTAATGGCTCAGCCGAAACTAAAACTGCGCCTGTCACTATGCGTTGCAGTAATTCGGGTGGCGTTGAACCTATCGCTGTGACCTTTACCTCCAGTACGGGAACCTACGATGCCGATCAGGGTATCGTGAAAACGAGCCGGGCTAATCTGGGATTACAGCTGTCCTGGGCCAGTAATGGGCAGCCTGTCGTCATGGATAAAGAGATCGATATTCCGGCATTTGCCACTTCAACGGAAGACCTCAGCGTTAATGCTAAGCCTGTGCAGCTAGGGAGCGAGACCATTCTCGGCGGCAATTTCTCGACCCAAGTGACAATGAACATTGAATATCGCTAAAGGAAAGATAATGCACATCATTAAGACATTATTGATAGGTTCCTTATTCATTAGTATTAACTGTTTGGCTATTCCGGTTGTCGATCAAATTTATCTCAACTACAGCGGTACAGTGGTTATCCCCCCCCTGCACCATCTCCGTCCCCTCTGCGGTGGTTGATTTTGGCACTCTTCCGATAACGGATTTCACGACCTCTGATTCAGCGACTGACTGGAAAGAAGTGAAGATAAATTTAACAGAATGCGCAGATGTCAGTGAATACGATGTGACTATCAATGCCACACCGGATAGCGAGAACAACTTATATATCGCCAATGAAGGAACCGCAGAACATCTTGCGGTGCAGGCCAAAATGGAAATTCCTACCGTCATGCCAGCTTACGACGGAGTTACTATCCCGGTACGCCTGGCCCTGAAGGAAACAATCTCGCAGACGGCTTTTGATTTTCGCATTCGTAATAATGGTTCGGGAGCGGCAACCGCAGGCAGTGTGAAGTCAGTGATCACTTTAGTTTATACTTTTAAATAACCGTAAGCGGGTTTAACAATGAATAATCGTTTTAACGCTATTGCCGTAGCAATAGCACTTCTCGGAATATCTACGGGCACAGCACAGGCAGCAAATACGACAATCATCACGGTGATCGCCAATATTGTGGCGTCTCCGTGTACCGTCAGCACAGAGACTTTAAATATTGATCTGGGCGATATTCAGGCATCCGCGCTGGAAGCGGCGGGCAGTACGACGCCCTGGTCACCCGTGAACTCGATTTTACTGACGGACTGTCCTGCCGGGACGAGCAGCGTCATTGCCAGTTTCCAGGGAACTCCAGCCACGAATGGCGACAGCGACGGATACAAAAATGAAGGTGCAGCCCCCACCATCAGCGTACAGCTGGCAGACAATGAATCCACACCGAAAATGCTCAGCACCGGGAAAACGGAAAGTCTGAACATCGTGAATAAAGCGGCTCAGGTCGACGTGAAAGCGCGTCTGTATAGCAGCGGCGTGGCCGCTCCGGGTGCCGTAAAAGCGACCATTAACGTGGAATTTGAATATAAATAGTGACCACTATGCATAGTATAAACAGGCTCTTACACACCGTTTTGTGGTGTTTACCGCTAGTGCTGAGTGTTGGCTCTCCGTTTGCTCAGGCCGCTGGTGCCGTGGTCAATGTGTCAGCCGTCATTAAGGAGTCATCCTGCAAGGTCGCTGCGAGCTCGATCGAACAAAGCGTCGATTTAGGTAAGGGTCGGGTGGCGGACTTAAAGCAGGCCAATGCGGCGACAGAGTGGAAACCATTCAGCGTGGAGCTGACGGATTGCCCTGACTCCGTGACTCAAGTGGTGGCAACCGTCAGCGGCACGCCCGATAAGGACCGCGCGGAAGACTTCCTCAATACGGGAACGGCTAAAAAAGTGGCGGTTGAAGTGAAAAACGCCGCGGATGACGCACAAATCAGCAATGGCAAAACCGTCACCGCGACGGTGGATCAAGCGCACAACGCGGCGCTGCAGTTTAAAGGACGGATGATCACGCCCACCGGAGGTGCGACCTCTGGTTCAGTCGCGGCGTTGATGGAGTTTTCCTTTGAATTCAAATAAGTATTCTGAACAGAATTAAAGTTTATGCCATTGCAAATACAGTGGCGAGAATGAATGAAATAATGAAGGAATTACCGTATGAAGTTAATTAAAAATGAATCTGAATACCGGGACTGGATGATTAAAGATTACCATCATCTCGAAGATGAGTCGTTTCTTTACAGCTATTTAAGCCCTGAAGAACTTGACGATGAGCTGATAAAAAACATGCCCTTGAAGTACCCTTGCATTGGTCTTATCACCTACGGGAATAGCACCATAGAACCTGCGGTAACACAATTTTTGTACCAGGATCAGATTGAAGAATGGGCAAATATCATGAAACAACTAGATAATAGCCATTGAAAATAGAACAGTGTGTTTCATGAATTAAACATTAGTCCAGGATTACCTCAGAGAATCTTATCTTTGAGGCCTTAAGGATTTCCTTTACAAAAATGTTTCAAACATGCTCACACTACGATTTTTTATTGTTAATGTTTTTCGCACTCCTTGAACATCAATAATGCAACACTCTGTTTTTACGAGACAATTAGCCCAGCTTAATAAATTACTTATAATTTACCAACTGGTGCCAATTATTATTTCATTTAAACTATCAACTCTCCCGAGCAATATTCCAATGTGTGAATTGTTCTCACTATTTTTCAAAAATCATTTATATCACAGGTTTAAAGAACTTTATGAAAACTTCAGCTCTATCTTTCTTTGCTATGACTATCTGCGCATCTCTTTTTGCGACAGAGGCGGCCCGTGCCAGCGATGGTGATGTGACGTTTAATGGGAAAATCATTGATTCGGCCTGTACCGTCAGCGGTGTAAATGGTAGCGGCAATGCCAACGGTACCATTGTCACGTTGCCAGATATCACCACCGGAGCCTTTGATGCGACCTCTAAAATGGCAGGCGTCACACCGTTTACCATCGATCTGACCGGTTGCGATGTCACCACGATGCATAATGCTACCGTCCACTTTTCCGGCACCGCGGATACAACCGATACCACCATCCTCAAAAACACCAAAGCGACCAACGGAGTCGGTGTGGCCATTCTGGAAAATGATGGCGTGACGCTGGTAGACATTAATACCGGTACCTACTCTAAACCTCAAACGCTGGCCACCGGCAGCAATGCACTAAAATTTAAGGCCGCTTATAAAGCGAATTCCACCGTAGCTTCCGTAACGTCAGGCGACGTTCAGTCCCGAGCGATTTTTGACGTTTCCTACCAGTAATTACCTTTATATCGTTTCGTTTTAACCAGTCTGACTCCACCTTTTCACACTTTAAGTGGGAAAAGGTGGCCTTACGGCTGCGTCCATATATCACATTAATCAATGGGGGGGGAGTATGCAAAAATATACCTTAGTAGCCCCTTCCCCCCTTCTCATTATTTTATCATTAATGGTTTTCTCTGCTCATGCAGCAGACGAAACACCTATATTTGACCCTGAGTTTTTAAAGCAAGGGAGCGTAGACACTCGCCTTCCATCAGCATTTTATCAGGCTGATGCGATCAGCAGTGGTATGAAGGAAATCAACGTCTCCGTCAATGGCGCGGAAGCCAAAAAAATAAACTTGGAATATATTTCAACCGGCAATGACGGTAAATCAGCCCCCTGCTTCACCTCTACAATTCTGAATCAGTTAAATATTAACCCCACAGGATTAAATAAAGCGGCATTCACACCTGCGAATAAACTGCCGGGAGAAAGTTGCCTCGATATCAGCGCAAAATGGCCCGAGCTGCACTTTAGCTATGATGAGGGTAACCAGAACGGAACCCTTACACTGCCGCAGTCCGCTATTCTGGAGAGCAATCCCTTGACTGCCGTCAACCCAGCCATGTGGGACAAAGGGGTCAACGCAGTGCGCGTTAACTATAGCGGTTACACCTACCACACCAGCAGCCACGGAGATAACCAGAATTCAACCTCAGACACCAGCTACCTAAGCCTCAATTCCGCCGTCAATCTCGGCCGCTGGCGCTTATACAGTTTCGATACCTTTAACAAATCTGATGGGCAGCAATGGGAAGATAACCACGATCGTGCTTACGGCGAAACGGATATCAATAGCTTGCTGTCGACACTGACGATGGGAGATGTCTACAGCTACTCGCCAGGAAGCGTGATGGGGGTGATACCGATGAAAGGTATCGCCCTGGGTACCAATACCCAGATGTTGCCAGGTGAAGCGTTTAGCTACACGCCAGTTATCCGTGGCGTGGCAAACAGCAATGCAAAAGTGGTTATTCGTCAGCGCGGCAGCATTATTTACAGTAAAGCCGTTCCGCCAGGCGCGTTTGCCATCACCGACCTGACCAGCGGCCAGCGGGGTGCAGACCTCGATGTCAGCGTTGAGGAAAGCGATGGCAGTAAGCAGGATTTCAGCGTTCCCTACACTTCACTGCCGGATATGATCCGCCCCGGCAGCTGGCGATATAACGTCAGTGCCGGGCAATATCGCAGCAGCAACTCCCTTAGCCATTCACCCGGACTTGCTCAGGCGAGCATTGAATATGGGTTAAATAAATTGACCCTGAGTAACGTTGTATTAGCCGGTGAAGGGTATCAGTCGCTGGCTGTCAGTAGCGCATATGATTTGGGATTCTGGGGCAGTATGTCCCTCGACTGGGCTATCGAGAAACAAGCGAACTATGCGCGTAAAGATGAAGACGACGCGAGCGCAAATCAGTCTCCGGGCCAGGCCGTCAGGGTGCTCTATGCCCGTCAGTTTGACAGTACCAATACGTCATTTCAGGTTTCCGCCTATCGTTTCCGTACCCCCGATTTCCAGTCATTCAGCGAGTATGCCGATCAGCGATGGGGCGACGCTGACAACAACACGTCTCATCGTAAAAATGAGATTGAACTCACGTTAAATCAGGGACTTGGGGAACTGGGGAGCAGCTATCTTACCGTTGATAATCAAGAATATTATCCGTATGAAGGCGAAACGCAAAGCAACCAGCGCTCGATCACTTTGGGTTTCAATACCCAAATAAAAATGGCGTCGTTGGGCCTCAGCGCCAGCGTTAACCAAAGCCCCGGTGAGATCACGGATAGACAGCTATCCTTGAGTTTGTCGATGCCACTCGACTTTGGCGCTCATCACAACACCAGCCTGTCGCTGATGTCGAACACCAGCAAGGGCAACAATAGCCAAATGGCAACGCTCTCTGGATCAGAGCTGGATAACACTCTGGATTACAGCATGTCAGTACAGCGCAATCAGGGTGGCGAATACTCCCCAGGCGTGTCAGCAAACTATCGCACACCTGCTGCAAGCTATAGTGCCAGTAGCTCGTTTAGCCCTGACACCAGCCAGTACTCGCTGGGCATGTCCGGCGGTGTACTCGGTTACAGCAACGGTGTCATTTTCTCGCAGAATCTGGGGGACACAGTGAATATTGTTGAAGCCCCCGACGCGGACAACGTCGCCATAGACGGACAGCCGGGCGTTCGTACCAATAAACAGGGTAAAGCTGTCGTGCCTTACGTGACGCCATACCGCGAGAACACCATTTCACTGAATACCCGCACCGCCAACCAGAATGTGGAGCTGGTCAACAGTGGGATGAACGTCACGCCGACACACGGCGCCGTGACAGTCACCCATTTTGTCACCCGTGTCGGACGCCGGGCGATGGTAAAACTCACGCTGGAAAACGGGCAGAACGCACCGTTTGGCGCTTATGTTTATCAGGACAACGTCGAAGTCGGCATGGTAGCCAGCGACGGTAAGCTCTATTTATCCGGCGTTTTAGCCAAAGGCGAGACGCCTCTGTTAGTCCACTGGGGAGATAAAGGCGGTGAAGAGTGTCATTTCATTTTGCCTCCCGCGACGGGGAAATCTTCCGACTGGTATCAACAAACTCAACAAACTTGTCATACAGGTGCACTATGAAACACACGTTCCGCTCACACTTTCTCATCATGATGGGAATGCTTTCACTCCTGGCCACTGGAAGTACGTTGGCCGCCGTCAGGCCAGAGGCAACGCGCGCGATTATTTATATCAGCGATAAAGAAGGCAGCGTGCAGATGAAAAATGACAGCAAAGATACCACCTACCTGGTGCAGTCATGGCTCGAGGATTTAAAGGGCAGTGATAAAAATATCCCAATAGTCCTCACTCCCCCGTTATTTAAAATCGATCCAAATAAAGAAGCCCGCCTCAGATTACTGGTAATGCCTGGCTCGCTGCCAACCGATCGGGAAACCGTCTACTGGCTGGTCATGCAGGAGATTCCACCGGCACCAAAAGTGAAAAGTAACCAGCTCGTCCTGGCCGTTCGCTCCCGCATCAAGGTGTTTGTTCGACCTGCGGGTCTGGAGGGAGATCCCAAAGAAAGTGTCACTAAACTTCACTGGAGAACGGAAAGCGATGGGGGTAAACGCTGGCTGGTGGCACAAAACCCAACGCCATATTACGTCAGTTTCTCAACGCTGACGCTCAACGGCCAGAGTGTTATCGACAAACATCCGATGGTCCCTGCAAAAGGGGAAATGCGCTATGAAATTCCGGCCAAGGCTGCAACTGGCTCGGCTCAGTTGAGCTACTCTGCCATTAATGATTTTGGCGGTGAAACAGCCATTCAACATGCGTCGCTCAGCAATTAATCCTTTGTCGAACCTGAGGGGAAGTGAGGGATTTATGAATAAGACCTTTAACACGTTATCTTTATTGGTGGTCAGCAGCTTTGCTTTCATCAGCGTTGATGCATTCGCTTCATCACCGACCTGTCAAATTGATACCGGCGGGGTGAAACCCTTTAGCCTGATGACCGCCGATCAACCGATTACTGTTGATCCCGGAACGCCGGATGGCACCGTCGTTAAGCACTGGGATTTCGGTGAATTTTTGCCAAGCATGCGAATCTCCTGCACGACCAATGGGGAGTATTATGATTTCCCGGACGGGTTCAACGGTGAACTCTGGATGGCACTTTACCTTATCAATAACGCGGTTATGATCCCGGTTAAAGGATGGGGTTTCACCTCAAATTCAGGGCTATATCTTAAACTTTATCTCAAACCGCTTTCCGTCAGCGGCGCGACGGTGACCAACGGCTATCCGCCCGCTGAGCTGGTGAGCGGTAAAGCAATGAATGAGACTTACCCTATTGGCACCAAAGCAGATTCGGTAGCCTTCCAGTTTGGCGGACAGTACAACGACAATAAAACAGCCTGGCTTTACGATCCGACAAAAAATTATGCCGTCCAGGCGATGGCTGCGGATTTAATCAAAAACGGTACCGTCGCCTATGACGGAATGCCGGTGATGATTGGCTCGCAGCTGCGTTTTGATTTAGAGAATATGAACTCTGGTTCCACTTCTGTTTACGTTAACTTAGGGACTGGGGTCTATATCTCACAGTCCAGCTGTAGCCTTGTCGATAAAAGGCAGACGGTTCAACTGCCGGACTATACCAAGCAATCTACCGGGGGGTTCCCAAAAGAAGGGGATCACGTTCCCTTTGATCTCTCGTTCAGCTGTGGAGCGGCATTCAGCAATTTGGATATCACCTTTACCGACGCTAACGTCGGCGGGAGTTCTGAGGACTACCTCAATGTCTTTAATGCACAGAACAATAAGGTGATTGATGGACTGGGCGTCAAATTGTTCGATACTGCGGGAAGCGCCATCCAGATTGGTGAGAAAGTTCATACGGGCAGCGTTAATGAAGGCGTCTCCAGTCATCGCTTCTATGCTGCAATGACGCAAACTGCGGCGAAGGTGTTGTCCGACGGACAAAATTTTTCCGGCGATGTGACCGCCAAAGCCGATATCACGATGACCTATTATTAAGAAAACAAGGGGACCGCTGTACACAGGTCCCCTTGTTATGCTCATACCCTGCGATGCTTAATGACGTCGCGATAACTTAAATGCCACGAATAAAAACACCACCCACACCGGCAGCAGTAACGCTGACAGTCGCATATCGTCGAGGGTGCACATCAGCACCAGGATCATTCCAAGGAAGGCGATACACAGGTAGTTACCCGCCGGATAGAGCAGCGCTTTAAACTGTGTTTCACGCCCTTTGCGACGCATCGCCGCGCGAAAGCGCAGGTGCGCCAGGCAGATCATAATCCAGTTCAGCAGCAGGGTTGCCACCACCAGCGCCATCAGCAGACCGAAGGCCTCTTTCGGCAGCAGGTAGTTGATCAGCACCACCAGCGAGGTGATCCCCCCGGACAGCAGCAGCGAATTGACCGGCACGCCGCGACGGCTCACGCGAGTTAAGAACTTCGGCGCGTTGCCCTGCACGGAAAGGCCAAACAGCATACGGCTGTTGGAATACACGCCGCTGTTATAAACCGACAGTGACGCAACCAGAATGACGAAGTTCAGCGCCGAGGCCACCAGATTGCTGTTCATGTCGTGGAAAATCATCACGAATGGGCTGCTATCGGATTTGACTTCGACCCACGGATAGAGCGCCAGCAGGACCACCAGCGAACCGATATAAAACAGCAGAATACGGTACACCACCTGGTTGACCGCTTTCGGAATGCTTTTGTGCGGATCGCGCGCTTCAGCCGCCGTGATGCCGATCAGCTCCAGTCCGCCAAAGGAGAACATGATCACCGCCAGGGACATAATCAGCCCCTTCCAGCCGGTCGCCAGGAAGCCGCCGTGTTTCCACAAGTTATCGATGTTAGCGCGCTCGCCGCCATGACCCGAGAACAGCAGCCACAGGCCAAAGCCGATCATGCCGATAATCGCCACCACTTTGATCAGCGCAAACCAGAACTCGGTTTCGCCGTACAGACGGACGTTCACGAGATTCACGGCGTTGATGATAATGAAGAAGGCGGCGGCCCAGATCCACGTCGGGACATCCGGCAGCCAGTACTGCATATAAATGCCAGCGGCGGTAAGCTCAGCCATGCCGACCAGCACAAACATCACCCAGTAGTTCCAGCCAGAAAGAAAGCCCGCAAACGGACCCCAGTATTTATAGGCAAAGTGTGCAAAAGAGCCGGATACCGGCTCTTCGACGACCATCTCGCCGAGCTGGCGCATGATCAGAAAAGCGATAACGCCCGCAATGCCGTATCCCAGCAGAACCGCTGGACCGGCCATCTGAATCGCAGGCCCGATGCCGAGAAACAGCCCGGTACCAATCGCGCCGCCGAGGGCAATTAACTGAATATGTCGATTTTGCAAACCACGTTGCAGCGTCGGTGTCTGTTCCGACGAGCCTTCAGAAACCGCATTGTCTGAAGCGGATGACGCGTCTCTCACGTCTGACCCCTGTGTATTTTTATTGAAGGGGCACCTTTTAACACTTCGAGTCTGCAGGAGCAAGTTGCAGGCCGGCTCGCAAAGACCGGGATGAATTAGAAATCATGGCTGGGTATGATGTTGAAAACCCAAACCAGACAGAGTGACCTATGACTGTGAAACCTTTTTACCCTATCGGAACCCCAGGCAAGCCCTGGACCGCAGCCGAAAAGCAGCAGTGGCGCGAGAGCCAGACGCGTTTTCGAAGCTATGAAACTGACGTGCTGAACGCCATAAATGCGCTCAAACCTCGCTATGACGTGAGTCAATACGGCGAATTGCACTATGGCGACCAGACATTCCCGCTGATGGCGCTGAAATCGCAACACTGGGACGACAGCCTGCCCGTCGCGCTGATCACCGGCGGCGTCCACGGATATGAAACCAGCGGCGTTATGGGGGCGCTGAGTTTCCTCTCTGAATATCAGAATGAGTACGCGGGGAAAATCAATTTGCTGGTGGTGCCGTGCGTCAGCCCGTGGGCGTATGAGCATGTGACCCGCTGGAACTATGATGCCGTGGATACCAACCGCCAGTTCTGGGCACAAGGTGAAGGTGAAGAAGCCCGCGCGCTGATGGCGTTTACCGCCCCGCTGAAAGGCAAATTCCTGCTGCACGTCGATCTGCACGAAACCACCGACAGCGATGAAAGCGAGTTCCGTCCGGCGAAAGCGGCGCGAGACGGCGAGCCGTTTGAGCCGGGAACCATTCCAGATGGCTACTATCTGGTGAGCGATACGCAGAATTCGCGGCTGGATTTCCAGGCGGCCATTATTGCTGCCGTGGAGAAAGTGACTCACATTGCCCCTGCGGATAAGAACGGCAACATGCTGGACTACCCGGTCGTCAGCCACGGTGTGGTGGAATATGACAACAATGCCTACCACCTGTGCGCCACCCTGACAGGCGCGCCATTTACTACCACCACCGAAGTGTATCCCGACAGCCCGGACGCCACGCCTGAAGCCTGTACGCGAGCACAGGTTGTGACCGTTCGCACTGCAATAGAGTTTGCGTTAGCACACGCTTAAGAATGGATGGGGCATCCGTGCCCCTGATAACGAGGGTAACGCTTAGAACTCGTAGCCGACGGAAACCTTAAAGGTGCGCGGCTCGCCCTGGAACACGTAGGTTCCAGAGTCGTCTACGCTTGCCCAGTAGTTTTCGTCTGTGATGTTGTCGATACCCGCACGCACGGTCATCTGATTCTGGTTATGGTTCACCGCGAAGCGATAGCGCATACCCAGATCCAGTGTGGTGTAGCTGTCGAGCTTTTTGCTGTTCGCCAGATCCGCGTACTGAGAACCGGAGTGATTCACGCGCGCCGTCGCCGTCAGGCCGTCGATCGGTTTGATGTCATATTCCGCACCCAATACGGCGTAGAAGTTCGGCACGCCGATGACCTTATTACCCTGATTGAGACCGTTATTGGTTTTGGTCATCTCCGCCTGCAGCCAGGTTGCGCTGGCGTTCAGACGCATTCCCAGCATCGGCTCGCCAAACACGTTCAACTCAACGCCACGGTTACGCTGTTCAGCGTCCAGACCATAGTGTTTAGTGACGCTATCGAGGATCGCCGACGGCATTTTGATTTCGAACAGCGCCAGCGAGCCGCCCACGCGACCAAAGTCCGCTTTCACACCCACTTCGTTCTGCTTAGAGTGAACAATGCCGGTGCTCTGACCGTAGTTAGTAGCGGTATTCGGCGCGGTTTTACCCGGCTGCAACGCTTCCGTATGGTTGGCGTAGAGCGAGAGTTCTTCCCACGGTTTGTAGACCACGCCATACGTTGGCATCCAGCGGCTGCCGTCAAAGGCGTCAGCGTCGCTTTCTGCACCGGTCTTTTTGTTGTATCCGCGAATCACCACTTTTTGATGGCGCGCGCCAGCGGTGAACAACAGTTTGTCGTCCAGCACGCCGAGGGTGTCGCTCAGCAGCCAGCCCTGCGTGCGGGTGCGGCCGCTGGTGAGGGGATCGCTGTAATTGCCGCCAGAGCCATTGAAGTTGGTGCTGTCAGGCTTATCGACGCCGGTGTTGTGATAGATGTTGGTGACCGGGTTATCCGCCGCCGCCGACATCTTCCAGGCGATTTTTTCGTTTTTGGTCATCGCCGAGTAGCCAACGTTGACTTTGTGCGAGACAAAACCGGTATCGAAGTTACCGCGAATGCCCGCCATGCCGCTCATGGAGTCGCTGATGCGGTTGGTGTCCAGACGCGTCGCCGTGGCTTTACCGCTCTTATCCATCAGCTTCGCGCCGCTGTACAAGCCCTCTTCGTGGGCGTGCTGTGCGCCCAGCCCGGTGTAAGCGGTCCAGTTATCGGTGATGTCATACTCGCTGCGCCACATACCGAATTCGTTTTCGATATTGCTGTAAGCCCATTTCTGCGAGTAGTTGCGATCGTTTTTCGGTGGTGTCGGCACAAAATCGACCGCCGAAATGTTCACGCCCGTTTCGCTGCCGTGGAAGGTTTTCTTCTGATAACCCATGTCGACAGAGGTGCGGAAGTTGTCGCCTTTGTAATCCAGACCGGTGGAGAGCAGCGTTGTGCGGCGGCGGTCGTTGGCAACCGGCGCCTCGCCTTCACGGTGGACCAGATTCACGCGTGCGCCAAACTGATCGCCTTCGCCAAAGCGACGGCCAGCATCCAAAGTGGTGCCGATTTGCGAATCGGAGGTGTAATCCACACCGATTTTGGCCTGCGGCGTGTCGCCTGCGTGTTTGGGTTCCAGGTTGATCATCCCGCCGACGCCGGAGCTTGCTGCGCCGTTCATCAGGGAGTTTGCGCCTTTGAAGATCTCAATGCGATCGACCATCTGGGTATCAACAACCTGACGCGGCAGAACGCCGGACAGACCGCCAAAGGTCATGTCGTCGCCGTCGAATTTCAGACCGCGAATGCGATAGCTTTCGGCGCTGTTGCCGTAGCCCTGCACCGATTGCACGCCCGCATCGTTGGCGACCACGTCAGCAATAGTTTTGGCCTGCTGGTCTTCAACCAGTTTTGCGGTGTAGCTGATGATGTTGAACGGCACATCCATCGCGCTCTGCTGGCCGAGCATTCCCATGCGGCCGCCGTTAGCGACCTGCCCGTCGAGAAAAGCCGGAACCAGCTGATCGCCGCCCGGTTTGAACTCACTGGCTGGAGCGGACTGCACCACAATGGTGTCTTCTTTGGAGGTTTCCGCCGCGAAGGCGGAGTACGTAACCGCGCCGATAGCGAGTGCCAGCAGCGTTTTATTTAAAGGGGTGTTGGTCATAACTAACTCGTTCAATAGTCGCGCAAAAATGGCCCGTTTCCGGGCCTGATTATTTATAGGGGTTTATTTCAGTGAAATTCTGACTACGCTGTCCGGCCCGTTGGTCGAATGGTCTTTGTTGAAAGCCTGTTTAACGGTGACGTACAACGTCTGGCCATCGTCCGACAGCAGCAGGCTGTTCGGATTCGGCGGCAGTTCCCAGGTTTGCTTCACGGCATACGTGGTGGCATCCAGGCTCAGCAGTTTTCCGCTTTCGCGCTGGGAGATGTAAAGCTCATTGCGTTTGGCGTTGAATTTCACTGCCAGCGAATCGCCTACATCGAGCTGTTTCAGCACCTCGCCCGTGTGGATATCCAGCACCAGCGTGGTTTTGGCTTTGGAGTTGTCGGTCACGAACAGGCGGCCAGTGGCTTTGTCTTCTGCCATGTTCAGCAGCAGCGCCGGTTTATCACCGAGCGGTTTCCAGCGTTTTTCGATGCGATTAGTGCGCGGATTGATGATCAGGATTTCGCCGCCGCCGTTGGCAACATAGATGCGCTGGGTCTGTTCAGACCACAGCAGCCCGGTGACCCACTGCCCAGCGTTTTTGATGGTTTTTTTCAGCTTCAGCGTTTCGGCATCGACTACCCAAACCACCGCCGGATCGGCAACGCCGCCGATATAAAGCGTCCCGTCATGGAGCAACACCTGGCGCGCACCGTACGGGAAGCCCTCTTTGTTGCGCTCGGTAAACAGCAGACGCTTTTTCACTTTGCCGTCAGCGGTATTGATGGCGCTGATGCCACCGTCCAGCGAGTTGGTCGCGTACACGGTGCTACCGTCTGGTGAGATCGCCAGCGCAAAGTTTTTCAGATCGGTGTGGCTACGACCAATGGTTTTCAGCGTGGTCGGATCGAGTTTGTAGACTACCCCGCCCTGCACATCTTTGAAGCCTTCGGAACTGGCGACATACAGCGCGTCACCTTTCGGGCTGAGCACCATTTCGTACAGGCCATCGGCCAGTTCACGCTTCAGTACGCCCGTTTCTGCCGGAGCGGTCACCGTGGTCTGGGCTTCAGGAGCGGGAGTCGGTTTTGCGGCGTGCTGCGCGGCGCAGCCGGAAAGAGAGGCAGCCACCAGCAGTGCCAGCGCGGACAATTTTTTTGTCATCAGGAACATCCTTTACCGTTCAAAAAGAGAATCAGGCGGGAAACTGCGTCGCATGCTGCTGTGCGATTAAGGTTGTATTGACAGGCTGTGAGGCCGTGCAGAATCCACCGTTAACACTCAGTGTTCCGTGTGAGATCTGCGCTCACTGTTTATGCGGGAATTGTCCGTCTACGCCCACAAACACTAAAGAGAATGAGAACTATACTCATTATCTTTATATGATCAAGCGTAAATATGGGAAACAAGATAAAACGGCCTGAATAGAGAAGGACTTAGCGAGACCGATGTTTATCCTTTAGTACAATAAAGAATAGGGGCATTGCCGTAGCTGATGAAATAGCTTGAAGCGTTAGCGGGTGTTATCTGAACCCGGATTCCACGGTCACGTACATGATAAAAATCAGGAATGCTCAGTCTGTAGGCCTGATTTTTTTTAGGTCGCTCATTGGTTTCAGTCGAGACCATAATAATGCTGTCGGCTTCTCGCCAGTAATTAAAGGCAATTTTATTGCTGATTGCCACGACAGGCTGCCCAGGCTGGATATAATCGCCAGACGTCTCATACGTCCCTTCCCCGCCGTTAAATGAATAATCAGCAATAATATCGAGAACATAATTATCATCAATAACCGTGGTGTGCGCTTCGCAGCTGAAATGATTATGCTGGTAATGAATATACCAGGCGATAAGGAGCGGAGCCACAATCGCAAGCGCGATGAGTGTCCAGCGAAGCGTCATTTTATTCATCATGATTTTGCTGCCTGTAAATAATAGAATCACACTGCGCATTTTTATCCTGCGGCATCCTATCGCAGACAATAACCGAGCTTCCTTGCTGCGCAAAATTGAGCGTCATCCAGGCTGTGCCCCCTGCATTACAATGAATATCGTAGCGCTTTGTCAGTGCGGTAAACATCTCACGGCTTTTAGCCTTATCACGCCAGGAAGAATAAACATCACACCCGTTGAGTTTGCCAATCGGCTGGTAATTTTCAACCTCAGACTGCCCCTCTTTCATCACTGAATACAGTACGGCGCAGGAGAGAATAAAAAGAATTCCGGCCAGAGTATAGGCGCGAGATGAATTGAAAAATGGCGCTCTGCGCGGCGCGTCAGGGATGGCGACAGCGGCGGCTTGTGCAATGGCAGATTCCTCGGATGAAACGGAAACCGGAGAGGTTTTCTGCGGCTGGATAAACATATTCAGCTCCCCTTTTTTCAGGTTTGCCGTCGCCTTAAACCCCTCTTTTGGCAGCGTTTTAATGATATTTTCTTCTATTCCGCCAGATTTCAATACCTTGCGGATTTGCGAGATGGTTTGATACAGCGCGTTGGTGGTGACGACCGCACCCTGCTTTTCCCAGACGGAGGCAAAGAAAACGCGTTGAGTTACCACCTGATCGTTGTGTTCTAGCAGCAAAAGCAGGCACTCACTGACCGGCCCGTGGAGGGTGACCGCCCTGTGCGGATAACCAACCAGCGGTCCAATCCGTCGCACATCAGGTTCAAACAGTAAGGTCTCGTTAATAAGGTACACTTTCTTCATGGCACTTTCGGGAGTTGTCATAAAAAACCTGATTCAGAATTTAATTATTATATATCAGCATGTTGATGAAACCACTACCGAACAAAATTCACTTTTTTTGCGCTGCGCCTCCTGACCTTATTCAGTATAAATCATATAACTTCACTCCTCTTTTTGTCAGGTAATTCTTAAAGTTATGATTATCGAATACAGGGGCTGGAGGATTCAAAACCATAGACTCGTACAATCAGCGATTCATGCTTGAAATCAGTGAAAATTCACGACTTAATGTTGAGCATCTGATCAAGTACGCATTTTCAGCATAAAAAGCTATTTAATCACGACAAACAAGGACATTAACACCACCAATGTATCTTATGGAAATATAAACTCTATTAACGAAACTTAAACACAGGGTTTCTTATAGTGCATAGGGTTGTGTATTGGAATGCATTCATAGCAGCCATATAATCTACCTTATAAAATGTATGGTTTATGAAAAGATTATTTCTTGTGGCGCATGTCAGGTTTACTCTACATCAGGTATATAAGAGATGGGCTATCGTCTATATGGTTTTATGATCGGTGACGAAATTCATTTTGATATTTCTAATCGCAGGCTATACCGACTTTCCGGGAGCCATAACGATAAAAGCGTGGCATTTGCCTCAATATATTTTAATGAAACTATGTTACGGCTTTTTCTGTATCTGCTGGAACATGGTCGCAAAAAAGTGGTCGCCAAAGAAGAACTGTTTGAGAAAATCTGGGAGGACAATAACCTCAGTCCTTCCACCCAGCGGTTATGGCAAGTTCTGCATAACCTGAATAATAAACTCAATCTTCTAGGGCTACCCGAAGACTTTATTCGCAATATTCGTGGGCATGGTTACATCATTAATTACCAGGATGTCATACCCGTTTATTATAGAATGAGCGAACTCCCTGCTCATTCTGTCAAAAAAAAGGAGAAGTCTGATACCCTGAGTGAGTGATGTCAATTCAGCGGTTTTTGCCCTGCGCACTTGTGTAAAGGGCTTTTTTTTCTTCTCTCCAGCACCCGTTTTTTAATTCCGTTAATGATGGTCCACATAGCATAAAACATTGTCGTTCGGTAAAAGCCGACACTGGAAAAAATGATGAGCGTAATGAATCGTTTTGAGAATTTAAAAGTCAGCAGGAAATTATTATTAGGTTTCACCACCATTCTGCTGGTCACCCTCGCAATCTTAGCGTCCGGCATATTGGGGATTTCCAGCATCCAGGATCGCGTAGAGAAAAACGAGCATACGACAGGGCTATTTAACACCTTGTCTGCCGTACGCCTGGCCCGTTTAAACTACCAGTACACCCTTGACCAAAAGTACCTCGATCAAACCAATGCTGCCGCACAAAGCATGCAGGATAAAATCGCACAGCTGGAAACCTTCACCTGGACAGCAGAGGGTAAAACCAGCGTGGATAACACCGATGCTGCAGTGAAAGACTATTTGATGTCCCTGACGCCATTCACTAAAGCGGTATCTGAAAAGAAAGAAAGTGAACGCCGACTCAGCACCCAAAATTTATGCGACAACTCGGAAATCGCCTCTAAACTGAGCCGCAGCAACGACCTCACTCCCGAGCAGGCGCTGGTCGCTGCGCATGTCGCTTTTATCATGAGCGATATCGATTCACAGGTATCAACCTACAAACAAAATCCGACTGAAGAACTCAAGCAAGGCATTCTTTCGCGTCTGGAAATCGGTAAATCCGACTCAGAACAACTTTTAGCGTTTGTAGCGCAAGACCAAAAAGCCTGGATCAACACCGGCCTCAACGATATGAGGAGCATTGCCGGAGAGCTGGATAATTACAAAGCCGTCTGGACGGAACAATCGACGCTCTCGACCACCTTAACAGGCAAAGCCGTCGTCTTAACGCAGTCTATCCAGTCGATGTTTACCAGACAGCAGCAAAAAGTGGGTGAAACCGTCAACAGCGTTCGACTGCAAATGAGTATCGTCGCCGCCATCGGTATCGCTTTAGGTATCTTACTGGCGATGATGATCACCCGCTCTATTACCCGTCCACTGATTGAAACGTTGCGCGTCGCCGAGCAAATCGCCAAAGGCGATCTCACTAGCACACTGACCAGCACTCGCCGCGACGAACCTGGGTTGCTGATGCAGGCCGTGTCGACCATGAACGATAATCTGAAAAACATTATTAATGATGTTCGCGATGGAGTGGAAAGCGTTGCACGATCGTCCACTGAAATTGCCGCAGGTAATATGGATTTGTCGTCGCGTACCGAACAGCAGTCTGCCGCCGTCGTCGAAACAGCCGCCAGCATGGAAGAGCTGACATCCACCGTCGCCCTGAATGCTGAAAACGCCAATCAGGCACGCCTGCTGGCGGAAGAAGCCTCGCAAAATGCCAGCGAAGGTAGCCAGATTTCACAGAAAGTGATCGATACCATGAAAAATGTGCGCCTGAGCTCGCACCGAATTTCAGAAATCACCACCGTCATTAACAGCATCGCTTTCCAGACTAACATTCTGGCGCTCAATGCCGCCGTAGAAGCGGCGCGCGCGGGCGATCAGGGTAAAGGTTTTGCGGTCGTCGCCGCAGAAGTTCGCACCCTGGCCCAGCGCAGTGCGCAATCGGCAAAAGAGATTGAAAACCTGATCCACGAATCTGCGGTTCACGTCGATACCGGCTTTAACCTGGTAGAAGGGGCGGGAGAGGCGATGGCGAAAATCGAGAAATCCGTTGCTCAGGTGCGCGATATCATGAGCGAAATCGCCAGCGCAACGGACGAACAGAGCCGTGGGATTTCTCAGATTGCTCAGGCGATGGCAGAAATGGACACCACCACGCAACAAAATGCGGCGCTGGTCGAAGAGTCTTCTGCTGCCGCCAGCTCGCTGGAAAACCAGGCCGTACAACTTGAAAAAGTCGTGTCGATTTTCCGCGTGTCGAAGACGCCACAAACGCGCATCGATGTGCGCCCGGCCACGAAGGGCCACGTGGTTTCCCTGAATGCCGCCAAAAAAGATGCGGCTCGCGATCAGAACGACTGGGTACAGTTTTAATCCCGGTCCACTGATTTACTCCCCACCCTCGTCAGGCTGTCTCAAACGGATTGTCTGACGACATTGCGATGAAAGTGAATGATGGAAAACATCCTTAAAAAAGAACACGCGATCCTGACCGGTATGGGTTCCTCATGGACCCGCGCACTTTCATGGCTCAAAACCTCGCAGATCGACCCGACGTTGAGAACCCTGAAAGCGGCTATCGCTCAGCGTCATATCACTCCTTTTTATCAACCCTTCATCAATGCAGAGACGGGGCAAGTCGCCGGTATCGAGGTGCTCGCCCGCTGGCGCCACCCCATTTACGGCTATGTTTCGCCTGACGTATTCATCCCTATGGCAGAGAAGCACGATCTGATTGTGCCGCTTACCCATCTGCTGATTCAGCAGGTGATTGCCGATCTTGAGCATCAAATTCATCTCTTCCCGGTTGGGACATATATTTGCATCAATATCAGCGCACAAAATTGTCTCGATCCGAACTTTGAAATCGACACATGCGAGCTTCTACAAAAATTCACAGCGAATCAGAGCCATGTGGTCATGGAGATTACCGAAAGGCATCCGCTACATTTCACTCCGCAGCTCAGCAATTGGTTTGCCGCGCTGAGGCGTTCTAACATCTCCGTGGCGCTGGATGATTTTGGCACCGGCTATTCCAATCTGTCCTACATTTCCGCTCTAAATCCTGAGTTTATTAAGATCGATAAAATGTTTGTAAGCCAGATTGGTGTCAGCGACGATACGCGCCTCGTTGATAGCCTGATTGCTCTGGCCAAAAACATGCACCTAAAAATCATTGCTGAAGGGGTAGAGACGCAAGCTCAAGCTGATTACCTGTGCGAAAAACAGATCGACTTCCTGCAAGGGTTTTACTTTTACAAGCCTGTGCCAGTGAGCGAGCTGATCCGTGTGGTGATGGCGAAAACACTTCCCCGCATCGCCTTAAAAGTTCACATGTATCAGAAACAGCTTTAAATGTACCTGTAGGTCTATTTCATTAATCATATCCGGAATAGGACATATCGCCACTCCCCCGATAATAAAAGGGCTATAGCTGTTTACCTCGCTAATTCAGCAAAGTGAGCTATACTCCATAATTATGGATGTGTAGTTTATTATAAGCACATTAAATTATTGCGGATTATTTTTATTTCACTTTATTTACTTTTGATGCATCATTTAGCCTCAGATAAAAAACGCATCATTAGTTTATATTTTGCTCAGACCTACTGCTCAGGAAGAACATATATCATGCCGAATGACAAAAACACATCAAATTTTGAACGTATACATAACTTTGACTTCAATTTATTATTGGTATTTGAAGCCGTATTCATTCATGGAAGTGTTAAAAAAGCAGGGCAGACATTAAACAGTAGTGGTTCCGCTATTAGTCAATCATTAAGCAAATTACGATTATACTTTTCCGACCCTTTGTTTGTTCGTACTGGACAAAAAATAGAGCCAACTACGGTTGCAATAAACCTACATGCTCATATTTCTAAAAACTTTGGCGGTATTATAGAATCCATCATTAATTTTTCTAACCAATCCACCCCGCACCGCATTGTTATCTATGCTCCACCTTATTTAGCCTTACGCATGCTACCCGATCTCTGTGCAGACATTCAGCAAAGTGAAATCCCCTGTGAAATAGTCCATTTATCTTCGGACTCTTTACTGGATAATGGTGAGGATATTCTTGCCTACCGTAAGGCCGATATTGTCCTGGATACCCACACCTACTTTAGTGCCTCTGTTATTTCCAGGCTCTGTATGAAAGAACACGTGGTGCCGGTATGCAGAAAAGAGCATCCTCGCGTTGAGAAACTATTAACGCGTGAAGCAATAAAAAGTGAGTCTGCTACTTTTCTGAATGTGAACACTGTAGGGCTTAAGCGTGTACAACGTGATATCGATGAGAATCTTCAGGCACGCCATTTTGCATTTAACAGCAGTTCGATATTTGTCAACGCGTCCGTCTCAGCAAAAACTGACAGCTTAAGCTTTGTACCAAAGTGGTTTGCTGATAATTTTGCCGATTCAATGGGCTTAAAAATATTACAAACGGATTTTGATATTGAACCTGTGGATTTTTACATTAATTATAACAAGAGTGCATTGGGGAACGAAAATTTCGTTAAGATTATGACAAAAATTGAAGAGCATTTCATTTCGAAAATGGCGGAAGAAGATAAACAGTAATCATTTAAATATTTGGAGATGGTGATTTTGTCTCCATCTCACTTTACCTCACCCGGCTCAAATTTCTTTGGCACTATTTATACTCAACCGTGTAATCAATATGCCCTGCCACTGCCCCAGCCGTTGCGCGACCAGTTGGGGTAATCATCCTGGCCTGCACGTTAAAAATAGCCTGATGGCTGGTCCTGTTAACCGTCGTGACCATTTGCGAACCCGTGCTTAACTGCTCGTTACCCACTTGAGGAGCAAGCTGAATAGCCACATGATCTGCAACAGTCGTCCCTTCTGATGCCACGGCCGTATTCTTATAATAGAGCGCGTTATCCGGGTCAGGTTCACCGCTAAAAGTAATCGTGGCATTAGTCATACCAATTGGACAATGTTCTAGCCCGATGGTAAATGCTTTCCAGACCCAGGCAGAGTTTGAAGAGTTGAGTATTGCCGGACTGGCAACGCCTAGATCCACCGTTTGCGAAGAGCCACCGACAACAGTACAGCTTGAACCGGCGACTGTGCCATTCACTGTGATCTGCACATTGCTCGAGTTCACCGCCAGAGCAGTTCCCGATGTAAACGACACCATCAGAAATAATAATAAGGTACTTTTTGGCACAGCCTTGTAGTATTTCATAGTGGCCATCTCTAAAAACTATTTATAGGTTAACGTTAAATTGATAACGGAATAAACGTCGCCGGGTGTAACGCTACCCTTCACTGTATATAAACGTGCCGCCAGAGGAATATCAACGGTGTGATCGGCCTTAATATCCGTCGTGATCACATCGTTATTGTGCAGCATTTGCTCACCGGATTTCAGCTGCACGCTAACGCCCGTAGCCGGGCTATCTGCAGCACTCTGATTCTTGAAACCGTTATTATCATCATCATCCATGACGCCACTCACAGTGGCATCCACGCTGTTGGTGCCACCAAAACAGTTGGATAATGTAATGACTTGACCAGGCAGTGCTTGCCAGTCTGAACTGCTGCCAGCTGTCTCTAAATCCACGGAATTCATATATAGATTAAACGTAAGATTGGATGTATTCACCGTACAAGACGAATACGTTAAATTCGCCGTAACATTAAAGGTGTAGTTTGTACTAGCATGTACGGATAATGGACAAATCAACCCTCCTGATATAACACCAAACAGAAGGCTCCGAAGAATAGATACACCGGGAAAGTTATTCATCATTAATTATACTCAACCGCCATAGTATAAACACCGGTAATTTTTCCGGATTCAGGTGCAACACCATTTAAATTTTTAAAACTAAATTTAATTGGCAGATTATAACTTGTTGCCGTCTCCGATTCTCGCTGCTTAGGAATAATATTAAGCCAAGCGTAATTCTCAGCTGTATCGTACATATTGACCTCACCTTTATCTGCGTTCACAAAAACCTGAAGGCCAATATTGCTCAGTAATTTTGACTGGGCATCAAAAACACCAAAAGTTTTACTGCTTGCTGATCCCCATGTATTTCCATTTATTGCGCTGCCAAGTGAAATTACTGTCGATACATCACAATGCGAAAAATGAATCTGGTAGTTTAGCCATGGGGTAATAGCACCCTGCGTTGAAAGCGTCGCAATATCTACATCCCCCATATCTAACGTGGTTGTGCTACCGATGGAAATATCACAGGGTTGGGAAATAACCGTACCCGTGTAGTGCAGTAATACCTGGTTAGGTACATCAGCAATAGTCTGTAATGAGAATAATGTCGACATTAACAGAGTTGTACTTAAGAGTGTTTTATTCATCTCTACTGAAACTCAATGTTCATGGTGACGGTAGTGTCAAACTGCCCGGCCTGGAGCGTGTCAGCGAGCATTGATAACTTGACCGGTTTTGCCATGACCGTATAATCCCCAACCCCTGACAACATACTGTGGTTTACCTGATCTAATACTAACGGCGGTAATGCCGGGTTAGCCCACGACAGTTTTAAACCCAGATTAGCCAGGTTAGTCCTCACGATGCCATTAGCTGCATCAGAAAAACCATTTGTCGAACTAAAGCTAATATCGATGGGCAGCGGCGTGTCTGATTCTTTGCCACAAATTAATGACAGACTATAGGGTTTGGACTCCACCGCCCCATTAATAATATCTGCTTTATATAAAGACGGCCAATTAATGACTGATCCTTGCTTTGATTTTATCCCACATGAAGTTTCAATATAATTTACCGTTACATTATCCAGGTATGCTATAGGATGATCCGTAGAAAAATCTTCATTCTGAAATGCTGCATATAATACTGGATCAGATACATTATATGAAATGCTCCCGCCCTCTTGATTAAGGGAGGGGTTCAATGTAACCAAATCTATGCTCGAATAAATAGGTACTGATATTATCCCCGCTCCATTGAAAATACCGTCTGCATAAACAAGGCCAGGCCAATTGCCAGTTCGCATAGAGGGTTCAATTGCAAATTGAGGCGTCACCTGCTGCTGTGCTCCTGTATTGGGTAGAACCCATGCAGTATTACCTTGAATATCTACTGATTTGGATAATGACTTCGATCCCGTAACACGTACATACCCCATCATTCCATTACAGCTGATATCGTCTTCCCCTGTAAATTTATAATCACCTCTTTCCATTGGATAGTTGGTCCCATATTTTGAGATATGAAGGGTTACCACCCCAGATATATGTACTGGTTCAACCGTACATGTCGCATTTGCGGCCTGAGCAAACAAAATGAGTAGCGTGTTAATAGCAATCGCTATTCCATATTTTAGTTTAATCATCATATTTAGTTCACTCCCGTCTCAGGCAAGCATTTCGCCTGCAAGGTCATTAAGGAATTGTCTTCTTTGGTGATATTCAGTTTGTAAGTCACTACGCAACTTTGGCTACCTTGTTTGCCCCAGGACGCAATGAGTTTTCCTTCTTCCGGTAAACCGCTCAGATAGGTTTCACCACTATCGCCAACAATTGCAGTGTTCTCGTCTTCTTGATCGCTGGCCAGTTGGGAAACCGAGGCACCAAACGGAACGGGTTTACCGTCGGCACGCAGCAATGTCATTAATACCCGGTAGCCGACATGGGTATTAAATTTTGCCCGGACAACTGCGCCGCGCGTTGGGATCACATCTTTGATGTTATCGCTGATATCCACGGTATTGCCCATCGTTGTGGTATCAAGCCCTACGCTGGTTCGCCGATAGGGCGTCACATAAGGCAATAACGCATAGCCCCGGAAATCGGTTCCGACTGTGTTGTCGTTGGTGGTGTTCACGTCACTGGCACCCGGTGCTTCAACCAGCACCATCGTTTCCCCCAATGGCTGAGAAAGCGTCACTCCATGGGCATGTGCAATAACCCCACCAGACAACCCGTAGTTCAGGCGTTGAGAATCCTGCGTATAGCTATAACCCACATTGCTATTACCGTGATTGCCACGGTAGTTCAGGCTGGCGCTCCCCCCGGTGCTGTCGCCCTGGTTACCGGTATTACCATTGACGCTATAGTCGAGTCTTTCGTCCATAGCCTGACCACTCAAACCTGCCTGCTGAGTCGCATGCCCATTGCTGTCATGATTTATGCCATAGGTCGCGTAAGCCCCTTTCAGGAACCGGTCCAGTGGTACAGAGATATTCAATGACACCAGCGTATCGGTCGGTTCATCAGGATTGCTGGTTTTACTGACCGCAATGCTGTAACTGATACCGTTAAAGCTGTTGTTGTAGCCGCCCTGCAACGTTTTCTCTTTGCCGCTCACGCCTCAGTAATCTTGCTGACTGGCAGAGAAATACAACGACCCCCAGTTTTTGGGCAACGTTTGCGTTATCGACCCCTGGACCTGACTGCGTTTATGGTGGGTACGGTTGTAATCAGTATCATCGGTATCCTGATTATTCATATCCACCGCTTCCTGCATGGTGTAGAACCCGCTAGTTGAATAGCGGTAGCCCAGTAGACGGAAATCAGTACCCGTGTCGACAAACGATTTGGCATACAGGAAACGATACGACTGCCCTTTAGATGTATCCCCCGCAGGCAAATCTGCTTTGGCCTGCGTCACATCGATAGAGACAGCGCCAAGGTCACCGATGTTCTTGCCCACACCCAACGCAGCAGACATATAGTCTTTGCTGCCCTGAGCGCCGCCGTAAAGTGTAAGGCCATGTGAAAAACCTCGGATAAGCGTTAACTGGCCAAAATTAGGTTTATCACCGCCACCGTAACCACCACGATACTGCCCCGCTGTCAGGCTGTATTTCAGGTGCCCTTCACGCTGCAAAATAGGTACGGCGGAATAAGGTTGGATGAAATGCTGCGAGCTACCATCTTCTTCTTTAATGGTGATATCCAGGTCACCACTGTCACCGCTGGCGTAGAGATCGTTGATCTCGAACGCTCCCGGTGAAACGTAGCCCTGATAAATGGTGTAGCCGTTCTGTTTGATAGTGACCTGGGCATTGGTTTTAGCAATGCCACGCACAACAGGGGCAAAACCTTGCTGACTGTCTGGCAGCATTTGGTCGTCGGAGGCAAGCTGCATCCCGCGATATTGAGAACTGTCAAAAACATCACTGCCGGAATTGCCGTCACCCAGCGTAAGCTGGGATTTCAGAGGGATAATACTCCGCTGAATATAGGTGTTTATATTCTGCCATTCGCGCGTGCCATTTGTATCATTCAGGGTTGAGTAATTACGCAAACGCCAGGGGCCAAAATTAGCACCATTACGTAAGCTCAGATAATAGCTGTCATCGTGTGTTTTATCTGAACCATCGTACTTGCTGGTATTGTTAGAACCCGTGAAGTTGTAATCCATCAACAGAGCATTAATACCTTCATCCCAAAGGGCAGGGTCAACGTAACCGCGTGCAGACTGCTCAATCACCGCCTGAGGAAAGCTGAGGTTTAATGCTTGTTTGTCAAATTCAAATGCCGCAGAAGATGATGGGATAATTTGTATAAAATTAATACATTCATCAGTATCCGTGGATACATCTTTATCAGGGGTGGCAGCATTTGAGGCTTCTTTTTGCTCACTGGCTTTTTTATACAATGCGGCTAATTCAGGCACCGCTTCAATTTTTACGCCATATTGTTTTAATTGCTCAAGCGTCAGGCAAGGAATAAGCCCACTGCCTTCAGGATTAATATTATCTTTATCTTTATAAAAAGAAATTTCTTTATGATCAACCGGAGAATTATTAACAAAAATATCAACAGTATACTTCCCCGGAGCCTGATTACCGCCCTTTGTGAATACCTCCAGATCAGATGTTTCTCCGGGACCTAAATTCTCCAGCAATAATGGGTTAAAACCTGGGTCAGCAAAACACATTCCTGAGTAACTTATCAGAAATGCCAGGGTTTTCATTTTAAAGTAATGACGAGACCTCACCGCAGACAATAGGCGACGCTCTACTAAATTACTTGATTTGTGCTTATTCTCTGAGGTCATTTTTTGCCAGTGTTACCTATGAAGCAGCAGTGATTAATTAACAGAACTAGTAAGCGGTTCGGTCAAGCCACCGAAATCATTAATACATCTGTAAGACACGGTGCTCACATGAGCAGCGTCCAACTTATAATGTGTTTCGCTTTGTGGAAGGACTAATTTCGTATCTTTGAGTTCTTTACCATCCACTTTGATGTCATTAAATGATGCAGAATAGGCTGTTGGGTTTTTCACAATCAGCTCATTACCCTGTTGACGCCATTCAAGTTTTTTTGGCGTTTCGGCAGCATTACCTGGTAAACCGACAGGACGGTAGAAAAGTTTTATACGCGTTTTCACCGCTAACTGGAGCGTGTTCTGTCCATTAGCCTCAGGCGCTGGAGGAATAGCCTTAACGTTGACCCAATAGACCGACTCGCGATCTTTAGGCAATCCATCACCGGATTTAATAATGCGCAGCATGTTTTGTTTATTTGCATTTATACGGAAAAGTGGAGGGGTAATCGTGAACGGAACAGTTTTATTGCCCTTACTGTCATCAACCCAGGATTGAATCAAATAATACTGTGCTCCACTGTGATTAATCACCGCAAGCGATGCTTCCCTGCTGTCAGCATTATAAACGACACGCGTTGCTCCCACGGCAATACCGCCGGTTTCCTCTGCTAAAACAGCAGGAGAAATGACCATAGCTAATAACACTGAAAGAAGAGTGAGCTTTTTCATAGAAAAAAACCTTTAATTAACATTGAAATGAGTAACCAGTTAAAAGACAACCGTGCTGCTATAAACAACACGGTTGTCTATTTAAGAAACTAATTACTCGTATGAAACGGTAAAGTCAGCGTGACCATTTGCCAGGCCTGGAGATACAGTAGCAGCGGTAGAAATATACTGAGCTGCATAGTTAAGATGCATTTCTGGCTGGGTAATAGGAACAGCTGCACCCTCTACGCCCAGGGCAAGAGGAGTTTTGCTGCTCCCCTCTGAAATCTGGATACCCACACCGGTAGCTACAGGCTGACCAGAAGTATCCTGGCCCGCATCAGTACCTAAAGATTTTTTATCATTGGCCATATAACCACTAAAGGTGACTTTTGCGGTATACGGGTCATCGATAACAGTACAGTTGCTCAGAACAATAGTGAATTGCTTCTGGCTACCACCAAGTGTGCCGGCTGTCGCCGTAAAGTCAGCAACAGGGACATTGCCTAAATCTACTTTCAGATTCTGATTGGCAGCGGTAATTGAACACGGCGTATTTACAATGATACCAGTAAAATCAACGGTACCAGTGCTTTTACCAAAATCAGAAGCCATGCTTACAGAAGAGAACGCGAGAACAGACAGACCTAAACAGATAACGCTTTTATTGAAAGACATGATTATATTTCCTTATGTGATAAATTTCAGTATCCAATATTCTGGATAATAGTGTTTTAAATAGCTAAGACAAACCACGCCTATCCAAATTAAAAACTGGAAAGAAGTTAATTTAGTCCTTCTTCATATAACCACTAATTTCGTCGTCTCCTATGAAAATCACATAGGCTACTTAAGAGCTATATTCCGTTTAAGGACTATATCTGACTAACCCAGTACTGGGAAGATACCCAGAATATAGAAAACAAAGGCAATGTTATATTTTTCAATGAGTTATTGGTTATTCATCACTGCTTATTTATTCATGATGAATGGGTAACTATCTATTATTATTTTTTAAACACTCGCGTAACAATGCGGCATATTTTTTATATCCTAGATATTTACCTTAACCTGGATAGTGGGAATGTAAATAAGAATAGAACGTTGAGGTATTTCCGATGGATGGGTATTTATGGCGTAGTTCATGCAGGATTTAATGATGGCATATTACTGAAATTTCAGAGAAAGCGAAGCCGAAATCGGGAGATGCAAGGGAGAGGGAAGTTATGGTACGCCCTGTAGGATTCGAACCTACGACCTACGGCTTAGAAGGCCGTTGCTCTATCCAACTGAGCTAAGGGCGCACTGAGATGTGCACTTGTGGTGTGAAACGCCTGGAATTATACGGTCAATGACCAGTGAGTCAATGCCTTTTAGCGCGATCGCCTGCCTTCTCATCTTCCTTCTGCCTTCCCCTTGAAAATATGCCTGTTTTTTCGACACTGCTCTCATTTTTCTGTCACTGCTAACACTGCGAAAAGCCTTAATGCTCTTTAAGTAACGCCTCCTGTTTTCGGCTTCCAATCCCCAGCACACTAGCCTATGGTATCCCGGCGCCAGGGAGCCGGAAGATAACAGGATAGTGTTGTGCCCCTCTCAGCCCCAACAGAAAACGATATCTCTACACTGCGCTGCGTATCGCAAGAGATTATTGGTATCAAACTTGAGCCGATCGTCGCTCTCCCCTCTTCCCGTATCGTCGGTATGGAAGTGCTCAGTCTTCTCAAATCTCCCGAACACAGTGAAGCATACTTTCAGCATCAATCTGTGAATCAGTGCCTTACGTTGCTTGAGATACAACTCGCCGCCTTAAAAAACACACGTTACGCTAATGACCTTTTTATCAACCTGCCGATAACCGTATTTATTGAGCCGGAATCCTTCGCCCGAATCCTGCCGCTCATGCATCCCGGTCAGAATATTGAAATTGTCGAGCCGGGTACTTTCTTTCAGTTGCCTGCCGAATTACGCCAACGCGTCGCCCGGCACTGGGGGATGCTGGCCGATCGCGGTTGCCACATCTGGCTGGACGATGTAAACACGGCCTTAATCCGCCCATTTTTATCCTGTCGTTTACCTTTAAGCGGCGTCAAGATCGATAAAATGGCGTTCTGGCGTAAGCGGTCAACGCCGGCACTTACCGAACTGGTGGGCCTTTGCACACAGGTTGCGCGCCATGTGCTGATAGAAGGTATTGAATCAAAAATGGATCGGGAGTGCGCACTACAGGCTGGAGCGGGATTCGGTCAGGGTTATTACTGGCCATCTACTGGCTGGTCTGAGAAGAAAAGGACGTTAGCCTGAAAGAGACTCTATGCGCATGACCGTACGCCGTTACCGGCGTCGTCGACAAGGAAGCGATTCGCTGGGATTTTCACAATCGCATTCCAGCGCCCCTTTTTTTGATCGCCTTGTTTACCTGAGTCAATCCATCAATCAGACACGCAGACCCGACACTCCCTTTATTGTGCTCGTAACTCACGATCATTTTCTGTACGCCGGAATTCAACGTGGTCCCGCCCCCCTGCGCCATTGCTGCGGATACGACACGCTTGAATCCGCGTTCAGCGCACTGGAAACCTGGCCGTCAGCAAGGTTAGTCGTCGATATTGAAAGCAGGACGATGCCGCTTATACAGATGCTCGACATGCTACGGCGGATTATTCTGTATCCCCCTTTTACTGCCGTCAGCCTGCTGGTGCGCGCCGATGATTACGATACCCGCCTGCTCTGTAAAACCAGCGGCCCTTTCGACGTGCTTGAACGCCAGCTCCCGGCTCTGGCGTTGCAACAGGCGTTAACTGCCATCAGCGCTCCCGTCAATAACCGTAGCATCTACTTCAGCAGGGAAGAGTGGACCATCCTGCAATATTTATCCCAGGGGGAATCATTGCGGAATATTGCCCTTTTTCGTCAGCGTCCCTATAGCCGCATTGTCTATCGCCTGGGCCGAATCTTAAGTAAGCTGGGTCTGCATCATCGTCAAGAATTACTGCATCTTCTGCATCGAATCTCTCTATCCCCTACCCGATAACCTCTTAATTCCTAAAGAACTTTAGGAAATTACTTACGTAAAATATTAAAATTATGTTTTAAATTAACATTTTTATAAAGATTACAACTATTCCTAATCCGCTGCTTCTATCAACGTAAATCTCTGAAAAAGTTTTGATACTCAGCATTTTCATCCAGAAGTTAAGATCCTGACAAATCAGTTAAGAAGATGATAAGGATGTAAAAACGTGACTATTCAATGAGTCGCAGAAAGTGCAAACCCTTGTGGGCAGGAGATCCTGCTGTCTATTGCACTGATTTTTGCTGAAAGGTGAACAACACTTTCAAATGAAGGTATCGCAGGGGTGGCGGTAAAAAAACTTCCGCCAGAGAGGTACCCTGAGTTCCGCTAAAACGGCTTAAAATGACAACATTAAATTAACATTGAGGGGATTCTATTATTTTTTGCAATTACATAAATAGGATAATCTTTACTAAGAGGAATGCATGGTTATTTAGACCGAATTTAAAATAATCACTTTCCGTCTCCAGAAGATCATAATAAGAAACACTCTCTGGATAATTTACAGGCTTTTCGGAAAAAACTTACAAGGTATAATAAGCGTATTCCAAATGAGAATAAGAAATACCTTTACTCATCTGGGAAATTTAAATTCAGCCATCACACTGAAGCCATTTTTCATCGCAACGTAAACAAGGATGCTTTCGCTTTATCCAGGGAAATCCCCCGTATAAGGAACTGCAGAATTATCCTTCCGGCTTACCAGGCGCTTTTGCACAACGCTCAATAGCGCTTTATCAACCTGAGGCATAAAAAATGAAACCGGCATCCGTTATCATAATTGACGAACATCCCATCGTCAGAATGTCAATTGAAGTTCTGCTCCAGAAAAATAAGAACATTGAGATTAAACTCAAATCTGGAGATAGCCACCAGGCGCTGGACTACATCCGCAATCACCCTATCGATCTGGTGATCCTCGACATCGAACTCCCAGGCACAGACGGCTTCTCTTTACTCAAGAGAATCAAAAACTTAAACGAAAACATAAAGATCCTGTTTTTGTCTTCAAAGTCAGAATCATTTTATGCCGGTCGTGCCATGCGTGCCGGGGCGAATGGTTTTGTCAGCAAGCGGAAAGATTTGAGTGATATCTATAACGCAGTGGAAATGTTACTCGCGGGATATTCGTTCTTTCCCTATGAAACCTTGAGTTTTATAAACCATCAGGGCTCAAACAGAGGGGCGGTATCTGATATGCCGTTATCTAACCGGGAAGTGACTGTGTTACGATTTCTGGCGAATGGATTATCGAACAAGGAAATTGCACAGCAATTATTACTTAGCAACAAAACAATAAGCGCTCACAAGTCTAATATCTATTCTAAATTAGGGGTACAGAGTATCGTTGAGCTTATTGATTATGCTAAAGCCCACGAACTTCTGTAATCTGAAGGCACTCCCTGCCGCTCAATCGAGTATCAGGGAGTGCGGTTAGTCTCAATTATAATTAATCATAAAGGTCGCATCGGCATCGGCACGCCCCGGCTGAGGATTATTAGCTGTGGCAATATAATTAGCATAAAAATCCAGAACCGCATTTCCCTGTGCATCCACCACCACGTCCTGGCTGGCTTGCTGTAGCGGCAGGCGCGTTTTGTCCCGATCGCGGATTTCTACCGCCACGTTGCTCGCCTGACTGGCATCGTTTAACGCCAGCAGCTCAGGATCACGCGGATCCACTTTGCCTGAAAATGTCACCGAGGCCGCGCCCGGCGGACAGCCAGTCAGCTTTAACGTAAAGGGCATCGCCTGAGTTCGGCTCCCCGTGGTGCTGAGCTGCTTTGTCGGCCAGGTGCCCAACGTGACCGACTTGTCGCTGTCACTGCCTTCGGCCACACAGGTAAAATCAACAATGTTGCCGTAAAGCACAATGTTGATTTCCCCCAGCGCATTGGCCGCCTGTGCACCGCTGCCCGGTGTCAACGCCACGGCCATCGCGGCGAGTAAAATCCGTATGCGCATCGCCCCTCCTTAATCGTAATCGACGCGAAGATATCCACGTGACGTGAAACGTCCTTCGCTCGGTTTATTCCCAGTAATACTCACCGGCCACGCGCTAATGCCAACTACCGCCGACGCATTGTCGTCCAGCCGGAACGGAATTTTACTGGCAAGATTGTTGGGCGTGAGCGGCGTACCGCTGGCACTGGCGACGATAAAACCTAAATCAGCGTTATCAGAAACAATCGCGTTACCGGACACCTTCTCTGCCTCGACGCGCATAGTGAGATAAGCGTTGGCCTCAACGTTGGTGCATTTAATCGCAATAGTCTGCGTTTTAGGGCTGATGCCCTGTGGACGATTGCCCGCCCCGGCCTGGCTAAACAGCGAGGCCCCGATATCGCCAAAATCGAATTCCACCACCTTCCCGGCGTTAATGGCGCAGCTTTGCGGCACCTGAATGGTTCCGCTGTAGCTGATGGTATAAACCGGCGTCGACAGCGGATCAGATGAGGTCGTGGTGACATAGACGCGGAACATCGTCTGACGCGGGATCTCCACCATATTAATAAACCGCCGCGTCACCTTCAGGCGAAACACCAGGTTCGAGTCTTTCACACCAAACGGCTGCCCCTTCGAAACGTTCGGGTGGCTCCCCATCTGGATAAAATTCTGCGGCGGATAAAACACGCCAGAGTAACTGTCAGTGATCTTCATCGCCCCATCCAGATACTCATTCAACTTAAGGTATTTGTACCCGTCAATGGTGCTGGTAATCGGGAAATCGGTGACGTAGCTGCGCTTGGTCGTGTTACCCGATGTGCCTTTCGGACACACCGCGTTGACCCCCACCCACTGCGATTTTTCAGCGAGCGTCACAATCTGCCCAATCTGGTTATTGGAACTGTTAAATTTATCCGTCAGATCGTAATAAATATCGGTCGCCACCCCGTTTTCGTTGGCACACACCGTCGCCAACGCCTGACCGGCGGGCAAGCTGGCCAGCAACGCGGCGGCCAGGTATCGAGTTTTAATCACAGCGGATCTCCTTCAGCGTGATTGCCTGTTGCAGGCTCTTTTCAGGCAGAGTGTATGGCGCACGACACTGCGCGTTTGCGCCATTGCCCCACTGGACCAGCAGCTCGCCGGTCAGCGGCAGTCCGCTCAGGTAAATCTGTCCATCGTCGCCCACCATGCTGGTCACGCCGCTTGTGGTTTCGCGTACCACCGCGCCAAAGGGAACCGGCTGATTGCCACGCATCACGGTAAGCAGCGCACGCACACCGATGCGCGTATCAAAGCTGGCACGCACCAGCGCACCATTGGTTGGCACCACGCTGCTGACGTTGTTTTCGATATCGGTATTGTTGTTCATGGTGTTGGTATCCAGCGCCACACGGTTATAGCGATACACCGTGGCGTAAGGCATCACGGCGTAACCGCGCCAGTCGGTTTTCACCCCGGTCTGGTTTTCGACGTTCACGCCGGACGCGCCCGGCGCTTTAATCAGCACGTTGGTGTCGCCCAGCGGCTGGCTGAACGTCACGCCGTCCGAATGGCCCACCACGCCGCCTGACATTTGCCAGTTGAGATCGTGCTGATCGCGAGCGTAGTTGTATCCTGCGCCAAAGGTGCCGTAGGCCGCCTGCCAGTTGGCGCTGGCACTGCCGCTCGCGCCGTTGTTACTGGTGTGTCCCTGGCTCACGCTGTAGGTCAGGTTTCTGTCTTCCAGCAATGTCCCGCTGATCCCGGTCTGCCAGCTGTTATCACCATTGCTGTTACGACTGGCCGAAGCCGTAGCGTAGGCACGATCAAACGCGCTATCCCGGCGATAACCGTGTTGGGTAAACAGGCTAAATGGAACCGACACATTGAACGAAGCCAGCTTGTCCGTACCGCCAATGCCTACCGCCTGGTTCCACGACCAGGATACGGAGTAACTCACGCCGCGAACGCCACCGGCATAGCCCAACTGATACCAGACGCTGGAATCATCGGTTCCCCAGTAGGTTTGCTCGCTGCCAGACACGTAGATCGAGCCGTAATCTCCCAGCGACTGGGAAATATTCACCTGGAAGCGGCCTTTTTTATTCCACGTCAGGTTGTGATAGCTCTGCACATCCGACACGCCGTCATCGTTTTTGGTGTCACTGTATTGATAGCCTTCCATCGATTTCCACGCCACGTCGTCCAGGGTGTAAAACCCTTTAGTGGAATAGCGATAGCCGAGCAGCTGGAAGTTGGTCCCGAAACCGTTCAATGATTTGGCGTACAGGAAACGCAAGGATTGTCCTTCGTGACGGCTGTCATCGGCGAGCTGGCTGCGGGCCTGAGTGAAATCGAGTGAAATTGCGCCCCAGTCACCGAGGTTTTTCCCCGCACCGATCGCCAGTGCGCTGTATTTCTCGGCGAGCTGCGTGCCGCCATACAGGGTGTAGCCGTTATTCAGACCCGCAATCAGCGTGCCCTGGGCAAAAGAAGGGGTATCCTGTTCGCTGTTGCCGCTGCGGTAATCCCCCGCCACCAGATCGTATTTCAGGCGGCCTTCGCGCTGCAGTAGCGGCACGGTGGAGTACGGAACGGTATAACGCTGCGGGTTGCCGTCTTTCTCTTCTACCGTCACCTCAAGGTCGCCGCTCGACGACGTCGGGTTCAGATCGCTGATAGCAAAAGCCCCGGGCTGAACATAGCTTTGATAGATAACGTACCCGTTCTGGCGGATAACGACTTTCGCGGGCGTTCGGGCAATACCGCGCACGGTCGGGGCGTAACCCTGCATACTGTCCGGGTACATGTTATCGGACGAGTAGAGTCGCAGACCGCGAAAACCGAGGCTGTCGAATACGTCGTTGCCGGTATTGCTGTCACCCAATACCAGCTCGCTTTTCAGTGGAATCACCGTGCGCTGTGCGGAGGTACTGATGTTCTGCCACTGACGATGGCTTTCCCCGTTACTTTGGGTATAACGCCATGCACCATTATTTCGCAGACGCCATGCGCCGTAGTTCAGCCCACTTTGCAGATTCAGGTAATAGCTGTTGTCATCGTCATTGCCCCGGTTGCCGCTAAAGCTGTAGTTCAGCAAGAGAGCAGGAATCCCTTCATCCCACTGTTCAGGTGGAATGTAGCCACGCGCGCTGTTCTGCATCGCCACCTGCGGCAAGCTGATGTTCAGGCGCTGCGAGGCAAAATTAAAGCCAATTTCAGTACCAGGAATCGCCGTCGCCAGCGGAATGCAGGTCTCACCGGTAACGTGGGTTAGCTCCGGGAACGCGCTGATATTCACGCCAAAACGGTCAAGCATTGCACGCGTGATACACGGCGTCAGCCCGCCCGCAACAGGCGAGGTGTTTTCTGCCGCCGTTTCAAAGCGGACATCCTGCGTGCCGATAAACTCATCGTTACGCCAGATATCCACGCGATAGGTGCCGGGAGCCTGCTGATGTCCCTGCTCGAAGCGTGACAAATCCGCAACGCCTGCCGTGTCATCAGACAAAAACGCGGGATTAAAATAGCTCTCTGCCCCGGCGATGACCGGGCAAAGCGCCGCCATCAGCGCCAGCGCACACGGACGGTAACGCCATCGTGGATTATTCATCACCCTGACTCTGCTCAAAGACTGACGCGGCGCGCGGGAGTGATAGCACCGTAATCATTCACGCTTTGCCACGAAAGCGCACCGCTGGCCCCGGTCGGAAGGGCTTGCTGCGCTGAGTTCTTCGGCGCAATCATGATATTTTCCAGCTTCTGCCCGCCCAATTGCAGGTTCACCAGCGTGACGTAATAGGGCGAAGCATTGCTGACTTTAAGGTAGTTTCCCGCCCGCTCAAATCGCAGCTGCGACAGCGCCTCTTCGGGCGGCATCGCCAGATTTTTTGGCCGGACAAACAATTTAATGCGCGACAAGATCGCCAGTTGCAGCACGTTTTTCCCTTCCATATTCTCTTTGTTCACGGAAGGAATGGCTTTCACGTTCATGAAGAACAGGGATTCACGGTCGGACGGCAGCGGTGGTCCCGCATAGATAATGCGCAGCGTGTTCTCGCTATCCGGCTCGCTGACGAACAACGGCGGCGTGACTGCAAAGGTTTTTTCTTTTTGCCCGCGATCGTTTTCAATCCATGCATTCACTAAATAGCGTTCTTGCTTATTGCTGTTGGTAATGGCGAGCGAGGTCTGTTTGGCATCCGCCGGATAAATAACACGCGTAGCCCCCAGCGCGATCCCACCGGACGCACTGACGGGCGCAGAAATCATCATTAAAATAAACGAGAAGATCAGTCCTGGTTTTATTAAGGTGCTCATCACATCAATACCTTTATTATTAAGTTCGCAGGCGTGTACGACGTTATGGATAAATCAACGTAAACCAGACATCCGACTGAATATTGCCCGGTACAAGGTGTTCTGAAATAGCCCGATAGCGTGCGCTGAAATGAAAGTTCAGCTCACGGGTGTCGATTGGCAGCGTATTTATAGCGGTGGCGTTGGGGATAATTTGGCGCTTCTGCGAATCAAACAATGCCAGCCCTAATCCGCTGCTCACGCGGCTTTCGCCGGGCCGGGATGTCGCCAGAAAAACCTGCGGATCTTCTGCGGGCGTAACGCCCTCGAACATCATCCCTACCGTACGTGAAACGTCGACGCTGCAATCCACCAGCCGCAAGGTAAAGGGCACTTCAACCGTCGAAAAGCTGCCGACACCGGCGAAAGTGTTGGTGCGATATTGCCCCATTTCTACTCGCAGGCTTTGGCTTTCAGGCGCCACGGCACAACCGCCGTTGACCAGCTCGCCTTTGATATGTACCCGCCCGCCATCCACGACCACCGTATGGGCCATCGCCGGCAGTGCGGCGCAGACTATCAGCAGAAACAGGAGCCCTTTTCTGGTCATCCTTAGCCCTCGATTTGCATCAAACAGGCCTCCTCCCTGAGGCCGTATCATCCCTGAAAGCGGGTTTATTCGTATTTCATTACGAAGGTAGCATCCGCGTTTGCCTGGCCCGGTTCAGCAGTCGCCGCAGTGGATTTATAACGTGCGGTGAAGTTCAGGGTGTTGGTGCCTTCAATCAGTGCTTTAGCCGCAGAGAAAGTCGCGCCGTCTGGGGTCAGAGTGGCGGATTTGCTGTCGAGGATCTCGATACCTACGCCTTTCGCGGTGTTGTCGTTGCTGCCAGAGGTGACAGCCAGCAGGGTTTTATCTGTGGAGTCAATCTGGCCGGTAAACGCAACTGAAGCGCTTGCAGCAACGGCTGGATCGCAGTCATTCAGTTCAATGTTGAATGGAATATTCGACGTGGTGTCGCCCACTTTGGTGAATTTAGCCGTACGATATTGTCCCAGATTAACAATCTGATCCGCAGATTCAGTATTTACCGCACAAGCGGCATTCACTAATTCACCTTTAAAGTGAACGGTGCCGCCATTAACGGATACCGGAGTAGCAGGATCTTCTGCATGAGCTGCACCGGCAACCAATACCAGAGAAGCAATAACGGAAGAAGCAATATTGCGAAGTTTCATATCTGTTCCTTTGAATATAAAAAGCCCTTCCCGCGTTTATTCGGGAATAGAAAACACAATCAATTGCACAATTGAATGTTTATTTTGGAGGAGACAAAGTAGCCCACACGCAAATAATAAAACAGGTCAAAACGCTGCGATTAATCCAGGCTGCATCCTAATTTCAGTTAGGAAAAGACCACCTAAAGAGCAAGGTTTAGCGCCTGATTGTGGAAATCTCTCAATGGGTGACTGACAGCGGGCCTCGCTTCTGACAAAATATAGGCAATCCCCCTTTCAAACGTTACAGACGGAATCCTCTCTCTGATGGCAGCAAAGATTATTGACGGTAAAACGATTGCGCAGCAGGTGCGCTCTGAGGTCGCGGAAAAAGTGAAGGCGCGTACAGCGGCCGGACTTCGCGCTCCAGGGTTAGCCGTTGTGCTGGTTGGCAGCAACCCGGCATCGCAAATTTATGTCGGCAGTAAACGCAAAGCATGTGAAGAGGTGGGCTTCGTCTCCCGTTCCTACGATCTGCCAGAAACCACCAGCGAAGCAGAACTGCTTGAGCTGATTGACACCCTAAATGCCGACGACGCGATCGACGGCATTCTGGTGCAGTTGCCACTGCCTGCGGGCATCGACAACGTGAAGGTGCTGGAGCGTATCGCGCCGGATAAAGACGTCGACGGATTCCATCCATATAACGTCGGACGCCTGTGCCAGCGTGCACCGCGTCTGCGTCCGTGCACGCCGCGCGGTATTGTGACGCTGCTTGAGCGCTACAACATCGATACCTACGGTTTGAACGCCGTGGTGATTGGCGCGTCCAACATCGTCGGTCGCCCGATGAGCATGGAGCTGCTGCTGGCGGGTTGCACTACCACCGTGACGCACCGTTTTACCAAAAACCTGCGTCAGCACGTCGAGAATGCCGATCTGCTGATCGTCGCGGTCGGTAAGCCGGGCTTTATTCCTGGCGAATGGATTAAAGAAGGCGCGATTGTTGTGGACGTGGGCATTAATCGTCTGGAAAACGGCAAAGTGGTGGGTGACGTGGTTTACGAAGACGCTGCTGCACGTGCGTCTTACATCACACCGGTACCGGGTGGCGTGGGTCCAATGACCGTGGCAACCCTGATTCAGAATACATTGCAGGCATGCGTTGAATATCACGACGTAAAGGAAGCGTAAAAGATGGCAACATTTTCATTAGGTAAACACCCGCACGTAGAACTGTGCGATCTGCTCAAACTGGAAGGCTGGAGCGAAAGCGGCGCCCAGGCGAAGATTTTCATCGCTGACGGTCTGGTCACCGTCGACGGCGTGGTCGAAACCCGCAAACGCTGCAAGATTGTCGCCGGTCAGACGGTGAATTTCCAGAACCAGAGCATTACGGTTATCGCCTGAGTCCCCTGATGCCCGGCGGTGCTTCACTTGCCGGGCCTACGATTCGTAGAGTGTTTTTGTAGGCCGGGTAAGGCGCAGCCGCCACCCGGCATCATCCCGCAGTACGCTGATGCCCTCACCCCAACCCTCTCCCACGGTAGAGGGCGAAAACACTAGAAACGGCAACTTTGTTGCCGTTTTGCATTCACCTCTATAACGGTTAATTCTCGATCAACTTCAAAGAATCACTATTTCGTCTGTTGAAATGTGAAATTTAAGTTGCGCGAATTTCAGGCTTCTCGCACGATAAGTAGAACGTTCTACTAAAACGTTCTACTTACAATAACAGCGCCACTCAAAGCGCTTCTCGGGGGAAATCAGCATGAGTCTGATATCAGGGTTTGTTAAATCGTTGTCAAAGCTTTCCATGATTGGTCGCGCATTAATGCTGCCAATTTCACTGCTTCCTGCTGCCGGTCTGCTGTTGGCCTTCGGCGATAAATTCCACATGCCGCTGATGATGAACGCGGGCGGGGTTATTTTTGATAACCTGCCGATGCTGTTCGCCATCGGTTCTGCCGTCGGTCTGGCGTCAGAATCCGGGATCGCCGCCCTGTCGGCAGCCGTTTCGGTATTTGTCACCAATATCACCATCGGAACCGTTCTGAGCATCACGCCAGAAATGGCTTCCCAGGGCGGAAAATACGCTATGGTGGTCGGCATTCCGACGCTGCAAATGGGCGTTTTCGGCGGCCTGATCTGCGGTATTCTCGCGGCATGGTGCTATAACCGCTTCCATACCATGCAGCTACCGGAATTCCTCGGCTTCTTCTCCGGCAAGCGTTTCGTGGCTATCGCTACTGCATTCCTGTCGTTCGTTCTCGGCCTGCTGTTGCCCTACGTCTGGCAGCATATTCAGGCGGGGATCGACGCTCTGTCGGTTATCGTCAATGGGGATAATCAGGCGGCATCGACCTTTATCTTTGGCCTGGTAGAGCGCGCATTAATTCCGCTCGGCCTGCATCACATCTGGTATCCATCGTTCTGGTACTCGTTTGGCGATTACACCACTCAGGCAGGCCAGGTTATTCACGGCGACCAGACAATCTGGTTCAAAATGCTGGAAGAAGGCACCAAATCCTTCAGCAGCGACACCTACCAGAACGCCGGTAAATTCATGCAGGGCGAGTTCCCGCTGATGCTGTTCGCACTGCCTGCGGCCTGTCTGGCGATGTACCACGAAGCCCACACCAAGAACAAAAAAATCGCCTTCGGTATCCTGTTCTCGGCGGCACTGACCTGCTTCCTGACGGGCATCACCGAGCCGGTAGAGTTCACCTTTATTTTCGTCGCGCCGATTCTGTACGTCTTTAACGCCATTATGGCGGGTCTGGCCTACATGACGATGTATCTGCTGCACGCACACATCGCCAAATCGTTCTCTGCGGGCCTGATTGACTACATTTCGTTTGGCATCCTGCCGTCGTTTAACGGCTATCAGACCAACTTCCTCAACGCCGTGATCATCGGTATTCCGATGGCGCTGATTTACTACTTCACCTTCCGTTTCGTGATTCGTCGTTTCGATGTCAAAACGCCGGGCCGTACCGAAGTCACAGCCACCACAGACGACAAAACCGACACCGAAATCGCGACCGAAATCATCGGCCTGCTGGGTGGCGCGAAAAACATCGACTCCGTAGGTTCGTGTATCACCCGTCTGCGCCTGGAAGTGGCAAAAAGCGATGTAGTGGATAAAGACGGCCTCAACGGACTGGGCGCGCGTGGCGTCGTCTTCGTCGGGGATAACGGTATCCAGGTGATTTTCGGTGCCAGAGCACAGTTTATCGCCCAAACCATGTCCACCATGATCGGTAAATAATAAGATGCCTGACCGATACGTCTCCTGTACTCTGGGAGACGTATCTTATCTGGCTGATAATTTAGAAATTTCAGGGAGCGAGTTTGAAGAAAGTCAGCATTATTGATGTCGCCAAACACGCAGGCGTGTCGGTTTCAACCGTCTCGCTGGTGTTACGCCAGAAAGGGAAAATCTCAGAGGCAACGATTGAGAAAGTCCAGGCTGCCATCAATACGCTCGGCTACATCCATAACGTCGCTGCCGCAAACCTTCGCGCCAACACCTCCAATCTTATCGGCTTAATCCTGCGTGATTTCAGCGACAGTTTTTCCATCAAAGTGATGGCGAGTATTGTCCAGGAGCTGGAAAAACAAGGCTTTATGGTTTTTCTCGGGCAACCACTGAACGATCACGAGCATCTCGAACGCTGCCTGCTGTCGTTTAAACAGCAGGGCGTGGCGGGCGTGATTTATCTGGCGTCCGATACGCGCACATCCGCGCTGCCCGCGCAGATCCGCGAATGCCCACTTCCGCTGGTCGTGGTTTCCCAGTCCTTGCTGAATGAATCTTGCAATCTGGTGATGCGTGATAATCGCCAGGCAGCGAATCTCGCCACCCGTTATCTGATTGAACGCGGCCACCGTAATATCGCCTATATTGGCGGTCGGGAAGGCTGCTTGATCCGCGAACAGCGACTGCTCGGCTTTCGCAGTGCGATGACGCAATACGGTCTGGTGAATCGCGAAGAGTCCGCTCCAGTCTGTAGCGACGATACCCAGGCGGCGGGCTTTGTCACTCGTCAGTTGCTGGAAAAAAACAACACCATTACCGCCCTGCTGTGCCACTCACCTGATGCGATGATCGGCTCAATCTCCGGCATTCATCAGGTTGGGCGTACGGTCGGGAAAGATGTGTTTCTCACACAGCAGGTCGCCCTGGTTGGGTTCGAAGATATGCTGCACGTGAACCTCACCTCGCCGTCATTCACCTATGTTTCTTCCGCCAGCGAAGAGACGGGCCGTCAGGCTGCAGGGTTAATGATTCGCAAACTGAAAGAGCCAGAATTGCAAACCCAAAGAATTACCCTTTCCGGGCAGTTGATCGCGCGCGAGTCAGCGTAGAAGAGATCGATGAGTGCGGAGGGTTATAGCTGCCCGGCAGGCATTGCACCGCCGGGCATAACAGGCTTACTTACGACGCCAGATAGTCCCCTGAGCACCGTCTTCCAGGATGATACCCATTTCGGTCAGACGCGCACGTGCGGCATCCGCTGCCGCCCAGTCTTTCGCCTGACGCGCTTCGAGACGCGCCTTGATCAACGCTTCAATCTCCGCCACTTCACCGTCATCTGCCTGCGCGCTGCTTTGCAGGAAGGTTTCAGGCTCTTGCTCCAGCAAGCCCAGCACCGCGGAGAGTTTACGCAGATGAGAAGCCAGGGCATTCGCCGCCGCCATGTCTTCGGTTTTCAGGCGGTTCACTTCACGCGCCATATCAAACAGCACCGAGTACGCTTCCGGCGTGTTGAAGTCATCGTTCATCACTTCGATAAAGCGCGCTTCAAACGCTTCGCCGCCCGCCGGTGCCACCGATTTGTCAGTCCCGCGCAGCGCGGTATACAGACGCTCCAGCGCAGAGCGTGCCTGTTTCAGGTTCTCTTCGCTGTAGTTCAACTGACTGCGGTAGTGGCCCGACATCAGGAAGTAACGCACGGTTTCGGCGTCGTAATATTTCAGCACGTCGCGCACGGTAAAGAAGTTACCCAGTGATTTGGACATCTTTTCGCGATCGACCATGACCATACCGGAGTGCATCCAGTAATTGACGTACTCGCCGCCGTGCGCACAGGTTGACTGCGCGATTTCGTTCTCGTGATGCGGGAACATCAGATCCGAACCGCCGCCGTGAATATCAAAATGCTTGCCCAGCTGTTTGCAGTTCATCGCTGAACATTCAATGTGCCAGCCCGGACGCCCTTCGCCCCACGGAGATGGCCAGCTTGGCTCGCCTTCTTTGGACATTTTCCACAGCACGAAGTCCATCGGATTGCGTTTTACGTCGACCACGTCAACGCGCGCACCGGCCTGCAGCTGGTCCAGATCCTGGCGAGAAAGCTGACCGTAGTTTGGATCCGTCGGCACCGAGAACATCACATCGCCGTTGTCCGCCACATAGGCGTGACCGCGGGCGATCAGCTTCTCGGTGATGTCGATAATTTCGTGGATGTGATGCGTGGCGCGCGGCTCGCTGTCCGGGCGCAGAATATTCAGGGCATCAAAATCTTTGTGCATTTCGGCGATCATGCGATCCACCAGCGCCACAAAGCTTTCACCATTTTCATTCGCGCGTTTAATGATTTTGTCATCAATGTCGGTGATGTTACGCACGTACTTGAGCGTATAACCGAGGAAGCGCAAGTAACGCGAGACCACGTCAAAGGAGACAAACGTACGCCCGTGACCGATATGACAGAGATCGTAAACAGTAATACCACACACGTACATGCCGACTTCCCCGGCATGGATAGGTTTAAATTCCTCTTTTTGGCGCGTCAGAGTATTAAAGATTTTTAACATCGAAGATTCCGTGTAGACGTGTGTGGACAATAAAGACGGTATAATACCCATAATTCAGACCGGAATCAGCACACAATGCAAGATGATCCCGTCTGGCGGTTATGCTATAACACCCGTCTATCTGTGACCCTCACTTGGGTCGACGCCCCACAATACCGGAACAGGATGCAAAAATGGTTACTTTCCACACTAATCATGGCGATATCGTTATTAAAACCTTTGATGATAAAGCGCCTGAAACAGTCAAAAACTTCCTGGACTACTGCCGCGAAGGTTTCTACAACAACACCATTTTCCACCGCGTGATCAATGGTTTTATGATTCAGGGCGGCGGTTTTGAACCTGGCATGAACCAGAAAGAGACCAAAGAAGCGATCAAAAATGAAGCCAACAACGGTCTGAAAAACACCCGTGGTACGCTGGCGATGGCGCGTACTCAGGCTCCACACTCTGCGACTGCCCAGTTCTTCATCAACGTGGCTGACAACGACTTCCTGAACTTCTCCGGCGAAAGCATGCAAGGCTGGGGCTACTGCGTATTCGCAGAAGTGGTTGAAGGTATGGACGTGGTTGAGAAAATCAAAGGCGTTTCTACTGGCCGCAGCGGTATGCACCAGGACGTTCCAAAAGAAGACGTGATCATTACCAGCGTGACCGTTAGCGAGTAATTGGTGGCGACACTCTTTATTGCAGATCTTCATCTGCAAACAGAAGAACCGGCGATAACCGCCGGTTTTCTGCGTTTTTTAGCAGGCGTAGCTCGAACCGCCGACGCGCTCTATATTCTGGGCGACCTCTTCGAAGCCTGGATTGGCGACGACGATCCCAACCCTCTGCATCGCGAAATGGCCGCCGCCATTAAAGCGCTGGTCGACTCCGGTGTCCCCTGCTTCTTCATTCACGGCAACCGCGATTTTCTGATTGGCAAACGCTTTGCCCGCGAAAGCGGAATGACATTGCTGCCGGAAGAAAAAGTGCTCAACCTTTACAGTCGCAAGGTACTGATCATGCACGGCGACACGCTCTGCACCGACGACACTGGCTACCTGGCGTTTCGCGCCAAAGTCCACACGCCGTGGATACAAACGCTGTTTCTCGCCCTGCCGCTGTTCATCCGCAATCGCATCGCCGCCAAAATGCGGGCAGGCAGTAAAGCCGCCAACAGCAGCAAATCGATGACCATCATGGATGTCAATCCGCAGGCGGTTATCGAGGTGATGGAAAAACACCGCGTGCAGTGGCTGATCCACGGCCATACCCATCGCCCGGACGTTCACTCCCTGACGGCCAACGGCGAGCCCGCACACCGCGTGGTGCTGGGTGCCTGGCACACGGAAGGCTCGATGGTGAAAGTCACGCCAGACGGCGTAGAACTGATTCAGTTTCCGTTTTAATTCCCTCCCCTTTTCACCAAACGCATCGCCACGCAATCGTTTTCCTTGGCACAATTTAATGCTATTCTCTGTGCCCTCAAAGCAGTGTGTTCCGCACCACAGGAGTTTTAAGACGCATGTCTTCCCGCAATAATCCGGCGCGTGTCGCCATCGTGATGGGGTCCAAAAGCGACTGGGCTACCATGCAGTTTGCCGCTGAAATCTTCGAAATCCTGAATGTTCCCCACCACATTGAAGTGGTCTCCGCGCACCGTACCCCCGATAAACTGTTCAGCTTCGCCGAAGGCGCGGAAGAGAACGGCTATCAGGTGATCATTGCCGGTGCGGGTGGTGCAGCACATTTGCCAGGCATGATTGCCGCCAAAACGCTGGTGCCGGTGCTCGGTGTGCCGGTGCAGAGCGCAGCCTTGAGCGGTGTTGATAGCCTCTACTCTATCGTGCAGATGCCGCGCGGGATTCCGGTCGGTACGCTGGCGATTGGCAAAGCGGGTGCCGCGAACGCTGCCCTGCTGGCCGCACAGATTTTGGCGACACATGATAAAGAATTGCATGAGCGTCTGGTGGAGTGGCGCAAAGCGCAGACCGACGAGGTGCTGGAGAATCCCGACCCGCGAGGTGATGCATGAAGCAAGTCTGCGTCCTCGGAAACGGTCAGTTAGGCCGAATGCTGCGCCAGGCGGGTGAACCGCTGGGCATCACCGTCTGGCCCGTCGGGTTGGACGCAGAGCCGGAAGCCGTGCCGTTTCAGCAAAGCGTCATCACTGCCGAAATCGAACGCTGGCCAGAAACGGCATTAACCCGCGAGCTGGCGCGTCACAACGCCTTCGTCAATCGCGACGTGTTCCCGATTATTGCCGATCGCCTGACGCAAAAGCAGCTTTTCGACAAGCTGGGTCTCGCCACCGCGCCGTGGCAGCTGCTGGCGGATAAAAGCGAGTGGCCTGCGGTGTTTGAAACCCTCGGCGAGCTGGCGATCGTGAAGCGCCGCACGGGTGGCTATGACGGTCGCGGTCAGTGGCGTTTACGCGAGAACGAAATCGCCGAGTTGCCGGACGACTGCTACGGCGAATGTATCGTCGAGCAAGGCATCAATTTTAGCGGTGAAGTGTCGCTGGTTGGCGCGCGCGCGCATGACGGCAGCACGGTGTTTTATCCGCTGACCCACAATCTTCATCAGGACGGCATTCTGCGCACCAGCGTGGTGTTCCCGCAGGCGAACGCCGCGCAGCAGGCGCAGGCCGAGGATATGCTCTCGGCGATCATGCATGAGCTGGGTTACGTGGGTGTCATGGCAATGGAGTGCTTTATCACGCCAGCCGGTCTGCTGATCAACGAGCTGGCCCCGCGCGTGCATAATAGCGGTCACTGGACGCAAAACGGCGCGTCCATCAGCCAGTTTGAGCTGCACCTGCGTGCCATTACCGATCTGCCGCTGCCGCAGCCGGTGGTCAACAGCCCGTCGGTGATGATCAATCTCATCGGTACCGATTTAAACTATGACTGGCTGAAACTGCCGCTGGTGCATCTGCACTGGTACGACAAAGCGGTGCGTGAAGGACGCAAAGTCGGCCATCTCAATCTGAATGATGATGATACCGGCCGCCTGAGCGCCACACTCGAAGCGATCATTCCGCTGCTGCCGCCAGAGTACGCGAGCGGTATCGCATGGGCGCAGAGTAAACTCAAATAAGTGCTAAATGCCGGGGAGTTGATCTTCCCCTTCCCCGGCCTCTCCCGACGCGCGTAAAATCCCACACCATTGCTGTTTTGCACTCTTCAGGATTTTACATGAACGATGGAACGGACTATCGCGCCATTCTCACCACCGCTACACCCTTAATCGACGTTCGCGCGCCGGTCGAATTTGCCCAGGGCGCAATGCCAGCGGCACGCAATTTACCGCTGATGAATGACGACGAGCGCGCCGCCGTGGGCACCTGCTACAAACGACAAGGGCCTGACGCCGCACTGGCCCTGGGCCATCGGCTGGTTAACGGCGATGTGCGGGAACAGCGCATCAACGCCTGGCGCGAAGCTTGTCTGCAAAATCCCAACGGTTATCTTTGCTGCGCGCGCGGCGGGCAGCGCTCGCATATCACCCAGGCCTGGTTAAAAGAAGCAGGGATCGATTACCCGCTGATCGCAGGCGGCTATAAAGCTCTGCGTCAGACGGCGATTCAAGCCACCGTTGAACAGGTACAAAAACCAATGGTGTTGATTGGCGGCTGTACCGGCAGCGGGAAAACGATACTGGTCAGAGAGCACGTTCAGGGCATCGATCTCGAAGGGCTGGCGCATCATCGCGGCTCGTCCTTTGGCCGCACTTTACAGGCTCAACTGTCGCAGGCCAGTTTTGAAAATCATCTGGCCGTGGAACTGCTGAAAAAGGATGCTCCGCGCTGGGTGCTGGAGGACGAGGGCCGGATGATTGGTTCTAACCATCTACCGGAATGCCTGCGCGAGCGCATGATCCAGGCCTCGATCGTAGTGGTCGATGACCCGTTTGAGATTCGCCTTGAACGCCTGCGCGAGGAGTATTTCGCACACATGTGGCAGGAATTTTCTGCCGCATACGGGGAAGAGGCAGGCTGGAAGGAGTACGCGCAGTATCTGCATCACGGCCTGTTTGCTATCCGCCGTCGGCTGGGATTGCAGCGCTTTGCAGAATTCACCGCGTTACTGGATTCCGCGCTCATCGAGCAGCAGCGCACAGGACGTACCGAGGCGCACTATTCCTGGCTTGCGCCACTGCTCAATGACTATTACGACCCGATGTACCGTTATCAGCTGGAAAAAAAAGCCGATAAGATTGCCTTTCGGGGCGCGTTTAACGCGGTGGCCGCCTGGCTGGCGGCCTGATTCTCTAGCGGCGATCGCGCTTGTCGGCGCGTTTCGCCAGCCAGTCGCCCAGCACCTGGACGATCTGCACCAGCACGATCAGCGCGATCACGGTGACGACCATCACCTGGGTTTCGTAGCGGTAATAGCCGTAGCGGATCGCCAGATCCCCTACCCCGCCGCCGCCAACGATCCCAGCCATCGCGGAATAACCGATCAGGCTGACCAGCGTGATCGTCAGACCACGCAGTAATCCGGCACTCGCCTCCGGCAGCAGGACGGTGCAGATGATACGCATCGGGCTCGCACCAAACGCCTCGGCCGCTTCAATAATCCCTTTATCCACTTCGCGCAACGCGCTGTCCACCAGACGAGCGTAAAACGCAATCGCCGCCACAGAAAGTGGAACCGATGCTGCAATCGGGCCGATGGTGTTGCCAAGCAGCAATTGCGTCAGCGGCAGCAGGAGAACCAGCAGGATCACAAACGGTACCGAGCGGATGATATTCACCAGTACCGAACTGACCAGATAAACAAAACGGTTCTGCCAGAACAGGTGACGGTCGGTGACAAAAATCAAAAAGCCCAGCGGCAGTCCGCCGAGAATTGCCAGCACCGTTGAGATGCTCAGCATCAGGAAGGTTTCGTTAAACGCCAGGCCCAGATCGGCCACTAAATCATCCACGGATCACCTCCACCTGCGCAGTACGATGACGAATATGTTCTACAGCCGTTTCCACAACGGCAGGATCATCCGCCGTCAGCTGCACCACCAGAATCCCCAGCGCTCGCTCGCCGATGTACTCAATTTTGCCGTGCAGAATATTCACCGCTACGCCAAATTTGATTGCCACGTCCGAGAGCACTGGCTGCTCAGCGGAATCCCCGATAAACAGGATTTTCAGCAATTGCCCAGGAAGATGCTGCTGCAAACGCTCCGGCAGGGTCAGGTTCAGAGTATGCGATACCAATTGTTGGGTGAACGGATGCTGCGGATGGGCAAAGACGTCGAATACCTCGCCCAGCTCCACCACTTCGCCACCGGACATCACCGCCACGCGATCGCAGATGGATTTGATCACGTTCATCTCATGGGTGATCAGCACGATCGTGATCCCCATCTGCTGGTTGATCTGCTTGAGCAGCGCCAGAATAGTCGCCGATGTTTCCAGATCCAGAGCAGACGTCGGTTCATCACACAGCAGAACGTCCGGGTGGTTGGCAATCGCGCGAGCAATACCCACACGCTGTTTTTGCCCGCCGCTCAGCTGCACCGGATAACGATTGGCTTTGTCCGTCAGCCCGACGAGGGCGAGGATCTCCGTCACGCGCGGAACGATTTTACTGCGCTCCCATCCGGCGGCCTTCAGGCTAAACGCCACGTTCTGCGCCACGGTGCGGGTGTGCATCAAATTGAAATGCTGGAAGATCATGCCAATACGCTGGCGGGCTTTGCGAAGATTCACGCCATCAAGGGCGGAAATCTCTACGCCGTTGACGTTAACGCGGCCCGCACTCGGGCGCTGGAGCGCATTCAGGGTGCGCAGCAAGGTGCTTTTCCCCGCGCCGCTGGTGCCGACAATGCCAAAAATCTCACCGGCTGCAATGGTCAGGCTGACGTCGGAGACCGCGCGGGTGGAAGGCCCGCGCCCGGTCTGGAAGTCGACACATACCTTGTCTAACTCAATCATGACTACCTCAGAAATGCGAAAAGGGCAGACTCAGCTGCCCTGTCAAACCTGTGCGCAATTACGGTTTTGCCGCCGTCATCCAGTCGGGTTTCTGGAAAGCGGTATACACGTTTTTCGGATCGTCGATCACCGCGCGATAGGCCGGAGACTCGACCACCGCCACGATATCTTTGGCGAAGGGTTTATCCGCATCTTCCGTACGTACGGCGATGATATTTTTCAGATTTTCGTCGAGGTGCTCCTGCGCCAGCGCGCTGGAAAGATCCATTCCGGCAGCAATGGCGAAGTTCCCGTTGACCAGAGAGGCGGTGACACTATCCAGCGTGCGCGGCAGCTGCGCCGCTTCCAGCGGTTTGAACACCAGCCCTTTCGGGTTGCTGGCGATATCACGCTCGGAGGCTTTGGTCGGGTCGATATTATCTTTGATGGTAATCAGCTTCAGAGACTGCAGGAAACGCAGGCCGCGCGCGAGGTTGGTCGGATCGTTCGAAAGGGTCACGATATCACCCTTTTTCAGCTCATCCAGGCTCTTTATCTTGTGGGAATAGAAACCCATGCCCGCCGTCGGCACGGTGAGTAATTTGGTCAGCTTCAGCCCTTTATCGGCCGTAAACTTGGTGAAGTAGAGCGAGTGCTGGAACAGGTTGGCGTCGATGCTGCCGTTAGAGAGCGCCATGTTCGGCTGCACATAATCGCTGAATTCGCGCACCACCACTTTGTAGCCTTTCTCTTTCAGCGAGGGAGCAATGGCTTGTTTGACCATGTCGCCGTACGGGCCAGGCGCGACGCCAAACACGATGGTGTGCGGATCGCTGTTAGCGTGGGCAGCCTGCAAACCGCAGACCAGCAGAAGCGCACCGGCAGCGGTGCGAAGCGTGTGACGTAATCCCATGAGATCTCCATTTCAAAGCGGTGTGGCGTTGTGTTGCACCGTACGATGCGGCGCAGAGTCTGTTTAACATGACACAGATCACAAGCGGCTGTCCTTGAAATTATTTCATGATGTTGCGGAATATGTCGTTGAATGTGCAGGAGATTGGGATAGGCAATTTGTGGGAAATGATAGACTGTGCGCGCATTATGCCGGGCGGCACTGCGTTTGCCCGGCCTACGGGTTTTGTAGCCCCGGTAAGCAAAGCGCCACCTGGGACAAACCGCACAGTCCGTAGCCCCGGTAAGCAAAGCGCCACCTGGGACAAACCGCACAGTCCGTAGCCCCGGTAAGCAAAGCGCCACCGGGGACAAACCGCACAGGCCGTAGCCCCGGTAAGCAAAGCGCCACCGGGGACAAACCGCACAGTCCGTAGCCCCGGTAAGCGCAGCGCCACCGGGGACAAACGGCTCCGACTTAGAAGTCGTAACGCAGACGGACCAGGTTCATATCACCCAGATCGTCAGTGCTGGAGGTGAACACGTGTTCGTAATCAACACGGAAACCGTAATCCAGCTGGAAGCTGATACCCACGCCGTTATCGATGCGCTGGTAGTTGCGGCCATTCACATACTCAATGCGATCGCCCATCACGTATGGCTGAACTGATTTCAGCGCGTACTGGCCAACCGGGATTTTGTAACCTGCGAAGTACTCAATACCCCATGCATCACCGGCAAAGTAGTCGTTAACAGACACTTTTTTGGTGGTCATGAAGTTCTGGTACCAGCCGCCGCCTGCGGAGAAGGTCCAGTTGTCCGGGGTCCAGCTCAGCGCCGTACCGAGGATGTTCTGGTCGTAAGATTTGCTGTCGCCGTTATCCGGGTTACGCATATCCGCACGGGTGTAGTTCCACGCCGTACCCCAGGTCAGGTCGGTGGTCAGGTGGTAATCAATACCCAGTGAACCGCCGCCTTTACGTTTGTAACGCAGGCCATTGCCCGGCAGATATTCGTTATCTTCAAACAGGTAAGAAGCATAGATGTCTGCATCACCGACGGTTTTCTTATATTTCAGCATTTTGCGTGAACGATAAGAGCCGTCGTAGTCGCCGTTGATACCGTTACCCGGTGCCTGACCTACCATGTCGTAGTCCCAGATATCGGTTTTCGCGCCGACCACATCGTAATAGACGCTGTTCTGTTGACCGAAGGTCAGCGTACCCCAGGTATCGCTTTTCAGGCCGGTGTAGAGCATACGGCGAGAGGTATCATTCGCGCCTTCTGCATGGTGGTTATCCCAGTCGAACAGCGCTGGAATGTTCACACCCAGCTCGTAGTAGCTTATCCAGCTGATGTCGTCGAACAGGTAGTAATCTGCTGCGAAACGGAAACGGGTGCCCCCATCGAAGCCGTTACGCTTGTAAGAACCTTTGTCGCCGTCGCCCGTCATCATGTTGAACTGGGGACGGATGCTGCCGCCAACGGTGAAGTTAAGACGGCTCAGCGGGTTGCCCGCCTGCGGATCTTGCTTCAGTACGGTGATTTCCGCTTGTGCTGCGAAAGACGCCAATGCCACTGCCGCGCCGATCGTTGCCGCCAGCGCTGTTTTTTTTATGGTCATTATTATTCCTTGATAGACACGCTGCTAATTATTTAGCGGATGAATAATATCTGGAATTAAACAGGCCGTGGGGTTGGGTTTTTAATGATTTGTGCTGCTAAAAGTGGAGGTATTATCGTTTTGTGCTACTAAAGGATTACGCGCCAGTATATAAACCGGCGCGTAATCATCACGAGAGGGAATTAACTGGCAAACTGACGGAACAGCGCTTTACCTTTTAACAGGCGCGTCCCCAGCCAACCGCCGCACAGGGAAAGCAGCACCGCACCCGACACCGGCAAGATCAGCCACAGCCTCCAGTCCGGTTCCCACGGGAAGTCGAACACCTTGGTCTGCAGTACGGCCAGTGCAGTTTCAGCGCCAATCGCCGCCACCAGACCGGAGACCAGCCCGAGCAGCGCAAACTCACACCACAACGTGGTGCGCAGCAGGGATTTACTCGCTCCGAGCGTGCGGTACACCACCAGCTCCTGATGGCGCTGACGCATGCCCACCTGCACCTGCGCCAGCAGCAACAGCACGCCGCAGGCAGTCACCAACACCACCATCACCTCCAGCGCACGGCTTACCTGCTCCAGCACCTGGCCGACCTGCTTCAGGATCGCGCCGATATCCAGCAGGCTTACCGTCGGGAATTCACGGTTCAGCTGCGTCAGCATGCCGTTGCCATTTTCCCAGCGGAAGCTGGTCAGCCAGCTTTGCGGCTGCCCGTCGAGCGCGCCGGACGGGAAGATAAAGAAGAAGTTCGGGCGCAGGCTTTCCCAGTCCACTTTACGCAGGCTGGTCACTTTGGCGCTAAAATCCTGAGTGTCGCCGCTAAACGTTACCGTATCGCCCAAACCGACTTTCAGACGCGCCGCCAGCCCTTCTTCCATCGACACTTCGCCCGCTTTTGGCGGCCAGTTACCGGCGGTAATCGGGTTGTGGTCCGGGCGTTTATCCTGCCAGGTCAGATTCAGCTCGCGATTAAGCGATTCGTCCTGATTCCCTTCCGTCGACTTGCCGTTAATTTGTGTCAGGCGCGCACGAACGATCGGATAGAACGACTCAGGCACAATCTGATGTTCCGCGAGGAAGCCCTTCAGCGGCGTGACCTGTTCCGGCGCGATGTTAATCAGGAAATAGTTCGGGCTTTCCGGCGGAAGCTGCTGCTGCCAGCGGTCGAGCAGATCGCCGCGCAACACCAGCAGCATCGCCAAAAGCATGAACGACAGCGAAAACGCCGACAGCTGGCTGAGCGTCGACCACGGCTGACGCAGCAGGCGATTCACCGCCAGACGTACGGGCAGGGATTTCAGCGTCAGCCCTTTCAGCAGGTTCAGCAACATCCAGCCGAGCACGCCGCACAGCAGCGCCAGCACCACCGCACCGGCCAGCACGGCCCACAGCAGCATACTCCCGCCCATCAGCCAGGCGAGCAGCAGCACCACAACCACGACCACAACCGGAAGATAAAACTTCAGCGGCCAGACACTGGCGACCACGTCACGACGCAACACCCGCAGCGGCTGCGTCGCCAGCAGCAGGCGGTACGGACGCAGGCCGACCAGCAGAGAAATCACCACCATCGCGCCAATGGCCCACAGCCACGGCCACAGGCTGGCGGGCGGCAGTTCAGCGGGCAGCACTGGCTTGAGCAATACCATCAGCACTTTTTCAAACAGTAAGCCAATCGCCCCGCCGGTGATGGCTGAGAGCATCAGCACCATCAGCCACTGGCCGACGATCAGCTTACGCAGCTGCGCCCGGCCCGCACCAAGGGTCTTGAGGATCGCCACCAGATCGTAGCGACTGCGGCAGTAGTGCCCCATCGCCACCGCCACGGCGGCGACAGCCAGCAGCATGGTCAGCAGCGCGGAGAGCAGTAAAAACTGCTGCGAACGCTCGAGAGATTTCCCCAACGCGCCGTCGTCCTGCTCCATGCCGATCCAGCGATGCTCGGGCTTGAGCTGCGGTTTCAGCCAGTTTTCGTAGGCTTCGAGCTGCGCGGGCGTGCCACCGAATTTGTAGCGCCAGGTGACGCGACTCCCCGGCTGCACGGCCCCGGTTTTTGCCACGTCCGCGGTGTTCATCAGCAGGCGCGGTGCCATCTGGAACGGGTTAAAGCCGGAGTCCGGCTCCTGCACCACTTCCCCGGCAATTTTCAGCGTCGCGTCACCGACGTCAATGCTGTCGCCGGTTTTCAGGTTCAACAGGGCCATCAGGCGTGGAGCTAACAAAACAGAACCCGGCGTCGGTTTGAGGCCCGGCGGATTGGTTTGCAGATCGCCGTACATCGGATAGACATCGTCGACGGCTTTGACGCTCGCCAGCTGCGGCGTGTCGGCAGCAAAGGTCATGGTCTGGAAGCTGAGCTGCTGACCGACTTTCAGCCCCTGCTTTCGCGCCTCCTCGATCCACGCCTGCGGTACGTCGCGCGAACTGCTGAGCGTGCGGTCGGCCGCCATAAACTCGCGGCTCTGCTGGCTTAGCCCCTTTTCCATGCGGTCGCTGACGCTGCCGAGCGCCAGCACGCAGGCCACCGCCAGACTCAGCGCCAGCCAGACAACCAGCAGCGACGGCGAGCGCCATTCGCGCCAGAACCAGCGTGCAATCATGCTTCCTCCTGCAACTGCCCGTTGACCAGGCGCAGACGGCGGTCGCAGCGGGCCGCCAGCTCAAGGTCGTGCGTGACCAGAATCAGCGTGGTGCCGTGCTCGCGGTTAAGGGAGAAGAGCAAATCGGCAATTTTATCGCCCGTCTGCCGGTCCAGATTTCCGGTTGGTTCATCGGCAAACAGCACCTCCGGACTACCGTTGAACGCCCGCGCCAGCGCCACGCGCTGCTGTTCACCGCCGGAAAGCTGCGCCGGGAGATGGTCCAGACGCTTGCCCAGCCCAAGCTGCTCCAGCAGCGCTTTTGCACTGCTCCGGCTTTGGCTGGCGTTCTCACCGCGCAGCAGGCCTGGCAGCTCGACGTTCTCCAGCGCATTGAGTGTCGGGATGAGCATGAACGACTGAAACACAAAGCCGATATGTTTTGCCCGCAGCGCCGCGCGTGCCTCTTCATCGAGTGTGTGCAGCGGCTGGCCAACCAGATTCACCTCGCCGCTGCTGCCATCGTCCAGCCCGGCCAGGATCGCCAGCAACGTGGACTTACCGGACCCGGATTCACCAATCAGCGCGATGGTTTCAGCGCGTTTGACAACGAGTTCAACTCCGGTGAGGATGGACAACTCGTGCTCACCCTGACCGACGGACTTCTTAAGATGATGAACTGCAACAATGTTTTCCGCTGGCATTTGCCCTTCCTGTTTCTGATTCTGATGACCTTTCGCGCCGCTGCGGCGGACACGTTACTGGTGCTGGGTGACAGCCTGAGTGCGGGCTACCGGATGGCGGCCACTGCCGCCTGGCCTGCGCTGCTCAACGATAAGTGGCAGACTCAAACGCCGGTGCTGAATGCCAGCATCAGCGGCGATACTTCCCAGCAGGGGCTTGCACGCCTGCCTGCTTTGCTCAAGCAACATCAGCCGCGCTGGGTTCTGGTCGAACTGGGCGGTAACGACGGTTTACGCGGCTTCCAGCCGCAACAAACAGAAGAAACCTTACGCAAAATTATTACGGATATTCAGGCCGCCAACGCCCAGCCGCTTTTAATGCAAATTCGTCTGCCTGCGAACTACGGACGCCGTTATAATGAGGCCTTTAGCGCCATCTATCCCAAGCTTGCCAAAGAATTCGATATTCCGCTGCTGCCATTTTTCATGGAGGAGGTCTATCTGAAACCGCAATGGATGCAGGATGACGGTATTCACCCCAATCGCGACGCCCAGCCGTTTATTGCGGACTGGATGGCGACACGACTGGCACCTCTAGTTAAACATGACTCGTAATTCAGCGGAGATCCTGACAGGTAAAGTTATGCAAAAATCGGTCTTAATAACAGGATGTTCCAGCGGAATTGGCCTTGAGAGCGCACTCGAACTGAAGCGCCAGGGATTTTGGGTATTAGCCGCATGCCGAAAACCCGAAGATGTAGAACGCATGAACAGCAAAGGCTTTCAGGGCGTGTTGCTGGATCTGGACTCGCCGGAAAGCATTGAACGCGCCGCCGCCGAGGTGATCGCCCTGACCGACAATCGTCTGTTTGGGCTGTTTAATAACGCCGGTTTCGGTGTCTACGGCCCGCTACAAACCATTTCGCGCGAGCAGCTTGAGCAGCAGTTTTCGGCCAACTTTTTTGGCATCCACCAGCTCACGATGGCGCTGCTCCCGGCAATGCTCCCGCACGGCGAAGGCCGTATTGTGATGACCTCCTCGGTGATGGGGTTGATCTCTACACCGGGTCGCGGGGCGTACGCCGCCAGCAAATATGCGCTCGAAGCCTGGTCCGACGCATTGCGCATGGAACTGCGCCACAGCGGGATTAAGGTTAGCCTGATTGAACCGGGACCGATTCGTACCCGTTTCACAGAAAACGTCAACCAGACCCAGTCCGACCATCCGGTCGAAAACCCCGGCATTGCCGCACGATTTACCCTCGGGCCAGAGGCGGTGGTCGCCAAAGTGCGCCATGCTTTTGAAAGCGAACGGCCAAAAATTCGCTACCCGGTCACCCTTGTGACCCACGCCGTGGGCTGGCTTAAGCGCCTGCTGCCGGGCCGCATGATGGATAAAATTTTACGCGGATGAGTTGAAGCCTGGCTCCTCATCCCCCATCTATTTGTCAAATTGATAAAAGAGAATGCCGTATGTCCGTACAGAATATTGTCAACATCACTGAAGCGAACCTGCACCAGACACTTGAAGTGTCGATGACCAAACCCGTGCTGTTCTATTTCTGGTCCGAACGTAGCCAGCACTGTCTGGAGCTGACGCCGGTACTGGAGAGCCTCGCGGCGCAGTACAACGGTCAGTTCCTGCTGGCAAAACTGGACTGCGACGCTGAGCAGATGGTGGCGTCCCAGTTTGGGCTGCGCGCGATCCCAACCGTGTATCTGTTCCAGAATGGTCAGCCGGTCGACGGATTCCAGGGCCCGCAGCCGGAAGAAGCGGTTCGCGCTCTGCTCGACAAAGTGCTGCCGCGTGAAGAAGAGCTGAAAGCACAGCAGGCGCTGGCGCTGATTCAGGAAGGCAAACACGACGAAGCGCTGCCGCTGCTGAAAGACGCGTGGCAACTGTCGAATCAGGACAGTCAGATTGGCCTGCTGCTGGCACAGACGCAGATCGAACTGCATCGTTCAGAAGACGCCGAAGCGGTACTGAAAACCATTCCGTTGCAGGATCAGGACACACGTTACCAGGGGCTGGTCGCGCAAATTGAACTACTGAAACAGGCGGCGGACACTCCAGAAATCCAGCAGTTGCAGCAGCAGGTTGCAGAGAACCCGGACGATGCCGCGCTGGCCAGCCAACTGGCGTTACAGCTGCATCAGGTAGGACGCAACGAAGAGGCGCTGGAGTTGCTGTTTAGCCATCTGAAAAAAGATCTGGCGGCTGCCGATGGTCAGGCGCGGAAGATGTTCCAGGAGATCCTCGCAGCGCTCGGTACCGGCGATGCGCTGGCGTCTAAATATCGTCGCCAGCTTTACGCGTTGTTGTATTAATCCCACGCGCTGCCACCCGGCAAAACGCCCGGTGGCGCTACGCTTACCGGGCCTACGAAATTCGCAACATGCCGAATTGTAGGCCGGGAAAACGCAGTGCCGCCCAGCAAAATACCCGCACCTCACCCCGTCTTTTTCAACTGCGTCACCACCAACTGGTGGCGCGAGTTGTAGAACTTCCGATAGATTAAATAGCAGGCAATAATGGTCGACAGGCTGGCGGTCGAGAGCAGCATAAAGGTCACCATGATCTGATACTTAATCGCTTTTACCGGATCGATACCGGCAAAAATCAGCCCGGACATCATCCCCGGCAAACTCACCAGCCCGACCGTTTTCGCTGAATCGACCGTTGGGATCAGTGACGATCGAATACTTTCGCGAATTAACCGCACCGACGCCATTTTTGGCGTCGCGCCCAGGCTGAGCTTTTCCTGGATCTGCTGCTGCTCGCTACTAAACCGCTGTCCGAGATTGTTGTAACACAGCCCCACCGCCACCATCGCGTTCCCCGCGATCATCCCGGAAATGGGGATCACCTGCATTGGCGCAAATTCAATGGAGCCGGAAAGCACCAGCACCGCCAGCGTCAACGCCGTGCCGGTGGTGATGGCAATGAACGATGAGATAAACGCTTTGTCGATGTATTTACTGCGCTTTTGCGCATTCCACGCCGCGTTGAAGCAGATAAACAGCACCATCAGCAGCGTCAGCACCGCGTGGTTGACGTTGAAAATGTACTTCAGCACATAGCCGACGATAATCAGCTGAATCACCGCGCGGCAAATGCTCCACACGATGTCCTTTTCCAGACCGAGCTTTTCCCGGTGGCTAACCAGGATCGCCACCAGCACCAGCACCATCGAAAGGGCCAGCGATTCGTTAGTAATATTATGCTCGTTCACGGTTTGCCTCCTGCATCTTCCCGCCGTGCGGCTGAAGGGTTATCACCTCATCAGCGTGGGCAATCTCACCGGCATCATGCGTCACCCATAGCACCGCGATATTTTCCTCTTTGGCATAGCGATGAATAATCTCATTCACATTGCGCTTGTTGCTCTCGTCAAGAGCGCTGGTGACTTCATCAAGCAGTAGCACTTTTGGCAGGAATTGCAGATTGCGAATCAGCGAGACGCGCTGTTTTTCACCGCCAGAAAGTTCGTTTACGGACTTAGTCAGGGTGTCCTCAGATAAGCCAAAACGCGCCAGATCGGCAATGAATTTTTCCGGTTCCGGTGCTTTATTGCGGATCTGCCAGGGAAAGATCAGATTGTCGTAAACCGTCTCGCCAAACAGCGCGGGCGTTTGTACACAGTAGGAAACCTGCTGACGATACTCCTCTGGCGCAAGTGCGGTGATATCGTTGTCTTCAAAGAAAATATGCCCTTCGGTCGGGCTGAGCAATGAGGCAATGATCTTCAGAAGCGTGCTCTTTCCACAACCCGACGGCCCGGTAATGAGCCTAAATTCGCCAGGCCGCACGCTGAAGTTTATCTGCTGTAAAATCGGGGTTTCGCCCACGCGAAAACCAACGTTCCTGAGTTCCAGAAGCGCGCAATTATCCTTCATGTTATTTCCCATTTTTTCATTCTGCTTCGTATCAATATTGTAAACAGGTTAATGGATTAGAGGCGAACTTCCCTGCAATAGTCGATATACTTAAGTTCAACAAACGAGCGATTTTTTGCGACTACACGGAATACAAAACAGGAGGTTTTTTCATGTTGATCGTTATCCCTATTCTTATCTTCGTCGTGCTGGTGATCGTCGGCGCAGGCGTGAAGATCGTACCGCAGGGCTATCAGTGGACGGTCGAACGCTTTGGTCGCTATACCAATACCCTCCAGCCGGGTCTGAGCCTCATCGTTCCGTTTATGGACCGTATTGGTCGTAAAATCAACATGATGGAACAGGTACTGGATATTCCTTCTCAGGAGATTATTTCCCGAGACAACGCTAACGTCACCATTGACGCCGTCTGTTTTATTCAGGTGATCGACTCGCCAAAAGCGGCCTATGAAGTCAGTAATCTTGAGCTTGCCATCATCAACCTGACGATGACCAACATCCGTACCGTGCTCGGGTCGATGGAGCTGGACGAAATGCTCTCCCAGCGCGACAACATCAATACCCGCCTGCTGCATATTGTTGATGAAGCCACCAATCCGTGGGGGATTAAAATCACCCGTATCGAAATCCGCGACGTGCGTCCACCGGCTGAGCTGATTTCATCGATGAACGCCCAGATGAAAGCCGAGCGAACCAAGCGCGCCTACATTCTCGAAGCCGAAGGGATCAGACAGGCCGAGATTCTGAAAGCTGAGGGCGAAAAGCAGTCTCAAATTCTGAAAGCCGAAGGTGAGCGCCAGTCGGCATTCTTACAGGCAGAAGCCCGTGAACGTTCCGCCGAGGCAGAAGCCCGCGCGACGCAGATGGTTTCTGAAGCTATCGCCGCAGGTGATATCCAGGCGATCAACTACTTTGTCGCGCAGAAATACACCGATGCGCTGCAGAAAATTGGCTCCGCCAATAACAGTAAAGTGGTGATGATGCCGCTGGAAGCCAGCAGCCTGATGGGTTCCATCGCCGGGATTGCAGAACTTATCAAGGACAGCGGAAACGAGCGCAAAAAATGATTGAGATGATCGCAGCACATCCCCATGTTTTCTGGCTCAGCCTTGGCGGGCTGCTGCTGGCGGCTGAGATGCTGGGCGGTAATGGCTATCTACTCTGGAGCGGCGTCGCAGCGGTGGTTACCGGGCTGTTGGTCTGGGTTGCGCCGTTCGGCTGGGAGTGGCAAGGCGCGCTCTTCGCCGTCCTGACGCTCGTCGCTGCATGGCTGTGGTATCGCTGGTTGTCACGTCAGGTTCGCAGGCAAAAACCTGCCGATGCCGCACTGAATCAGCGCGGCCAACAGCTAGTGGGTAAGCGTTATACACTGGATACCACGTTAATCAACGGTCGTGGGCATGTCCGCATCGGCGACAGCTCGTGGCCGGTAGTTGCCGATGATGACCTCGTCGCGGGGACACGCGTAGAAGTCATCGCCGTCGAAGGGATTACGCTGCGGGTCAAAGCCAGTTAAGCACTGGCTTTACGATGGCAGCAGCCGGAGAGATTATCAATAATCGGACACTCGGCACTGTCATCCCCCGGACAGGATTCGGCAAGGGTCAGCAGCTGTTCACGCATTGCCTGAAGCTCAACAATGTGACGCTCGATTTCCGCCACCTTTTCAAGAGTGCGTTTTTTCACATCGGCGCTGTGCCGTTTAGGGTCGTTAAACAGATGCACCAGTTCGCCACACTCTTCGAGGTTAAACCCCACCTGACGAGCTTGTCGCAGTAGCGTGAGTTCATCCAGGTGCAGCTGCGTGTAGCTCCGATAGCCGTTTTCACTGCGCAGCGGTGCCGTCACCAGCCCCTTCTCTTCGTAAAATCGAATCGCTTTGCTGGTTAAACCGGTTTTTTTTGCCACATCACTGATATTCACATTCCCCCCTTGACCTTCCCCTTGATGGAAGGTTTAAGCTTCATCACACTGTCCCAAACAGAGTATGTTGGCTTAATAATCATACAGGAGTTTTGCTATGTCTCACACAATCAACCTGACACTGGATGGCCTCTCCTGCGGTCACTGTGTTAAACGCGTAAAAGAAAGTCTCGAACAACGTCCTGACGTTGAAAGTGCCGAAGTGACCGTTGAAAGCGCTGTCGTAACGGGCAGCGCCAGCGCCGAAGCCCTGATCGATACCGTTAAACAAGCAGGTTACGGGGCGGAGTTAAGCCACCCAAAGGCTAAACCGCTGACAGAGTCATCAATCCCGTCGGAAGCACTGACAGCGGCTACTCCTGAGCTTCCGGCAGCGCATGACATTGACGACAGCCAACAGCTGCTGATCAATGGCATGACCTGCGCCAGCTGCGTCTCTCGCGTACAAAATGCGTTGCAGGCCGTACCGGGCGTCTCACAGGCACGGGTCAATCTGGCGGAACGCACGGCGCTGATTATGGGCAATGCGTCCGCCGGTGAATTAGTACAGGCGGTGGAAAAAGCCGGCTACGGCGCGGAGGCCATCGAAGATGACGTAAAACGCCGTGAACGTCAGCAAGAAACCGCCATCGCCACCATGAAACGCTTCCGCTGGCAGGCGATTGTCGCCCTGCTGGTCGGTATTCCGGTGATGGTGTGGGGAATGCTCGGCGACAATATGATGGTCACCGAGGACAACCGCACACTGTGGCTGGTGATTGGCCTCGTTACGCTCGGCGTAATGGTCTTCGCGGGCGGTCATTTCTATACCAGCGCCTGGAAAAGCCTGAAAAATAAAACCGCGACGATGGATACGCTGGTAGCACTCGGTACTGGTGCAGCGTGGCTTTACTCAATGAGTGTCAACGTCTGGCCGCAGTGGTTCCCGATGGAAGCGCGCCATCTCTATTACGAAGCGAGCGCAATGATTATTGGTCTGATTAATTTAGGCCATATGCTTGAAGCCCGCGCGCGCCAGCGTTCTTCTAAAGCGCTGGAACGACTGCTCGACCTCACGCCGCCGTCGGCCCGCGTGGTGACGGAAGACGGCGAAATCAGCCTGCCGCTGGCAGAAGTGCAGCCGGGCATGACGCTGCGCTTAACGACCGGCGATCGGGTTCCGGTCGACGGTGAAATCACTCAGGGTGAAACCTGGCTGGATGAAGCGATGCTCACCGGTGAACCGGTGCCACAGCAAAAATCTGCCGGTGATGCAGTCCACGCCGGGACGGTGGTGCAGGACGGGAGCGTGCTGTTCCGCGCCAGTGCGGTCGGCAGCCATACTACGCTGTCGCGCATCATTCGCATGGTACGTCAGGCACAGAGCAGCAAGCCGGAGATCGGCCAGCTTGCTGATAAAATTTCCGCCATTTTTGTGCCAGTGGTCGTGGCTATCGCGCTGTTCAGTGCCGCCATCTGGTATTTCTTCGGCCCTGCACCGCAGATCGTCTACACGCTGGTTATCGCCACCACCGTGCTGATTATCGCCTGCCCGTGTGCATTAGGCCTGGCAACGCCGATGTCGATCATCTCCGGCGTAGGCCGTGCGGCTGAGTTTGGGGTGCTGGTACGTGATGCCGATGCACTTCAGCGTGCCAGTACGCTCGATACGCTGGTGTTTGATAAAACCGGCACGCTCACCGAAGGCAAACCACAGGTCGTGGCGGTGAAAGCTGTTGAATTCGCTGAAGAGGAAACCCTACGCCTTGCCGCTGCGCTCGAACAAGGTTCCAGCCATCCGCTGGCACGAGCCATTCTCGATAAAGCCGGAAACACCGCGTTGCCGCAGGTGAACAACTTCCGCACCCTGCGCGGTCTAGGCGTCAGTGGTGAGGTCGATAGCCATTCGTTGCTTCTCGGCAATAAAGCCTTGCTCAATGAAAACGGCATTGATACCACCGCGCTGGATGATGAACTCACTGCGCAGGCCTCGCAGGGCGCGACGCCAGTGCTGCTGGCGGTCGACGGTAAAGCGGCGGCCCTGTTCGCCATCCGCGATCCGCTGCGTGCCGACAGCGTGGCGGCCCTGAAACGTCTGCATCAGGCGGGCTATCGTCTGGTGATGCTAACCGGCGATAACCCAACAACCGCGAATGCGATTGCGAAAGAAGCAGGTATTGATGAGGTGATCGCAGGCGTGCTGCCTGATGGCAAAGCCGACGCGATTATCAAACTGCAAAGCCAGGGTCGACAGGTGGCGATGGTCGGTGATGGCATCAACGACGCACCCGCGCTGGCGCAGGCGGATGTCGGGATTGCGATGGGCGGCGGGAGCGATGTCGCGATTGAGACAGCGGCGATTACCCTGATGCGCCACAGTCTGATGGGCGTTGCCGATGCGCTGGCGATCTCCAAAGCCACGTTGCGCAATATGAAGCAAAATCTGCTCGGGGCGTTTGTCTATAACTCATTGGGTATTCCGATTGCTGCCGGGATCCTGTGGCCGTTGACCGGCACCTTGCTTAACCCGGTGGTCGCGGGAGCAGCGATGGCGCTCTCTTCCATCACCGTGGTGAGTAACGCCAACCGTCTGTTGCGCTTTAAACCGAAAGAGTAATCTGACCTTGCAGGCCGGGTAAGGCGAAGCCGCCACCCGGCATTTTTTGCCTGATGGCGCTGCGCTTATCAGGCCTACGGGTTGACAAGGTTGCCACGGTTGCGTCATCTGTCACCACGCGCTAGCATGAACTTTTCCGTTTATGGAGCGCGTATGAGTCTGTTTAGTCGTATAAAAACCACCTTCCGCGCTTTGTTTCCCCGCCGCTATCCCTGGCCGGGGCTGGATATATCTCTTCCAGGCGGTCAGCATTTGCACCTCGTCGGCAGTATTCATATGGGCACGCGCGATATGTCACCGCTGCCGCCCGCGCTGGTGCAGCTGTTGCGCAAAGCCGATGCGCTGGTCGTCGAAGCCGATATTTCCGGCAGCGAATCTCCTTTCGCAAATCTCGATATTCCCCCTCCGCTGAGCGAGCGTCTTAACGAGTCGCAGCTTGCAGAGCTTGAACGCGTCGCCAATGAGTTGGGGCTCTCCCTTTCAATGCTCGAAACCCAGCCATTATGGCAAATCGCGATGGTGCTGCAGGCCACGCAGGCTCAACGTCTGGGGTTACGCGGTGAGTTTGGTATCGACTACCAGTTGCTGAACGCTGCTCGCGCGCGCCATCTTGCCATTATCGAACTGGAAGGCGCCGACAGCCAGGTTGCGCTGTTACGTCAGCTTCCTGAAGATGGTCTGCTGCTGCTGGATGACACGCTCACCCACTGGCATACCAACGCGCGTCTTTTGCAGATGATGATCGGCTGGTGGCTAAAGTCGCCGCCCGATGACGGCAAGCTGGAGCTGCCCTCGACCTTTAGTGAATCGCTGTATGATGTGCTGATGCATGAACGCAATCAGGCATGGCGAGAAACGTTACATGCCTTGCCCGCTGGCCGTTACGTAGTCGCCGTTGGCGCGCTGCATTTATACGGGGAAGGGAATTTGCCGTCGCTGTTAAAATAAAAAAAATGGCCAATATTTCTATTGGCCCGTCAAAGAGGAATTTCATCGTTATTATTATGCCGAAGGAGACCTTCGGTCAGAGCCGATTGTCGCTCAAAGTAACCATCACTGCCAATACTATTGCGCAAGATGGTGCTATTTTTTAGACAGCAGTCAGGCGTATGCTTTGCGTGTAAATTGTCTGTGGTAAGAAGGATCATTATGACTCCCGCCGTTAAATTACTCGAAAAAAACAACATTTCTTTCCGGATATACACCTACGATCACGATCCCAGTGAAACCAATTTTGGCGACGAAGTGGTCCGTAAGCTGGGCCTGAATGCCGATCAGGTTTATAAAACGCTGTTGGTCGCTGTGAACGGTGATATGAAGCATCTGGCCGTGGCAGTGACGCCCGTCGCCGGTCAACTGGATTTGAAGAAAGTCGCCAAAGCGCTGGGCGCGAAAAAGGTCGATATGGCGGACCCGATGGTTGCGCAACGCACGACCGGCTATCTGGTGGGTGGGATTAGCCCTCTCGGACAGAAAAAACGCCTGCCAACGCTGATTGATGCGCCGTCGCAGACCTTTGACACCATCTACATTTCCGGCGGTAAGCGCGGGCTGGACATTGAGCTGGCGGCGGACGATCTGGCGAAGATGCTGGATGCGAAATTTGCGGATATCGCGCGCCGGGATTAAATCAGCACAAAAACGGGCGTTATTGGTGAAGACAGTTTGGACACGGCCAGCGCACAGGAACCGGAGCGTACATATAGTACGTGAGGATTCCGAGCACTGCCCGGGTTCAAAATGGCGAACAAAATAGCCCGTTACTGCCAGCTCACCTCACCTTTCGGCTCGTAGGCATTCACGTCCAGCGGTGAATTCTGCTGAATAAACTGCTTCAACACTTCGGCGTCGATAAATCCGGTATTCACGTAGCCCGGTTTGTTATCGATGTGCGGATAGCCATCGCCGCCCGTGGCGTTAAAGCTCAGCGTTGCCATGCGGTAAGTTTTAGCAGGATCGACCGGCTCGCCTTTGATTTTCAGATCGTTGAGCTTACCGTCTTTCGCCACAAAACTGACGTTGGCAAACTGCGGATAGGCGCCGGAGTCCGGTTTCATTTGCGCAACGGCGGTCAGATAGTCGACCACCTCTTTGCCGCTCATGTCTGCGTACACCACGATGTTGCCAAACGGCTGGACCTTCAGCACATCTTTGTAGGTAATATCCCCGCCTTCGATGGAATCTCGCACACCACCGCCGCTCATCACCGCAAAGTCCGCACCAGTACGGGCCATTTGCGCCGCCAACAGCAGGCGTCCCATGTTGGTCTGTACGAAACGTACTTTACTGCGATCACCCTCAAGGCGACCATTCACGGTACCGATTTTCACATCGAGCTGCGCTTTGCCTTTGTTCTGGAACGGCGTCAGGAGCGACAGCATCTGGGCGTTTTCGGCGATTTCAGGGGTGTAAAGTACGCGCTCACTTTTTCCGTCGTCGTAAGTGACTTTCTTCTTCAGATTCACCGGGATCAGCTGATAACGCACCATTTTCATTTCGCCGTTGCGGAATTCAAAGTCTGCGCGACCGACGTATTTGCCCCACTCATGAGCCTGAACAATCCAGATCCCGTTCTGACGATCGGGCGCACAAGGCGTGCCCGGCACGTAATCGACCTGCTTTTTGTTCTCGGATGCCATGCAAACCGGATTTTGTGAGTGACCACCCACAATCATTGCCAGAGAGCCTGCCGGCAGGCTGCGGGCCATTTCAACATCGCCCGGCGCATTCGAACCGTGCTCGCCGTTATCGTAATGTCCCATATGGGTCGTCGCGATAATCACGTCCGGCTTTTCGTTTTGATTCAGCTCCTGAATGACCAGTTTCGCTTCGTCAGCCGGTTTGCGGAATTCAATGTCCGTGAAATATTCCGGATTACCGATTTTCGCCGTGTCGTCAGTGGTTAAACCGATGACCGCGATTTTCAGATCGTTGCGTTTGAATAACGCCCAGGGTTTAAACAGGCGCTCGCCGGTGCTTTTCTGATAAATATTGGCGGAGAGGAACGGGAATTTGGACCATTTTTCCTGCTGGCGCAAAACGGTTAACGGGTTGTCGAACTCATGGTTACCAACCGCCATCGCGTCATAGCCGATTAAATTCATCCCGCGGAAATCCGGCTCGGCGTCCTGTAAATCAGACTCTGGTACGCCGGTATTGATGTCGCCGCCCGACAGCAACAGCACGCTGCCGCCCTCTGCCGCAACCTCTTTACGGATACCGTCCACCAGCGTTTTTTGCGCTGCCAGGCCGTACTCTCCGTACTCACTGCGCCAGAAATGACCGTGGTGATCGTTGGTATGCAGAATCGTTATTTTGTAGGTTTTATCTTTTTCGTATGCTTGCACAGGCTGGCTTGCCAGCGCCCATGTGGCTATCAGCGCCAACGCGACGCCTCGCTTCATTAACTTCATATTCTCGCTCCCTGACCAAAAGACAAACGCAAAAATTACAATGAGTAAGAAGAATAGACAAATATGTTTTCAGAATTGCGACTTTCTTCAAATCTCGCGGAAAGGTATGTTAGCGAGATAATAATGACTCCCTGCACTTCTAATAACAAAACACGTGGTATTTATGGCAATCAGTGAAACGACTCCGCCCGCTACGGGCACCCCGGCGTCACCGCCAAAATCGCGCACCTCATTTGGTATTTTGGGCGCAATCAGTCTGTCGCATCTGCTAAACGATATGATTCAGTCGCTGATTCTGGCGATCTATCCGCTGCTGCAGTCAGAATTTTCATTAACCTTTGTACAGATCGGGATGATCACCCTGACCTTCCAGATGGCGTCATCCCTGCTCCAGCCGGTGGTTGGCTACTGGACGGATAAGTATCCGATGCCGTGGTCGCTGCCGATCGGCATGTGCTTTACCCTGAGCGGGCTGGTACTGCTGGCGCTGGCAGGAAGCTTCGAGATGGTACTCATCGCTGCTGCGCTGGTGGGAACCGGTTCGTCGGTGTTCCACCCTGAATCGTCACGCGTGGCACGTATGGCTTCCGGCGGACGTCACGGTCTGGCGCAGTCGCTGTTCCAGGTTGGCGGTAACTTTGGTAGCTCCCTCGGCCCGTTACTGGCTGCCGTCATCATTGCGCCATACGGAAAAGGTAACGTTGCCTGGTTTGTTCTCGCCGCACTGCTGGCGATTGTGGTGCTGATTCAGATCAGCCGCTGGTATGCGGCGCAGCATCGTGTAAACAAGGGCAAACCTAAAGCTGCGATTATCAATCCGCTGCCGCGCGATAAGGTGATTCTGGCCGTGGGCATCCTGTTAGTGCTGATTTTCTCGAAATACTTCTATATGGCGAGCATCAGCAGCTATTACACCTTTTATCTGATGGAAAAATTCGGATTATCGGTACAAAACGCCCAATTCCACCTGTTTGCCTTCCTGTTTGCGGTCGCAGCAGGAACGGTTATTGGCGGGCCTGTGGGTGATAAAATTGGGCGTAAATATGTGATTTGGGGCTCTATCCTCGGCGTTGCGCCATTTACCCTTGTTTTACCCTACGCAAGCCTTGAATGGACGGGGATTTTAACCGTGATCATTGGTTTTATTCTCGCATCCGCGTTTTCAGCCATTCTGGTGTATGCCCAGGAGCTGATGCCGGGCCGTATCGGTATGGTTTCCGGGCTGTTTTTCGGCTTTGCTTTTGGGATGGGTGGCCTTGGAGCAGCCGTGCTGGGGCTGGTTGCAGACCATACCAGTATCTTCCTGGTCTATAAAATCTGTGCTTTCCTGCCACTTCTGGGGATATTGACTATATTCCTGCCTGATTACCGGCATAAGGCGTAGTTTCTCTGCGGTCAAAGTAAACTTTGACCGCAATTCCCACCTACTGCCATAAGGCTTCCCTCTTCTTCCTCGCGGTAATTTGTCTTAATCTGCTTTTTTTAACGCTTATTGCTGTTTTCATCAAATTTCAACAATTATTCATGAACATAATGACCGAAATTGTCATAAACTATTAATCGGCTTTTTGGTTTTTACGCCAAAAATGGAACACCTCACGACGAAAGGAGACGGAATGCATCACGCCACACCGCTTATCACCACCATTGTAGGTGGCCTTGTACTCGCTTTTATCCTTGGCATGATCGCCAACAAGTTACGTATTTCTCCTCTCGTGGGCTATTTATTAGCGGGTGTACTGGCGGGTCCATTTACGCCAGGTTTTGTTGCGGATACCAAACTGGCTCCTGAACTGGCGGAATTAGGCGTGATTCTGCTGATGTTCGGCGTCGGCCTGCATTTCTCTCTGAAGGACCTGATGGCGGTAAAGCATATCGCCATACCCGGCGCGATCGCCCAGATAGGCGTGGCGACGTTGCTGGGGATGGCGCTTTCCGCTTTGCTTGGCTGGTCACTGATGACCGGTATTGTATTTGGGCTGTGTCTATCAACCGCCAGTACCGTGGTGCTGCTGCGCGCGCTTGAAGAGAGGCAGCTAATAGACAGCCAGCGTGGGCAAATCGCCATCGGCTGGCTGATTGTTGAAGATCTGGTGATGGTCCTGACGCTGGTCTTGCTGCCTGCCGTCGCCGGGATGGTGGAAAAAGACAACGTCGGCTTTGCCTCGCTGGCGCTGGATATGAGTATCACCATCGGCAAAGTGATCGCCTTTATCGCCATTATGATGGTGGTGGGCCGCCGCCTGGTGCCGTGGATCCTCTCTCGTAGCGCAGCCACCGGCTCTCGTGAACTGTTTACCCTGTCGGTGCTGGCCCTTGCGCTCGGTATCGCTTTCGGCGCTGTGGAATTGTTTGACGTCTCCTTTGCGTTGGGCGCGTTCTTCGCCGGTATGGTGCTGAACGAATCTGAGCTGAGCCACCGCGCGGCGCACGATACGCTGCCGCTGCGTGATGCGTTTGCAGTGCTGTTCTTCGTCTCCGTCGGTATGTTGTTTGACCCGTTAATCCTGATTGAGCAGCCGCTGGCCGTGCTCGGGACGCTGGCGATTATTATCTTCGGTAAATCCGTGGTGGCATTCGGTCTGGTGCGCTTGTTTGGCCACTCGCCGCGTACTGCACTGACCATTGCCGCGAGCCTCGCGCAGATTGGTGAATTTGCCTTTATCCTCGCAAGCCTGGGCATGGCGCTGAACCTGCTGCCACAGGCCGGGCAAAATCTGGTGCTGGCGGGAGCGATTCTCTCCATTATGCTCAACCCGGTGCTGTTTGCCTTGCTTGAGAAATACCTCGATAAAACCGAGACGCTGGAAGAGCAGACCCTGGAAGAAGCTATCGAAGAAGAGAAGCAGATCCCGGTCGATATCTGCAACCACGCGCTGCTGGTCGGCTTTGGCCGCGTCGGTAGCTTGCTCGGCGAGAAGTTAATGGCGCAGGGCATTCCGCTGGTGGTTATCGAAACGTCGCGTACCCGCGTGGATGAACTGCGCGCCCGCGGGATCCGTGCGGTGCTGGGCAATGCGGCGAACGAAGAGATCATGAATCTGGCGCATCTGGACTGCGCGCGCTGGCTACTGCTGACCATTCCGAACGGATATGAGGCGGGTGAAATCGTGACCACGGCGCGTGAAAAGTGCCCGAGCATCGAGATTATTGCTCGTGCGCATTACGACGATGAAGTGGAATACATTACCGAACGCGGCGCGAATCAGGTGGTGATGGGCGAGCGTGAGATTGCGAATACGATGATTACGCTGATTGAAAAGCCGCCAATTGAAGAGGCGGTGACGGGTTAATTTTCTGCGGCCTGATGCCCTCACCCCGGCCTTCTCCCACTGGGAGAGGGAGAAAAGAGAGTCCCTCTCCTCAGTCTCCACCCATCAGGCGGGGATGAAAAGACGGCTCCAGACCATCCGCTCTCTCATCGGATTAGGATAAAAAAAGACTCCAGACGATCCCCTCTCCCATTGGGAGTGTACGGTCCGGGGACATCATGAACACTTGTTCGGGGACATGGTAGACACTTACAACTAAGGCATACGAACCCGTTTTTGGAGTCGCTTATGCCCTGGGATGCGAGAGATACCATGTCATTACGTACCGAGTTTGTTCTGTTCGCCTCGCAAGACGGGGCGAACATCCGTTCTCTTTGCCGTCACTACGGCATTTCGCCCGCTAC
>NZ_PQVS01000009.1:0-181539 GCF_002922995.1 Lelliottia sp. 7254-16
CCCGGAATACGACGAGGGCGTGATGGTCAGGAAAGTGGATATCAGCGGAAAACTGAGCCTGAGAGGGGTAACGCTGAAGGCAGGAAAAGCGTTCAGGGGCGAATATGTGGGACTGAAGGAAGGGGCTGAAGATGGCTGTTATGAGGTGTGGTGGTACAGCACGAAAGTGGGGGTGATCGACCTGAAGAAAAAGTCGATCACCATGGGTAAAGGATGTTAAATAGTGTTCACCATGTCCCCGAACACCTGTCTACCATGTCCCCGGACCGTACAGAGGGAGAGGGTTAGGGTGAGGGGGAACAGCCGTAACAAGATTGTAGGTCGTTGGTGCGGCCTGATGCCCTCACCCCGGCCCTCTCCCACGGGAGAGGGAGAAAACAGTAAAACAGCAACCATAGGTTGCTGTTTATTTTTATCTCGGACAAATCCAGACAGTCTTTCATATTTCCTCCATTTTTCCACGGCGTTGCCTGACTAAACTAGTATCATTCCCCGAAGTGTTTCAGGAAGAGAACGTATAACGATGAAAGGCAGCAACAAATTCCGCTGGGCAATCGCCGTCGGTGTCATTGTGGTGGCGCTTGCCGCTGCGTGGTACTGGCGCAGTCAATCGACGGGCACACCCGCGCCGGGCGGTGCAAACACGGCATCACAACGCCCCGCAGGCGGTGGACGCCACGGTATGCGCGGCGGCGCGCTGGCCCCGGTTCAGGCCGCAACCGCCGTCAGCAAATCGGTTCCTCGTTATCTCTCCGGGCTGGGAACGGTCACCGCCGCCAATACCGTGACTGTGCGCAGCCGCGTCGACGGGCAGCTGATGGCAATCCACTTCCAGGAAGGCCAGCAGGTAAAAGCCGGTGATTTGCTGGCAGAAATCGACCCGAGTCAGTTCAAAGTCGCCCTTGCTCAGGCCCAGGGACAGCTCGCCAAAGATAAAGCGACGCTTGCCAACGCCCAGCGCGATCTGGCGCGCTATCAGCAGCTGGTCAAAACGAACCTCGTCTCCCGCCAGGAGCTGGACACTCAGCAGTCGCTGGTGAGCGAGGCCCAGGGCACCATCAAGGCCGATGAAGCCGCCGTTGCCAGCGCACAGCTACAGCTCGACTGGAGCCGCATCACTGCGCCCATCGACGGACGCGTCGGCCTGAAACAGGTCGATATCGGCAATCAGATTTCCAGCAGCGATACCACCGGCATCGTGGTCCTCACCCAAACTCACCCAATTGATTTAATTTTCACTTTGCCAGAAAGCGAGATTGCGACCGTGGTTCAGGCGCAAAAAAGCGGTCAGAAAATGGTGGTAGAAGCCTGGGATCGCGCGAATAAAGCCAAACTGAGCGACGGTACACTCCTGAGTCTGGATAACCAGATTGACGCCACCACCGGTACCATCAAGCTAAAAGCCCGCTTTGATAACCAGGACGACGCCCTGTTCCCGAACCAGTTCGTCAACGCACGTATGCTGGTCGCCACCGAAGAAAACGCCGTCGTCATTCCCACCGCCGCGCTGCAAATGGGTAATGAAGGCAACTTCGTCTGGGTACTGAACAGCGATAATAAAGTCAGCAAACATCTGGTGAAACCGGGCATTCAGGACAGCCAGACGGTGGTTATCAGTGCCGGGCTTTCCGCAGGCGATCGCGTGGTGACAGACGGCATCGACCGTCTGACCGAAGGGGCAAAAGTGGAAGTGGTTGAAGCGCACAGCGACACGGCCACCGGCGATAAACCGGCGAAAAGCGAACACGCGAAACAGGGAGCGACTTCCTGATGCAGGTGTTGCCACCGAGCTCCACAGGTGGGCCGTCACGCCTGTTCATTATGCGCCCTGTCGCCACCACGCTGCTGATGGTGGCTATCCTGCTGGCAGGGATTATCGGCTACCGCTTCCTGCCCGTTTCGGCGCTTCCCGAAGTGGATTATCCGACCATTCAGGTTGTCACCCTTTATCCAGGTGCCAGCCCGGACGTGGTGACGTCCGCGATCACCGCCCCACTGGAGCGCCAGTTTGGTCAGATGTCTGGCCTGAAACAGATGTCGTCGCAAAGCTCCGGCGGCGCGTCGGTAGTGACGCTACAATTCCAGCTCACTCTACCGCTCGACGTGGCCGAGCAGGAAGTGCAGGCCGCGATTAACGCCGCCACGAATCTGCTCCCGTCGGATCTACCGAATCCGCCGGTGTACAGCAAAGTGAACCCTGCCGATCCACCGATTATGACCCTCGCCGTCACCTCCTCCGCCATGCCGATGACGCAGGTGGAAGATATGGTCGAAACGCGCGTCGCGCAGAAAATTTCGCAAGTTTCCGGCGTCGGTCTGGTGACGCTCTCCGGCGGCCAGCGCCCTGCCGTGCGCGTGAAACTCAATGCCCAGGCGATTGCCGCGCTCGGATTAACCAGCGAAACCATCCGCACCTCCATCACCAACGCCAACGTCAACTCGGCGAAAGGCTCGCTGGATGGCCCAACGCGCGCGGTCACGCTCTCAGCGAATGACCAGATGCAGTCCGCCGATGAGTACCGCCAATTAATTGTGGCCTACCAGAACGGCGCGCCGATTCGCCTCGGCGATGTGGCGACGGTCGAACAAGGCGCGGAAAACAGCTGGCTCGGTGCATGGACCAACAAGCAGCAGGCGATTGTAATGAACGTCCAGCGCCAGCCGGGCGCGAACATTATCGACACCGCCGACAGCATCCGCAGCATGCTCCCGCAGCTTATCGAAAGCCTGCCAAAATCCGTGAGCGTGAAAGTGCTTTCGGATCGCACCACCAATATCCGCGCCTCGGTCAGCGATACTCAGTTCGAACTGATGCTGGCGATTGCGCTGGTGGTGATGATTATCTACGTCTTCCTGCGTAACGTGCCAGCCACCATCATCCCTGCCGTGGCGGTGCCGCTGTCGCTGGTAGGCACCTTCGCGGTGATGGTGTTCCTCGATTTTTCGATTAATAACCTGACGCTGATGGCCCTGACCATCGCCACCGGCTTTGTGGTCGATGACGCCATCGTGGTTATCGAGAACATTTCGCGCTATATCGAAAAAGGCGAGAAGCCGCTGGCCGCCGCGCTGAAAGGCGCAGGCGAGATCGGCTTTACCATTATCTCCCTCACCTTCTCGCTGATTGCAGTGCTGATCCCGCTGCTGTTCATGGGCGATATCGTCGGCCGGTTGTTCCGCGAATTTGCCGTCACGCTGGCGGTGGCGATCCTCATCTCCGCCGTGGTGTCATTGACGCTGACGCCGATGATGTGCGCCCGCATGTTGAGCTATGAATCCCTGCGTAAGCAAAACCGTTTTTCTCGCGCCTCCGAGCGCTTGTTTGAACGCGTTATTGCCGCGTATGGACGCGTACTGACTAAAGTACTCAATCATCCGTGGGCGACATTGAGCGTCGCGGTGGGGACGCTGGCCTTAAGCGTGATGCTGTGGATTTTCATCCCGAAAGGCTTTTTCCCGATTCAGGATAACGGCATCATTCAGGGCACCCTTCAGGCACCGCAGTCGGTGTCGTTCGCCAGCATGGCTCAGCGCCAGCAGCAGGTGTCCGAGATTATTATGAAAGATCCGGCAGTCGAGAGCCTGACCTCGTTTGTCGGCGTAGACGGTACTAACCCGTCACTGAACAGCGCCCGTTTGCAGATCAACCTTAAGCCGCTGGACGACCGTGACGATCGCGTCAACACGGTGATCGAACGGCTGCAAAATTCTGTGGCGAACGTGCCTGGCGTCGAGCTTTATCTGCAACCGACCCAGGATTTGACCATCGATACCACCGTGAGCCGAACCCAGTACCAGTTTACGTTGCAGGCCAACAGTCTGGAGGCGCTCAGTACCTGGGTTCCGCAGTTGGTCAGCAAACTCCAGGAACTGCCGCAACTTTCAGACGTGAGCAGTGACTGGCAGGACAAAGGTCTGGCTGCGTATGTGAACGTTAATCGTGACACCGCCAGTCGTCTGGGCATTAGCATGGCTGATGTCGATAACGCCCTGTATAACGCTTTTGGTCAGCGACTGATTTCCACCATTTACACCCAGGCCAACCAGTACCGCGTGGTGCTGGAGCACAATACTGAACAAACGCCGGGCCTTGCCGCGCTGGATTCCATTCGTCTGACCAGCAAAGACGGCGGAATTGTGCCGCTGAGCGCTATTGCCACCATCGAGCAGCGCTTTATGCCGCTGTCGATTAACCACCTCGACCAGTTCCCGTCCACCACCATTTCGTTTAACGTGCCGGACAATTACTCGCTCGGCGAGGCGGTAGAACAGATCCTCAACGCCGAGAAAACCCTCAACTTCCCGACCGATATTCAAACCCAGTTCCAGGGCAGCACGCTGGCGTTCCAGGCCGCGCTCGGAAATACCATTTGGCTTATCGTCGCGGCGGTGGTGGCGATGTATATCGTGCTCGGCGTGCTGTACGAGAGCTTTATCCACCCGGTCACGATTCTGTCTACCCTGCCGACAGCCGGTGTCGGTGCGCTGCTGGCGCTGATGCTCTCGGGCAGCGAGCTGGATGTGATTGCGATTATCGGCATTATTTTGCTGATCGGCATCGTCAAGAAAAACGCCATCATGATGATCGACTTTGCTCTTGCCGCCGAGCGCGAACAGGGGATGGCGCCGCGCGAGGCCATTTTCCAGGCCTGTTTGCTGCGTTTTCGCCCGATCCTGATGACAACAATGGCCGCTCTGCTGGGTGCGCTGCCGCTGATGCTGAGTACCGGCGTGGGCGCCGAGCTGCGCCGTCCGCTCGGGATTGGCATGGTCGGTGGTTTACTTGTCAGCCAGGTGCTGACGCTGTTTACCACGCCGGTGATTTATCTGCTGTTTGATAATCTGGCGCTGAAGCTCAAAGCGCGTTTCCCTAAGCGTGAAGAGGAGGCGTAAGTGAAGTTTTTCGCCCTCTTCATTTATCGCCCGGTGGCGACGATTCTGATTTCGCTCGCCATCACCCTGTGCGGCGTGCTTGGCTTCCGGTTATTGCCGGTGGCCCCGCTGCCGCAGGTGGATTTCCCGGTGATCATGGTCAGCGCCTCGCTGCCCGGCGCCTCGCCGGAAACGATGGCCTCGTCGGTGGCGACGCCGCTGGAACGCTCGCTCGGGCGTATTGCAGGGGTCAGTGAAATGACCTCCAGCAGTTCACTCGGCAGCACGCGCATCATTCTTGAATTTAACTTTGACCGCGATATCAACGGTGCGGCCCGCGACGTGCAGGCCGCGATCAACGCCGCACAAAGCCTGCTGCCAAGTGGGATGCCAAGCCGGCCGACCTATCGCAAAGCCAACCCGTCCGACGCGCCAATTATGATTTTAACGCTGACGTCGGATACCTATTCGCAGGGTGAATTGTACGACTTTGCCTCGACGCAGCTGTCGCAGACTATCGCCCAGATTGACGGCGTCGGTGACGTGGACGTGGGCGGCAGCTCCCTGCCCGCGGTGCGCGTCGGGTTAAATCCGCAAGCGCTGTTTAACCAGGGCGTGTCGCTGGACGATGTGCGCACGGCTATCAGCAATGCCAACGTGCGCAGGCCGCAGGGGACGATTGAAGACAGCAGCCATCGCTGGCAGATCCAGACTAACGACGAGCTCAAAACCGCCGCCGAATATCAGCCGCTGATCATTCACTACAACAACGGCGCGGCGGTGCGTTTGAGCGATGTCGCCAGCGTCACCGACTCGGTGCAGGACGTGCGCAACGCCGGGATGACCAACGCCAAACCGGCTATTTTGCTGATGATCCGCAAACTGCCGGAAGCCAATATCATCCAGACGGTAAACAGCATCCGCGAGCGTCTACCGGAATTGCAGGAGACGATCCCGGCAGCCATTGATTTGCAGATTGCTCAGGACCGCTCGCCAACCATTCGCGCCTCGCTGGAGGAAGTCGAGCAGACGCTGATTATCTCCGTTGGGCTGGTTATCCTGGTGGTGTTCCTGTTCCTGCGCTCTGGTCGCGCAACGCTGATCCCCGCCGTGGCGGTGCCTGTTTCGCTGATTGGCACCTTTGCCGCCATGTACCTGTGCGGGTTTAGCCTCAATAACCTGTCGCTGATGGCCCTGACCATCGCCACCGGATTTGTGGTCGATGACGCCATCGTGGTGCTCGAAAATATTTCGCGCCATCTCGAAGCGGGCATGAAGCCGCTGCAAGCCGCCCTTCAGGGCACGCGCGAAGTCGGTTTTACGGTGCTTTCCATGAGCCTGTCGCTGGTGGCGGTGTTCCTGCCGCTGCTGCTGATGGGCGGATTACCTGGCCGGTTACTGCGTGAGTTTGCCGTGACGCTGTCGGTGGCGATCGGCATTTCGCTGGTGATTTCACTTACCCTGACGCCAATGATGTGCGGCTGGATGCTCAAGCGCAGCAAGCCCCACTCGCAGCCGCGTAAAAAAGGTTTTGGACGCATGCTGATAGCGATGCAGGAGGGCTATGGCCGCTCGCTGAAATGGGTGCTGAATCATACGCGCATTGTCGGTCTGGTGCTGATCGGCACCATCGCGCTGAACGTCTGGATGTATATCAGCATTCCGAAAACCTTTTTCCCGGAGCAGGACACCGGCGTGCTGATGGGCGGGATTCAGGCGGATCAGAGCATTTCGTTCCAGGCGATGCGCGTGAAACTGCAGGATTTCATGAAGATTATTCGTGAAGACCCGGCGGTCGATAACGTCACCGGCTTTACCGGCGGTTCGCGCGTCAACAGCGGGATGATGTTTATCACCCTGAAAGCGCGCGGCGTGCGCAACGAAACCGCGCAGCAGGTGATCGACCGCCTGCGCGTGAAACTCGCTAAAGAGCCAGGAGCAAATCTGTTTTTGATGGCCGTTCAGGATATCCGCGTCGGTGGTCGCCAGGCCAATGCCAGCTATCAGTACACGCTACTCTCGGACGATTTGGCCGCCCTGCGCGAGTGGGAGCCGAAAATCCGTAAAGCGCTGGCGGCACTGCCGGAACTGGCAGATGTGAACTCGGACCAGCAGGACAACGGCGCAGAGATGAACCTGACCTATGACCGCGAAACTATGGCGCGTCTGGGCATCAACGTTGAGGCAGCCAACAGCCTGCTAAATAACGCCTTTGGTCAGCGCCAAATCTCCACCATTTATCAGCCGATGAACCAGTACAAAGTGGTAATGGAAGTCGATCCGCGCTACACCCAGGACATCAGTGCGCTGGATAAAATGTACGTCATCAACAACGACGGCAAATCGATCCCCCTCTCCTACTTCGCCAGCTGGCAGCCTGCCAATGCACCGCTGTCGGTGAACCATCAGGGGCTGTCGGCGGCGTCGACGGTGTCGTTTAACCTGCCGACCGGGTCGTCATTGTCTGAGGCCAGCGACGCGATCAACCGCGCTATGACTCAGCTCGGCGTGCCATCGACCGTGCGCGGCAGCTTTGCCGGTACCGCGCAGGTGTTCCAGGAGACGATGAACTCGCAGGTGATCCTGATTCTGGCGGCGATTGCGACCGTCTACATCGTGCTCGGCATTCTGTATGAGAGCTACGTCCATCCGCTGACCATCCTCTCCACTCTGCCGTCGGCGGGCGTCGGGGCGCTGCTGGCGCTGGAGTTGTTTGGAGCGCCCTTTAGCCTAATTGCGCTTATCGGGATCATGCTATTAATAGGCATAGTGAAGAAAAACGCGATCATGATGGTCGATTTTGCGCTCGACGCGCAGCGCAACGGCAACATGTCGCCGCAGGACGCCATCTTCCAGGCCTGCCTGCTGCGCTTTCGCCCGATTATGATGACGACGCTGGCGGCGCTGTTTGGCGCGCTGCCGCTGGTGATTTCCGGCGGTGACGGCTCTGAACTGCGCCAGCCGCTGGGGATCACTATCGTCGGCGGGCTGGTGATGAGCCAGCTATTAACGCTCTATACCACCCCGGTGGTCTACCTGTTCTTCGACCGCCTGCGGGTGCGTTTTTCACGTAAAAACAGAGAAACGGTAATCGAGTAAATGACTGATTTGCCCAACAATGTCCGCTGGCAATTGTGGATTGTCGCCTTCGGCTTCTTTATGCAATCGCTGGACACGACCATCGTCAACACCGCCCTCCCCTCGATGGCAAAAAGTCTGGGCGAGAGTCCGCTGCACATGCACATGGTGATTGTCTCCTACGTGTTAACGGTGGCGGTCATGCTGCCCGCCAGCGGCTGGATGGCGGACAAAATTGGGGTGCGGAATATCTTCTTCACCGCCATCGTGCTGTTCACGCTCGGTTCGCTGTTTTGCGCTAAGGCCGACACCCTGAACGAGCTGGTGATGGCCCGCGTGTTACAGGGCGTTGGCGGAGCGATGATGGTGCCTGTCGGCAGGCTAACGGTGATGAAAATTGTGCCGCGCGAGCAATATATGGCGGCGATGACCTTCGTGACGTTGCCTGGTCAGGTGGGGCCGCTGCTCGGGCCTGCGCTCGGCGGTATTCTGGTGGAATACGCCTCCTGGCACTGGATTTTCCTGATTAATCTCCCGGTCGGCATTATCGGCGCGATTGCTACGCTCTCGCTGATGCCGAACTACAAAATGCAGACCCGGCGCTTTGATATCTTCGGCTTTGTGCTGCTGGCGGCAGGCATGGCGACGCTGACGCTGGCGCTCGACGGGCAAAAAGGGCTGGGGATTTCGCCGCTGACGCTGGGCTTACTTGTCGCCATCGGTATTATTTCGATTCTCTGGTATCTGTGGCACGCCCGCGATAACGATCAGGCACTCTTTAGCCTGTCGCTGTTTCGCAATCACACCTTCCGCCTCGGGCTGTTCGGCAGCTTCGCCGGACGCCTCGGGAGCGGTATGTTGCCGTTTATGACGCCGGTGTTCCTGCAAATTGGGATGGGCTTTTCGCCGTTCCACGCCGGGTTAATGATGATCCCGATGGTGCTCGGCAGCATGGGAATGAAGCGCATTGTGGTCCAGGTGGTTAACCGCTTCGGCTATCGCCGGGTGCTGGTCACTGCCACCCTTGGGCTGGCGCTGATCAGCCTGCTGTTTATGGCCGTGGCGCTGATGGGCTGGTACTACGCCCTACCGCTGGTGCTGTTCTTCCAGGGCGTCATCAACTCCACACGCTTCTCGTCGATGAATACCCTGACGCTGAAGGATCTGCCCGACGAACTGGCGAGCAGCGGCAACAGTTTGCTGTCAATGATCATGCAACTCTCCATGAGCGTCGGCGTCACCGTTGCCGGCCTGCTGCTCGGCATGTACGGTCAGCATCATCTCAGTGTCGATACCACGGTTGCGCATCAGGTCTTCCTTTACACCTATCTCAGCATGGCGGTGATAATTGCCCTGCCCGCCGTTATTTTCGCACGTGTCCCGGATGATACCAGTAAGAACGTCGTCATCAGCCGACGCAAAAGGAGTGAGTCATGAAATTCTGGCGTCCCGGCATTACGGGAAAGCTGTTTCTGGCAATTTTTGCCACCTGTATCGTGCTGCTCATCACCATGCACTGGGCGGTACGCGTCAGCTTTGAACGCGGATTTATCGACTACATTAAACGCGGCAACGAACAGCGGCTTCAGCTGCTGAGCGACGCAATCAGCGAGCAGTACGCGCTGCACGGCAACTGGCGTTTCTTGCGCAATAACGATCGCTTTGTGTTTCAGATCCTGCGCTCGCTGGAGCATGATAACGACGACGATCGTCCAGGCCCTGGTATGCCCCCGCACGGCTGGCGCACCCAATTCTGGGTTATCGATCAGGACAAATATGTGCTGGTCGGCCCGCGTGCGCCCGTTCCGCCCGATGGCACCAAACGGGCGATTTTGTTTAATGGCACTCCCGTCGGCTGGGTGATCGCTTCGCCGGTCGAGCGGCTGACGCGCAACACCGATATCAACTTTGACCGTCAGCAGCGCCAGACCAGCTGGCTGATTGTCGCCCTCTCAACCCTGCTCGCCGCACTGGCGACATTCCCGCTGGCGCGCGGCCTGCTGGCTCCCGTCAAGCGACTGGTAGAAGGCACGCACAAGCTGGCGGCGGGCGATTTTTCTACCCGCGTGGATACCCGCAGCCAGGATGAACTGGGCAAACTGGCGCAGGATTTTAACCAGCTCGCCAGCACGCTTGAGAAAAATCAGCAGATGCGCCGCGATTTTATGGCCGATATTTCCCATGAATTACGCACGCCGCTGGCCGTTTTACGCGGCGAACTGGAGGCGATTCAGGACGGTGTGCGCCAGTTTACGCCGGAGTCCGTCACCTCGTTGCAGGCGGAAGTGGGAACGTTGACCAAGCTGGTGGACGATCTGCATCAGCTGTCGATGTCTGACGAAGGGGCGCTGGCCTATCAAAAAGCGCCCGTTGATGTGATTAATATTCTGGAAGTGACCGCCGGTGCATTCCGCGAACGCTTTGCCAGTCGCAATTTGAAAATCGAGCTGTCGCTGCCGGACAGCGCCGTGGTCTTCGGCGATCCGGACCGCCTGATGCAGCTATTCAATAATCTGCTGGAAAACAGCCTGCGCTATACCGACGGCGGCGGCGCGCTGCGCATTTCGGGCCAACTGGAAGACGGACGTTTCGCCCTGACCTTTGCCGATACGGCTCCTGGTGTGACCGATGCCCAACAGGAAAAACTGTTCGAGCGTTTTTACCGCACTGAAGGCTCGCGTAACCGCGCCAGCGGCGGCTCCGGCTTAGGGCTGGCAATTTGCGTTAACATCGTCGAGGCGCATGGCGGCACAATCCGCGCCGCCCATTCGCCTTTTGGCGGGGTTAGCATTACAGTAGACCTACCGCTGGAACGCGATTTATCGAGAGAAGTATGACTGAGTTACCCATTGACGAAAATACGCCACGCATTCTGATCGTGGAGGACGAGCCTAAGCTTGGGCAGTTACTGATCGACTATTTGCGCGCGGCAAGTTATGCCCCAACGCTCATCAACCACGGCGATCAGGTGCTGCCATATGTGCGCCAGACGCCGCCGAATCTGATCCTGCTGGATTTGATGCTGCCCGGCACCGATGGTCTGACCCTGTGCCGCGAAATCCGCCGTTTTTCCGACGTGCCGATTGTGATGGTGACAGCCAAAATCGAAGAAATCGACCGCCTGCTTGGGCTGGAAATTGGTGCCGATGATTACATCTGCAAACCTTACAGCCCGCGTGAAGTGGTTGCCCGCGTGAAGACCATTCTGCGCCGCTGCCGTCCGCAGCGTGACTTACAGGTCCTTGACGCCGAAAGCCCGCTGATTGTCGATGAAAGCCGTTTCCAGGCGAGCTGGCGCAGCAAACTGCTGGACCTGACGCCCGCAGAGTTTCGCCTGCTGAAGACGCTGTCCAGCGAACCGGGAAAAGTGTTCTCCCGCGAACAGCTGCTAAATCATCTTTACGACGATTATCGCGTAGTCACGGACCGCACCATAGATAGCCATATCAAGAATCTGCGCCGTAAACTGGAAGCGCTTGATGAAGATCAGTCGTTTATTCGCGCAGTGTACGGTGTAGGTTATCGCTGGGAGGCGGACGCCTGCCGGATTGCGTAATACCTTTACGCCACGTCAAATCTCACCCGCCCGCAGGCGGGTTTTTCATCACTAGAAAGTCTCGCATTATCATCCATACTCTCTTTGTCGGTGCGTTTAGCTGTCGCCTGTTTTGATAACTCATTTTCAATCAAGGAGTTCTTATGGCCGGTTGGTTCGAACTAAGCAAAAGCAGTGATGGGCAGTTTAGGTTTGTTCTGAAAGCGGGGAACGGAGAGATTATCCTCACCAGTGAGCTGTACACCACAAAGGGGGCGGCAGAAAACGGCATTGCCTCTGTGCGCACGAATAGCCCGCTCGACGAGCGCTACGAGAAAAAGACGGCGGCGAACGGTAAATTCCACTTCAATCTGAAGGCGGCAAACCATCAGGTGATTGGCTCAAGCCAGCTATATGCGTCCGAGCAATCACGGGAAACCGGCATCGCCTCGGTAAAAAATAATGGCGCGAGCCAGACGGTAAAAGATCTTACCTGACCCGCATACCCTCGCCGGCTGGTGCCACCGCTACCCGGCGCTTTACCTCCCTCCCCCACAGCGCTACAATGCCCGCCCTTAAAGTACGGGATCTCCCCTTACCGCTGCACCTGGTGCGAGCGGATCTGACCTGTCATCAGAACGAGAACAAACATGTTTAAACCAGAACTCCTTTCCCCGGCGGGAACGCTGCAGAATATGCGTTACGCTTTCGCCTATGGTGCCGATGCGGTGTATGCGGGCCAGCCGCGTTACTCTCTGCGTGTGCGTAACAACGAATTTAACCACGAGAATTTGCAGCTCGGCATCAACGAAGCGCATACCCTGGGCAAAAAATTCTATGTGGTCGTGAACATCGCGCCGCACAACGCCAAGCTGAAAACGTTTATTCGCGATCTCAAGCCGGTAGTGGAAATGGGTCCTGATGCATTGATCATGTCTGACCCAGGTTTAATCATGCTGGTGCGCGAGAACTTCCCGGAAATGGACATTCACCTTTCCGTGCAGGCGAACGCCGTCAACTGGGCAACAGTTAAATTCTGGAAACAGATGGGGCTGACCCGCGTGATCCTGTCACGCGAACTGTCGCTCGAAGAGATCGAAGAAATCCGCACCCAGGTACCAGAAATGGAGCTCGAAATCTTCGTTCATGGCGCCCTGTGCATGGCCTACTCTGGCCGCTGCCTGCTCTCTGGCTACATCAACAAACGCGACCCGAACCAGGGAACCTGCACCAACGCCTGCCGCTGGGAATATAACGTCCAGGAAGGCAAAGAAGATGATGTCGGCAATATCGTGCACAAACACGAGCCTATCCCGGTGAAAACTGTGGAACCAACATTAGGTGTAGGCGCGCCAACCGATAGCGTGTTTATGATTGAAGAAGCGAAACGTCCGGGCGAATACATGACCGCCTTCGAAGACGAACACGGCACCTACATCATGAACTCCAAAGACCTGCGCGCGATTGCGCACGTCGAGCGTCTGACGCAGATGGGCGTGCACTCCCTGAAGATCGAAGGTCGCACCAAGTCTTACTACTACTGCGCCCGCACCGCGCAGGTTTATCGCAAAGCCATTGACGACGCCGCGGCGGGTAAACCGTTTGACACCAGCCTGCTGGAAACTCTCGAATGTCTGGCGCATCGCGGCTACACCGAAGGCTTCCTGCGCCGTCATACCCATGACGATTACCAGAACTACGAACACGGCTACTCGATTTCCGAGCGCCAGCAGTTTGTCGGCGACTTCACTGGCGCGCGTAAAGGCCCGCTGGCGGCAGTCGCGGTGAAAAACAAATTCACCAAAGGCGACAGCCTGGAGCTGATGACCCCACAAGGTAATATCAACTTCACGCTGGAGCATCTGGAAAACGGTAAAGGCGAAGCCATCACCGTGGCGCCTGGCGACGGGCACACCGTATGGCTGCCAGTGCCGGAAGAAGTGGAGCTGGAATACGCCCTGTTGATGCGCAATTTTGATGGCGAAAGCACCCGCAATCCGCACAACAAATAGTTAAGTTAGGGTATTTTTTCAGCATGGGATAATTCTTAGAAACGGATCACATACCGCTTCGTTCAATAAGGGTATTATCCCCTCCGCTGAAAAACATAACCCATAAATGCTAGCTGTACCAGGAACCACCTCCTTAGCCTGCGTAATCTCCCTTACGCAGGCTTATTTTTTTGCTGTAACCTAATGAAATAAATGGATTTGTTTCTATCAATGTCCACACATTGACCACATCGATACCAAAAGCCTCGCAGATGCGGGGCTTTTGTTTTAGTGACTTATCGGTTCACAGCTAGCAAAGACTCAACAGCATTGCCACACAGATAGATGAAGCAAAGTGAAAAACGCTAAGCTATGAATCACCCGCAGAGCGTTTTAAGCAATCTGTTGCATCCATTTGTTGAACTCACAGCGAGAATCAGAAAATAACTTCATGGTATCCAATAATGCCCTGAGCATGAAAAGCCATCTTTGAGTGAATTTTCATATATAAATATAATGTTCTCTATTCCTTAGGAAAGGATTCCGCATCAATAAACAAGCACAAAATCATTACTTCTGATTGCCCGATACAATTCTTTTTCATCATATCTTGACATGTAAAAATTACCTATCGCCCTAAAAAGATTATAGTTCGCATCCCAGTTAGACCATTTTAGAATTAATTCTTTGTAATGAGGAAAAGTACTACTGTCTGGTGCGTAAAAATCCGAATCGAACGCTTCTAAGATTTCACAAATACCCCACTTATATAAGCCATAATATATATCATCAAAGCGCTCAGCCTCTTCTTCTGTAAAATGTGTTACATATTGTGCGAGGTTTAATCGGATTGGTTCCGAAACCGCATGCTCTCTATTTCTACCATTCACAAAACCATACTGATAAATCATACAAATAAAATTACGCTGCAATATTGACAATTCTGATAACATTTTTTGAAGATGGTACAAATCATTTTTACACTGTTCACGTAACCATTCAATATCGGAATAGTTCAAGCACCGATTTTCACCCGAATAATTAATTTCAATAAACTTATTAAATAAGGATTTATTCGTTTTAAAATCAGTCACTTGTGGCATAAATAGTTCTGAAGAAGTCCGAGAAATCCAATCGGAAAAGTTCTCCTCTAGATAAGCAACAATTTCCTTTCGCTCTTCATTTCCTGAAGTGCATAGAGAGGAAATTAAGTCTTTAATGTCGAAAACCTTTACATTAAAATCTTGATGAGAATATTCTACTCTTCTGTTGGTAGAGTTAATAAAAAAATGAAAGTCTTTATATCCACTTTCCTTTAACCAATCAGGCATTTTATCTATGCTATCTCTGAACTTTTTATTACTTGCGGTTGCTGTTATTTGCATAACAACTTTATTACGCTTGTCAACATAATCTATGCCGGGATAATTATGTCCATATACTTTATTAGCGTCTTCAAACTCCTTTTTAAAGGCTTTATTGATTAGCCACATTAAAGCATCCTCCGAGGAGGTTGTTCCATTTTGTAAATTAATCTTTGCTTCGTTAGAAATTGTTGCGCTATAACTACTTAAGACACCGGTTATGAATCTTTTAAAAGTTTCAGTTTTAGTTGCATATATATACATTCTTGGGAACCTTATATCTACTTTGATAGACAATAATTTTTCATCTGGGTTCTAAAACTACTCATTTCAATCAACATACCAAAATATTATTTTTTTTCAATTGGTTATATTGGAAAATGCTATATAAGGATTTGATATTTATTTCGAGAGTGGAGACTTTGATGACTTCCGCTCCTGGCACTCTGCTGACAACCATGTAATTAACACCGCATATCTCACAGATACAAAAAGCCCCACTTATGCGGGGCTTTTTTTAGTCACATCCACTGGATCTGCTGTTGTCCTGACGCTGTCGGGTGCGGTGGCGCGGGCACTACCTCACCCGGTGAAACGATAAAACGCGAAAGGGATTCGGTAGTGACGAAGGTGCAACTGCAGTTGATGTTTTGGCACTGATGGTATCGCTCTTTTGTCGTGTCAGAAAAATAGCGGCTTGTGCGAGCGTGAGCGGCAAAATGGCATTTAGGACAGTGAAACATGATGTGCACCTTTGAACGTTTCCGATGCATGCATTTTACTCACTTTACCCTTTAAAAACAAACATATAAAACATAATCAGCTTTCTGTCTCTTCGCTTTCATACTCCACATCAGAAACCTTCACCTCAAGCTCTAAGCCCGTCGTGTAGCCGTTCCCGTTGAGGTTATGCACCACCCGGCTGATTATCCACGCCTGCTCGTCTATCACGCGCTTAAAGCCTTTCACCGCCACCGGCGTTTCAGGAAATAAATCAGCACGGCCAAACGCCAGCGAGATTGAAAATTCTGCGACACCGCGCTGTATCTTGTCCCACTTTGCCTGAGCGGCGCGCATCGCCTGTGCCTTTGCCGCGTAGATGGTCGTGAGCTCCAGCACGTTGTCAGCCTCACCGGCCATATACTCCCCCTCTCGCGCTTCCTGCTCCTTTTTAGCTTTGGTCTTTGCCGTGGTTTTGGCCGCTTTCGGGTGCTGCAGCGCGCGCAGGTGCTGCACCTTTGGTTTGCGTTTCAGCTTCACCTTCTGCTTTTGCGGTTTCGGGTCTTTGGTGTGCAGCCATTTCGCCGTGACGCCGGTGTAGGCTTCGCGGTCAGCAATGGCGAACTGATGCCGGTCGCCGTCGCCACGCTCAACGGTCATTTGTGGGATGGGTTTGCCGCTGGCCGTCATCGCGCTACCCGCTTTCAGAAATAACAGTTTCCCTGCTTTTACTGAGACAGACGCCCCGTTACGCTCCGCCAGCCGGGATAAAAACGCCGTGTCGGATTCCTGCGTCTGGTCAATATGTGGGATCGCAATGGCTTTCAGGGTATCCGCGACGCTGGCCGTCAGTTTGTTACGCTGCGCGATGGTCTCAACAATCACCCCGAGCGTGGTGTCATGCCATGACTGCTCGCGGCGGGAGTTCATCGTCCCGCGAAAATCGGCACTGCGCCCCCGGATAGTCAGCGTATCGGGCGCGCCCCGGTGCTCGATTTCATCGACCGTAAAGCTCCCCTTATTCACCAGCGCGGAGCCCTGCCAGCCCAGCCACAGCGTCAGCTTTGCCCCGCGCGGCGGCAGCTCGACCAGCCCGTCGGTATCATCGAGCTCGATATCAAGCTGGTCAGCCTCGAATCCGCGATTGTCGGTCATGGTCAGCCCGATTAGCCGGTCGCTGAAATTCTGCGTGATATCCTCGCCATCGAGCGTGAGCATATACGCAGGCGCGATGCGTGCCCCGGCCTGAATATTCATTTCCGTTATCATCCCGCCAGCCCTCCCAGCCAGTTACCGGCATCAGTGACCAGATTGCTGGCCTGCGTTTTCAGGTCGCCATAAATGGCCGCGAGTGACTTATCGACGCGTTTCAGCGACAGGCTAAACTCAATCTTTCGCGCCGCGCCGTCGCTGAAAAATTCGCTGTGGGTGTGGGTCACTTTATCGATGACATACATGCCGTGGATCATGCCGTTCCCGTCAATCAGCGGCCATGCGCGCCCCTCGTCGGCCATCAGCTCGACGGCCAGTAAGGACAGGCGGCCGCCGGTGATTTCCGGGTAAAGCACACCCGACAGCGTGCGCGTGGTTTCCCCCTCCCCGAGAAACTGATACGCCGGTGGCTTGCCGATACGGTCATTTGACGCCCAGCGGTAATCCTTCGAATACTGCATCGACTGATACGGCATGGTGCGCCGCTCAAACACAAAAAAGCCCAGCACCATTAACATGCTTCATGTCCTCCTTAATCGTGTCTCATGCTGGAGCGCTGACGCGCACGGTTTTCGCGGTCGAGTTTGTCGACGGCCTCGCGGAGCTGGCGGTCGAGGTCACTCCCCGCCGCAACCCCGCCCTGCAGGGTGATGTTGTACTCACTTTTGCTCTGGTCGATATACGAGCGCCCGGCAGGAGCCGTGACCGGCTGATAACTCTGATAGCCACCATAAGCCGCGGTTGCCGGGATATACCCGCCATTTGGGGTCTTATCCGTTTTCGTGGCGTTCTGGCCGAGGTCGCTGGATTCCTTTTTGATAACACCGAGCTTTTCGAGCAACCAGCTCACCTTTCCGCTCAGGCTGTTGAAGATGTCGAGCGGAGCCATCAGCGCATCAGTCAGCGCCTGTCCAAAGGCCACACCGACATTTTTGCAGCGCTCGAAAATGTCCTGCAGGGACTTGACCGGCGCAAACAGGTCAGTGAACCATTTCCAGACAGCACCGAGTTTTTTCGCGATGGCGTCAAACACCGGCGACAGTGAGTCGAAAGCCGTTTTTATCCCCGCCACCACCTCCGCGAAAAAGGCGCTAATCGGCTCCCAGAATTTATAGATGAGCAGCGCAGCACCCACGACAGCAGTGACCACGGCCACCACCGGCAGACTGATTGCCCCAATGGCCGTGACAATGGCGGTCCCGACAGTCGAGAAAATCACACCCAGCAAACCGGCAGCGGCGATAATGCCGTTAATCCCGGCGATGACCGGCCACGCAATCAGGCCAATCCCGCCGAGCACGCCAACCAGCGCCAGCGCACCGGCGGTAACGGTGAAAATAGTCTGTGTCAGTTCGGGATTTGCTTTCGCCCAGGCGGCGACCCTGCCGAGCATATCGGTCGCGGAAACCGTCAGGCGACGCAGCGCGGAGTTCTCTTTATCGAATACCTCAATCTGCAAATCTTCATAAGCCGACTGCAGGTTTTTCAGATCCCCGTCGAGGTTGTCGGTCTGGATTTTGGCTATCCGTTCCGTGGTTCCTTTGGAGTCCCCGATTTGCTGGCGTTTGCTGGCAAGCGAGCCATCACCGGCAGCGGCGACGAGTTTAATCGCCCCCTTCATCGCCTCCTCACCAAAGATGACTTTCAGGTATTCGCCCTGCTCCGCTGTCCCGAGTTTGTTTTTCGCAAAAGACTTATGAATATCCTTGAGGATTTTCTCGACCGGCAGCATGTTCCCTTTGCCGTCGCGGGTCTTAACGCCTAACTCAGCAATCGCATCGACGGCTTTACCCATCGGAGCCTGCAGACGGTTAAAAATGGCACTCGCCCCGGTTCCGGCCATCGAGCCTTTAATCCCGTTATCCGCCAGAATCCCGAGCATCGCCGTCGTGTCTTCAATACTCGCCCCGGCGGCCTCCGCAATCGGCGCGACGTATTTCATCGCCTCGCCCAACTCGACAAGGCCAGTATTCGACGACGTAAAACCTTTAGTCATCACATCCGCGACTCGCTCAATCTCGGTGGTGGACAGGTTAAACGCCGATTGCATGTTGGTAATGATGTCGGCGGCTTCGGCAATATCGACATCAGCCGCAAGGCTCAGGTTGACGGTTGACCCGGTTGCCGCCAGCACGTCGTCAGCGTTATAGCCTGAGCGTGCGAGCGTGGTCTGCGTTCTCGCCACATCACCCGGTGAAAAGGCCGTGGTCGCACCGATATCACGCGCCTGTTGACGAATGGCCGCGAGTTTGTCATCGCTTTTATCAAGCCCGAGGATCGCCTGCGTGCCTGACATCTGTTTATCAAATCCGATGCCCGGCGCGATGAAGCGTGACGCCCCGTAAAGCCCGGCAGTTGATACACCGACGCCGACCATCCCGGCATTGCGCGCCCCGGCGGCAAGGTGTTGCCCGGATTCATAGCGTTTTTTAACCGCGCTCAGTCTGGCCTGTTGCTGGCTAACCCGCGCCAGCGCGTCATGCTGACGGTTAAGCTGCGCAGTCGTCTCGCTAATATTGCCTTTCAGTCGGCGCTCATCCGCCGACAGCATGCGGGTGTTAATCCCGGCCTGCGAGAGCTCGGTGCGCTGGCGCTGTACCGACTGCCTGAGGCCGTTATATTTGAGCTGCAGGTCAGCAGCAGATTTCTTCGCCGCTTCCAGTGCGCGCGCCTGTGCGAGCGTAGGTGTCTCGGTGTTTTTAAACTGAACGGCCAGCGCGGCCGCTTCCTGCTTAGCCTTTTGCAGTGACTGACCGGTGACGGCGAGCTGCGCGCTGGCTTTTCGAAATCCGTCAATGCGGGACGCCTGCGCATTGAGCTCGCGCAGGGATTTCTGTGAAGTGCGGATATCGCCCGACAGGGATTTACTGGCGGTCTGGATAGCTTTAAACGGTCGGCTTGCCCGGTCGACTGCGTTCAGCAGCACCTCAAGTCTGACGTTATTGCTCATGATGGTTTCCGCTACGTTGCAGCGCCTTGTCGCGCCATGTCAGGAGTCCGGTCAGGCTCAGGGAATTCAGCTCTGACGGCGGCCAGTGAAATATCACTGCGATATCCGCCATCAGGTCATCGACCGACAGGTTTTCAGGGAACGTTAACGAGCCGAAGCCGGTGACAAAAAACCGACCACCTTACCGGCGAACGACAGCAGATCGGACGCGTCGAGGCGAATAATTTCGTGTTCTGTCAGCACCGGATACGTCATGCGCGGCAGCACCTTAATCAGTGCATCGACATCCGATTGTGCCAGCGCCGCCAGCGACACGCCGCGCAGGGTTCCCGCATTCGGTTTGGTTAACGTCACCTGCTCGATTTTCTGCTCACCGCGCATCAGCGGCGTATCGAGGGTAACGACGTTCGGGTTTTCAGTTTCGGTAACGTCGGTTTCATTGATGTTTTTCATAGTGTTCTCTCAACAAAGTTAAGTGACCGGCCAGCATAACTGACCGGTTCAGGGGTTACAGGCCAATCGCCTTGCGATGCTCCGCCAGACGGTCAACGCCGTCGACTTTCAGCACCATGTTAATGACGTCAATCTCGATGACCTCTTTGCCGTCAACCGTGAGCTGGTAATAGGCGAGCTCGGTCGACATTTTGGTCGTCCCGCTTTCACCCTGCTTGTTCTCGCCGCCGTCGTACTCTTTGTGACGGCCACGCATTACCACCTCAACGGCAGAAATTACGCCGGTGTCGTCGCGCTGATAAGAGCCTGCAAAACGCAGCGGCACGCTGTCAGCACCCGGCGAGGCATACTGCGCCCACAGGTCGATGTCAGGCAGACCGCCGAGCGTCCACTCAAGTGACAGCGCGTCGTCATCGAGGCCGAGGTCAATCGATACCGAGCCCGGCATTCCGCCGCCGCGATACTTCTCAAGCTTGCGGGTCAGCTTTGGCAGCGTGACGGACTCCACGACGCCCATATAGCTCAGGCCGTCGTTGAACATGTTCAGATATTTAAGCTTGCGCGGTAATGCCATGTTCTCAGCTCCTTAGCTGTTGACCGAGTCCGACAGGATCGCCAGATAGGTATCAGTGATGCGCTGGCGCAGGGTCAGGTTTTCCAGCGGCGGGACGGGGGTGTAGTCGTAATCGATATACAGTTTCCCCGCTTTAAGGGTTGTGACGTCGTTTGACTCCGGGTCGTACCAGCACGCGCCATCGACGATATAGCCGTTGGTTTTCAGCTCGCGGAATTTGGCATTGATACCGGCGACGATGTCACGAATAAGCGTCGCAGTGATGGGCTTATCCATCGCCCACGCGTGCGCCTCCGCCATCGTGTCGGCCAGCACCTGCGCGGTGCGGGTGTAGTTTTCAAACAGGAAAAGCGGGTCATCCGAGCAGGTGCGGTTGCCCCAGAACTTAAAGCCGTCGTTACGAATCAGCGTGGTGACACCGGCGTGATTCAGCAGGTTCGCGTCGGTGGCAGGCTCCTGCAAATCCCACGACACCGAGGCGCTGACGCCGGTGACACCATTCACGCCGACGTTAGACAGGGTTTTATGCCAGCCGACCGTCTGGTCGATTTTGGCACGCAGACCGAGCGCGCGCGCCGTCGCCCAGGCGGTTGAGGTTTCATTCGCCGTGATGTCCCACGCCAGAAAATCAGGGAAGATGACCATCAGCTCGCGCTGGCTGAAATTCTTGCGATAGTCGATGGCGTCGGAAATGGTTTTGCAGCCCCATGCACTGACGTAGCCAAAGGCGCGCAGGCTCTGACAGGTTGACGCGAGCGCGGTCGCCACTTCCTGTGAATCAAGACCCAGCACGCCGAGAATGCGCGGTTTAACGCCGGTGACGGTCTGCGCCGTCAACAGCGCTTTGAGCCCGGTATATTTCCCGTTTTCGTCCGTGGTGCCGATGATATTGGAAATCGTTTCTTTCTGCGCCGCGTCAGGATCGTCGGGGTCGTCGATACCTTCGGCCACGCGCACGACCACAATGACCGGTTTGCACTGGTCGGCGATGGCCTGCAGGGAGGCCGACAGTGTGCCCTGTTTACCCGCTTTCGCAATGGCGCTTTGCACGCTGGTAATGAGCACCGGCTCATTCAGCGGGAACATTTTTTCGTCTGCATCGCTGGCCGTGCAGACCATGCCGATGATGGCCGTTGAGACGGTGGAAATGGTGCGCACGCCGTCATTAATTTCGATGACCTGCACGCCGTGATGATAGTCGCCCATCCGTTTAACTCCGTGGTGAAGTGGAGCCACTATTTTGTGTTGTGTGCGGAATACAGGAAACGGAATGGCGTTGGCGGGAGGATGACACAACCAGCAAAAAGCCCTCCGGGTGGAGGGCTCTGGTTTAGCGGGTAATTTGCGGCCAGTCGACCTGACCTGTCACGGATGCTGTATCGATATTTTCAACCTCATCGATGTAATCCAGCACAGCGGCCAGTGTGACTGACTCAGATTGAGTGAGAGCGCGACCGGCCTGCAGCTTGAGCTGGATCACGCTCACGGATTGCATCGCGTCGCTGATAATGTGTTGTTTCTGCAGTTCCGCCATTGCCGGGTAATCAGGCGCGATGGCTTTCAGCACTGGCTTGCCCTGCTCATTCGGCACAATCATTTTGCCTTTGGTCTGGCCGTCGATAAGTTGGTTATACCAGCGGTCAGAAATGGCGACCGCATCGGCAGGCCAGCCAGCCGCCGCCTCAAACGCAGCACGATCCCCTTCATACAAAAAACCACCGATTCCCGCACTGTAAAAATATCCGTTCATTTAGTACCCCACAGCCCAGACTAACGGCGCAACATTGCCGTTACTGCCATATGCCCGATTAGGTTTAACGACGCAGTTCGCCGTCGTCTTTGAAACAAGGTGATAAATCTGCTCAGCGTTGTCGTTATTACTCACGTTTAACGTACCGACTGAGACAAACAGACACGCCGAGGGAAACGCTTTAGGGAACGTCACCGTGTGGTTAGCTTCATTGCTGACCGTCGCACCCTGACACCACTGATAAATCAGGCCGGTACTCGCATCCTGCAGCCAGCCATTCGCCGCTCTCGATGCGATATTCGGCGCGGCGTAGCTCCCTTTGGTCTGATAACGCGCATCGAAATTCCCGTAATCTGACGGCAAGACCTGGCCTGTCACATTCAGACCATGTCCGAGGGAGACCCTTCCGGTCGGGATGTTCACGGTAAAGGGACGCAAACTGCTATAGCCCCCCCATGCGTCACCGCTATTGGTGAGCATAAGATAATGATTGCTACCGTCATTTCGCCAGAATGCGCCGTAATTCCCGTAGGCAATCCGGAAACTGTTAGCATTTGAACTTTGAATTTCCGTACTGGCTTTCAGCGGTCCATTGTTAACAATGACGGGCTTACCGGCGTCAGGGTTGAGGGAAACAGACCCCTCCCAGCCTAAAATAATTCCGCTGTTGCCTTTGTAGTTATAGAGCGATACGTGATAGCTCTCGCTCCCGCGTCCGAAATAAAACACGTTATCGCCGTTGTAATCCTTGCCTAACAGATAGCTCGACTGACCTGCAGCAAGCGGCCACAGCGCCACCGTGGCACCATTGCCCTTGACGGCAATGCCTTTCTGGAATGTTCCGCCCTGCGAGGCCGAAACAGCATCGACATCCGCCGCCGTGGGCTTGTTAAATTCGCTGTACAGTTTTACCCAAGAAATGCCCTCACCAGATTTTTGACGCCCGATATAGGCGTGAAGGTTCGCCCCATCAATGCCGAAATAATTGGTTGTGGGCGTACCGTCGTAGGGAAGCGTAATCCCTGATTTAACCGTCACCGTATCGCGCCAGAACGATGCAACGGTTTCTTTTGAAACGTTGGTATCTCGGGCTCCGCCGCCCAGCCCCTGCCAGCCGACGACCGGCACTCGCCCGGCGGTCGTGTCTGTCATCGATGTCACGACATCCGCCTTTGATGCCGTTCCCAGACTCTCTTTTACTCTGCTCAGGTCATCATTAACGTTCTTTACTGCCTTTGGCGTCGCCGCCAGCGCTTCCGAGGTGCTGTCGGTCGCACTACTGAGCTGGACAATGCCCTTCTGCTTTGTGGTCGCGTCCTGAGCCGTATATTTAGCACTGGCGAAGTCATAGACCGCCTTAACCGCTTTCGGGGTCGCGGCGAGCGTCTCAGACGTGCTGTCGGTCGCATTGCTTAACTGCGTGAAACCTTTTTCTTTCAGCGTGGCGTCAGGATGGCGACGTGATTGCTCATGCTCTGCGAGCCTGTCGTCGACGTAATCCTGCGTTGCCATCACAAGCGTAGTATCGATGGACAGCTCGACCGTGTCGATGTCGCTCACCATGATAACCATGCGCAGCGTCTGCGCGCGTCCTGACCCTTCCGCCAGCTCGGGCTTGTAGCTCTCCGCCATGTTACCGACCGCAATCAGCGTGCCGGTGTCGTCGTAAAGGCCCATTTCACGCAGCCAGAAACCGCCGGTCTCGGGCGGAATAACCAGCTCGGCGACGACATAGTTTTTGTGCTTTTTGTCGTGGCTGATTTTATTCAGCGCATGACGCCAGACCTCATTGACCAGCTTTGTCTGGCTGGCGTTCGGTTCGGGCAGTTTGCCGCCACCGTCCCCGACGGCCATCGCCGTAAAATTCACTTTCTTCCCGTTCGGGACGGTCGCCGCCGCCAGCTTTTCCGCACCGGCTTTGGTGATAACGGTTTTATATTTTACTGTCATTGTGCTCTCACTTATCCGGGGTAAACCGTGGTGATATCGCCGTCATAGCTCAGGGCTCCGTAATACAGATAGCCCGGAATATCCTGAATAATGTTCAGACCGATAAGATGGCGGCTGGCGGGTTTGGCATCGGCAATCAGCCGCTCCATTTCGTAATACATTTCCTCGGTGATGCCCGTCTCTAACACCCCGATATCGAGGCGGAATGTGCCGGGCGGGTCGTTGGTTTCCCACCACTCAGTCACGTTAATCAGATACCCGAGCGGCTCCACTACGCGACGCACCGCGCCAATCGTCCCCTTGTGCGCATGGATAAACCACGCCGCGCGGATCACTTCGCGTTTGGTTTCTTCCGGCCAGCTCTCATCCCAGCGGTCAACCGAAAACGCCCACGCCAGCCACGGCAGCAAATTCGCGGGGCAGGTGTCGGCGTTCCACAGACGACGCAGCGGAACGGGGGTGTTTTCGATATCCTCGCAGGCGCGCGCCGCCGCCACCTCAAGCGGCGAGGAGCCGACCGGCAGCAGACGGGTCTCACTCATCGTTGCCCCCGACCGTCACGCTGTACACGGTGCAAAAAGAGGCCTGCGTATCATCGAGCACGATGTCGGCCACCGGTGCGGCGAGCTCGACACGCTGCACACCCTCGACGTGGAGCGCGGCATAGATGGCGGATTTGCGGATATCCCGCCCGAGCCGGTGCTGTGCGCTGATATAGGTCTGCAGCTTCGCTTTTGCCGCGCTGAGCACCGGCTCGCTTTCGGGTCCGGGGTAAAGGTAAAGCGCCGCGTCAATGGTGTAGTCAACAATCGCGGCTGACTGAACGGTCACGCGGTCAGCGACCGGCCGCACGTCCTCATCATTGAGAGCCGCACGCACCACCGCCAGCAGGTCAGCAGACGCTGCGCCGTTATTCTCGCGGGACAGCACCGACACGGTGACGCACGACGGCTCAGGGCTGATGACGGAAATATCCGCGACCCGTCCGTCAGCGCTGCGACCATGAAACTGATATGCGCCGGTTGAGCCTGCGGTACTCAGTCCCTCGGGGGCTTGCTGAATGCGCAGGCGATAGTCGGTGTCCGATTCCATCACGGCAGGCGTCGGCGGCAGCGTGGTCTCGTCTGCAGGCGTAATCACGAGGCGCTCAACGCTGGAATTAGCCCCGAGCTGGTCGAGGTCAGCACCGGCAGCGTAAGCCAGCATGACCGCGCGCGCCGCTTCATTGACGCGCTGACGCCAGATAACTTCCCGATAAGCGTTCTCCTGCAGCAGTTTCACCATCGGCTCGGATTCGAGCGCCAGCGTGCGCGCGACCGCTTCCTGTTGGTCTGCGGGATAGAGCGAGACGAGCGTCGCCTTTCGTTCGGTCAGGATGGTTTCATAATCGAGCTCCTCCACGACATCGGGCGCGGCGAGCTGGCTCAGGTCAACAATGGTAGCCATAACGTTTAACTCAGTGGAATGGTCAGTGAAAAGGGTTGGCTCGTCATCGAGCGCGTCCCGGTGATATCGACATACAGCGCACCGTCAGTCTCGCCGCGCTCAAAGGTGATGGTCGACAGACTGACGCGCGGCTCCCACTTCTGGATCGCGGAATAACACGCAGACATAATCTGCAGGCGCAGCGCCGGGGTCTGCGGCTGGTCAATCAGCGCCGACAGGAGCGAGCCGTATTCACGGCGCATCACCCGCGAGCCAACCGGCGTGACCAGAATGTCGCGCACGCTCTGCCTGATATGGTCGGCCTCAGAAATACTGAGCCCGGTCTGGCTGTTCATTCCCAGATAACGCACCGTCATTGTGTGTCCACCGTTCTGTCATCGCCGCGCTTCACGCCGCCGTGGTCGTGGTCATCCACCTGCACGCCGTTAGAGGTCAGTTTCCCGCCGCTGTGCTCGATATTCCCTCTCATCGTCCCGCCCTTCTGCACCTCGAGTGAGCCTGTTATCAGCTTGTTGGTACACACCACCTCGGGGGTATCGAGCGTGATGCGGGTTTCAGCTTTGACCAGCACCACCGGCACGGTGGCGGTAAGGGAATCCGACGCGGTGACGTCGGCGGTTTTGATACCTGATACGGTGAGCGCCCCGCTTTCTGGCTCGTACTCAATGACCGCCCCGTCAGGAAAGGCAACGTGAAAGGCATCGGGTGAGGCAGACGGTGCAGGATGGTCATCAGAGAAAATGGAGGGCAGAACAAACGCGGTGTCGAGTTCGCCACCGATGGCAAGAATCAGCACCTGCTCGCCAACGGAAGGAGCCCACCACACCCGCGAGCGCCCGGCGCGAGAGGTCAGCCAGTTTAGCCAGGTGGTTTGCATCCCGCCGGTCTGGACACGACAGAGCCCCTCGACGGGGTCGACGTCGGTCACAATACCGGTGCGGATGAGGTTGCGGATCGCGCGAGCGATATCCTGCAGAGAAGTTAGATTGTTCATGGGGGAAGGATGCCGCCGAACAATGCCAGCGGCAATCTGGTAGGGTTTTATAGGCGATGAAACAACATCGAGAAACAAAGAGGAACAATTGCAAATGACGTAACAATTTCAGAACTTAGTTCTTGGCGAAGTATTACGTAGATAGCTATGGAAAAAATAAAATTAGCTACTCAAATACAATTGGCACTCACTCTTGATCAATGCTAAATATTGAAAATGCAAATAACCAATGTCCAATATAAATTCATTTATCAACTAGTTGAGTGCTAGATTCTACATCTAAATTACTTCCCCATTTTCCTGATCTTTAGCTTGTCTATCCACACGACACGCAACTAAAGCCTCGTTACATGCATCAAAATCGAGAAAATGCCCTAAAGCGAACTCAGATGTAAGCAACGATATCAGATCTAAGTATTTACGAGCCAGACGAGTCGTACTAATCAAATTTTCTATAAGAAGTGCTAACCTTTTTTCACTAGTATCCCCCTCTAGAGAAAGCATTGCAGACCGACAGCAATAATAAAAAATATGTTCAGCATACCCATCATACTGTGGATTATGCGCACGCCCTCCTGCAAGAATTGTCTTGTCAATGTATGCCAATACTGTTGCATTTCTTACAATTGCAGTTAGATACTCGAGAGGAGATCCTGTAGCATTAATAACTTCGCCATATTTTTCCATAAACTTAAATACAAGATATGCATCTGACTTATCGGTTGAAATACTTAATTCCATTATATCATGATATAAAATAGGGACTGGTGTGCCCGAAGTCAAACTAATTTGAATGCTTTTCTTTCTTTCAGAGAGAGTTAAAGAATGCAAAACCTTCATAATGTAAGAATACATGTTCGAGACTGGAAAGCCTGAGCGATAAATCAATTCACACATTAAGTGATCAACACAAAGCAAGGGAATATTATTTGCCACCGACAACTGGAAAGTAGAATAAATAGATTCATCTACCATATCTCTTATCTTCACTAATAACTCAGGCGTATCAACCGGTTTCATTGCTTCCACTGTCACATGTTCAAGTAAAGTTTGAAGCCCACGAATTAGTTCAGAAGAATATTCTCTAATATCCTTTGATGTAACTCTATAAATGCCTTTATCAGTCACCCCTATGGATAAGTAATCCTCTCTCAGGATGTTCTCTATCCAGCTCTCCAAAACATCTTTTGTATATTGACTAACAACTATTGAGGATTCCAAATTAACGAAAGCCGAAGAGAAACCCATCAGCGATATATAGACAGCCGTATAAACATCAATGATCACCTTATCAGGATTTTCTTCCCCATCATTGAATAATGCCAAATTTTTAGCAGATGCAAGTGCCGTTAAATTATTTAAAGCACCTCTAACGGGATCGGATGGAAAGGTAAATTTCCCTCTAAAAACAAGGGGTACAGTAGGACCATGGAGTATAGCATCTCTTTCTTTGTCTTGAGAGTCGTAGTGCCTTATAATACTTTCAAAATAGGGAATAAAATCCTCTTCATTAGAGGGTAGCGAAAACTGTCTAAATGCATCAGTACCATCGTTACTTTTGCTGCGAAGTTCCACTGCTAATCTAAACGCTGCAACATATGGAGGTAGGCGCTCAAGCAACGTATAACCCCTGCTACTCTCCCCTTGGCGCATATTCTCAAGTATCTGGCCTAAAGGAGAATCTATATCTAGTAAGCTTGGGTGACTAGCATCAACGTCACGCACAAGAATTCGAGTAAAGGTCTCGAATCCATCCGAATATTTTACGCCATCCCCACACTTCATCGGAATATAGGGATTGCTATGATCATCTGAACGCTTTATAAGCGTATTAGTATGAATCTGAGTGAAAGGCTTAGCAACTTTACTTGGATTTTGTACAAACCAATCGACAAGAACTCTTTCAGCAAGGCATACATCGACATGAGTGGCTATCTCATTAACCAATGCTATATTTGACTCATGAAAGTTGGATAATATTGCTTCCGGTATTTCAAAAACAATCTCCTTCAGAGCATCAACAGTGGCGCCGTCCTTCCTTGAAGTATGTAGCAACAAATGCCAAGGATACGGGTTATTTGGATACAAATCTATTGCAGATCTAGTCAAATTAATTGATTGTTCATTTTCACCCATTCTCTCGCAAATTTCAGCTTCTCTTATATAAATTAACTGTGTTTTGTCCTCAGGTTGAAGATGCTTTATTTTAGAAAGAAACATATCAAATTTCTCACTTAGATATAAAGCATTCAAATAGCATTCAAATGTTGGCGATACCCAAGCATCATCTGAAATAAATGGACTGAGATAAGTAACAACACTCAAAGGTAAGTTAAGCTTTATAAATCTTTCGCACATCTTCAAAATACCGGCAGGATTTATTTGCTTAAATCTATTTAAATCTTTCTCAAAAAAGTTTTGCGATTTCACTTCTAATTCTTGTATTTCATTTTTATTATCAATTGAACATACTAAAGCAGTTAGATATAGATCAAAAAATGAATTTATATATTCATCACCAGTACTGATTACCCCACCTTGGTCAATCCATTTTTGGACATCTCTAATCTTAACGTAATCATGTTCAAGAGCAAAATCCAAAAGCGCAAACTGCTCTAAGTCCAGAGAGTTAGATAATAATTTAAAATTATTTTTTGGAATTACTAATCTTGTATCTATCTGTTCTAAAAGATCGGCAGTTGCTGGTGCCATTTTTCTTATTTCATTCACATAGACCTTTCCCATATCAAAAAGCCTACTATCCATGAAACATGTTACGTTTAACAAATTAGTTAACGTTGCAATTTGTCTGTCCGTATTATTATTAACACTGTCGGCTAAAAGATTGACAATAAGTCGATCGACATTTGATTTTTCTTGCTTACTAAATGATATATATTGAATTTGTTGATTACGCTCAATAAGAATGCAACTTTCTGTTAAAAGTAATAGTGCTCTGGAGTTGCTCGATTCAAAATGCTTATTTAATAATTGAGAAAGCCGAAAGGAAAGTTCATAATCTTCAACTCTTATAGCGCCTCTAATAATCCCGGTTATTTCCTGCTCAGATAAATTATAAACCTTTGAGCTATTGTAATAATCTAATAACTCTTCTTGGGATGCCAGGCGCTCAAAGAAAACTTCTTTAATATAATGCCCCTCAGAATTAGAATCTAAGTATCTTTCTCGAGCAATACTTTCAGAAGTTCTAGATTCATAATCTATTAGAATAGATACCACTACCTCCCAAACTTCCGTTGAGAGGTTTGTATACTGCAGTAATCTAATTAAATCACTTTTCGATGATGGTATAGAACCCTTAACTAAATCAAGTTTTAAATTCAAAGATTTTAACAATAGAGATACATCATGCTCTAATGAGCTTATGTTATTGAGCACGTCGAGCTTTTCACGCGCCTTAACTAATTCCCTATAAGAAATATCATGCATGACATCATCTATGACAGATATTAAATCCCTAGACTGAATATTACGAACTATATATTCGTATTTATTCCCTGCGATATTATCACCTGAGCCATTGTGTTCTTGATTTACCATCATCTTTATTTCTACTTGTTGTGAATAGTTTTATTACCAACAATATTATCACCCGAACCGCTATGATACTGAGTAACAGTCCCTATATTATTATTTTGACAAGGTTGTATCAAACTTAAAATACCTTGTATGTCTGATGATTCATTGAGCTTTCGCTCAATAGCATTTTCACTGTAATCCTGAAGATTAAGATCATTTATTTTGATGGATAATTGACTCAATAAAGAATCATCAACAATCCATCCTTGTAATTTCTCTTTTAAAAATCCCGTAGTAATTTTCACTCCATGTTTAAAGCCATCATAGAGTATTCCTGAAAGCAACGTACTTGTAACAAAATCCATATCTCACCATGTATTCAATAAGTATATAACAGTAGTCATCTCTCGGGACTACACCTTATGAAGTTACCCAGTTCAAGCGATCACTTTAAATGCTACATCTTCAAGTGGTTAACAGTGTTCGAGCATGGGTCATTTTAACATATCCTACAACAGCTTAGATCTCAATTTAAGTTGATAGCCCTTGTAAATCCCAAGGTCAATAGTTTTGTTTCACTTAAAATCACTATGCCGTAAAACCATCGCGAGGCCACATGCAAACTATTGACTAACTTAATCGACTTCAACTTAGATGGTTAGCAATTAGCTTATGAATTATCTCACTATCTACCCCACTATATCCGAGTAACTGGCGCTCAGGATATTGTACATCCTGACTAAACTGATTTGGCCGGTCTTTAAGCCCGTACTGGTGAATCTGCGCGATGCGTTGCACCTTGCCGGTAAACTCCACCACAGCAGCATCCTTCTGGCCACTGGCTTTCATATAGCGGCTGGTTCGAAGCTTCTGGAACATAGCCCGCTTGATACGTCCCGACTTTGTCCTGAGCGGCTGGCGCTTTCGCGCCTGATACGGCTTGCCGTCAGGCGCTTTTTGCTGTTTGATGCGTTGCTGCTGCGCCTTGCGCAGTTCCTTCGCAATCTGAGCAGCGAGCTTACGCCGCCCCGCCGGTGATAGCGCCCCAATCAGTCCGGCCAGCCTGTCGTCAAAGGGTTTAAACTCACTCATCCCACTTACTCACCAGCTCGCCATTGATGTACAGCTCGGTCGGGCGCGTGACCGGCTCGGGTAAAGGCGGCTCAGGCGCATAGCTGACGTGCAGCGCGCCGTTTTCATCCCTGACGAGCGTGCGCTCGGTGAGCTGCAGGCTGATACTGATATCAACGTTATCCCCGTCGTTCAAATCCATCTGGAACCGGTAGCCCTTTTTGCGCCCCTCATCCGTGGTGCAGATATCCGGCTGGTTCTCACGCAGCCACGCGGCCACCGGCACAAAAATCAAATCAGGGTCGCCAACAAAATCACACACGATCACATTCAGGGTATAAATTTTTTCGTGCGACAGCGAGGCCGCGAGGCGCGCATCGATATTCCCCTCGTCGGCAAAGATGCGCATCATTTCGGGATTATTTTTTAACTGCGGCACGGCATCAGTGAGCGCCTTGCGCAGGCTTTTCATTTTCTGCATCTGTTTTATCCTGACAGTCTTTGATGGTTTCAACCTTTAACGCGCAGGCCGTGAGCGCATGCTCAAGCCTGCGGATATCGGCACTTAAATCGCCGTTACTGAGCGGCTCGCTTCCCGGCATCGGGCAGAGGCTCACTTTCGGGCAGGCGTTGTAAACAGTGACCGGCTGAGGCGCAGGCGGTGCGGGTGTGCAACCGGCGCACAGCATCAGGCAAATCAGCGCGATACCAGCGGCGTAAATCCTCGTTTTCATTGAGTAACCTCGTGATCGTTTGTTCCCGTCGGGTCGCCAGCTCACCGGCGGCGTTCAGTTCGTCACTGAGCCTGACTTGCGCAGTCTCATTCGTCCTGGCAATACGCTGTGACACGGCAAGCTGATTTTTCAGCATCCCGATAGTGGTCTTTTGCTCGCTGGCGACCCGGTTCGCTTTCTCAAACGAGCGGGATAAATTCGCGTTGTCATGGCGCAGCCACAGCACCCCGCCGAGCAATCCGGCCAGCAGAATCATCAGCACTTTCATTGCATCCCCTTAACGCAGTAAGCCCGCTCCCGCGCGCGGCGGTTCTCAAGACCTTTGTTTCTGACGCCATTCACATACACCCAGCGGGTAAGCTGGTCGCACGCCTGCCACCACTGCTGACGCTTGATAAACGAGACCAGCGTCGAGCCACAGGCCGCGCCCGTTCCCACGTTGAAGGCAAAACTGATCAGCGTGTCATAGACGCGTGGGGGCATCTTCACCGGCACGCAGACCGCGAGCCGTTGCTCGGTATTGAGCACATCCGCGACGAGGTTCGCCGCCGCCTGTCGCTCGGTGATATCCCCTTTCGGCGTGACACCGGCAGTGTGGCCGATGCCTGACGTCCACACGCCCGCGCTGCACTGGTAAGGTGTCAGGCGACAGCCCTCGAGATCAGCGACTAGCGCCAGTCCCCCGGGCGAGGTGTTCAGCAGACGAAAGTCAGGCATCAGTGCCGCCAGCGCCAGCACAGCGGCCACACTGCATTTTTTAATGATTGAGCTCACGAATAGCCCCCTTATCCAGCCCGAGCGATGTCAGGTAGAGGTACGTTTTGCGCTTAAACCAGTAATTCGTCAGCGCGGTAAAAATGGCGCAGCCACCGCCGACATACAGCGCCAGTTTTTCAGGGGACATCGCCCCGAAATACGCCACCCCCACGGCCAGCCAGTAGGCGACAAACGTCGTGATTTTTTCCATGTTCAGTCCCATAGATTCACCGTCTCGGTTTTCGGGGCGCTGTCGGTCTCGGGCAGCTCGATAGCCGTGCCGTGCGGCAGGATGACGCCCAGCTCCGACAGCCCCGGATTCACCTGCAGCACCGCCTCGACCACGCCCTCTGTCCGCCCGTAATAGCGCGCACAAATCGCGTCGAGGGTGTCACCCTGCATCGCATAGACCTTCATCAGATTTGCCCCACAATGCAGCGCGCCCTGTCCTGAATGCGCGCCACTGACCAGCGCATATCCCGCCACATTTCATCGATAGTGCTGTCGATACTGTCGGCCTTTTTGTCGCCCTTGCTGGTCGCATCCACGCCGCGATAACGCTCGTACAGCGTGGCGGTCGTCATCGCGCATACGGCGTTGAAGTAGTGGAAACAGCGCACGCTCTCGCCGTCGAGCTCGTCGGTCGGGACATCCGCGAGCGTGGCGTGACCGGCGTCGAGCTGACGGTCGCGCCAGTCGCGCAGCTCCGCGTTGGTCTCCGCGATGGCGGTTTTAATCGCCCGGCGCAGGCGCACAGGGGAAACCGTCTGCTCAAGGCGCATTTCTTCGCGCACGCGCTGAGGGTCAACATCAGGGAAAAAGCCCGTATTTTTAATGACCGACTCGCTCACGCCCGGTGGCGGTATCACCACGCCCGGCACGTCCTGCGGGTTTTTGGGCTCAATAATTACTGTCATCATGACAACCTCAGAAAATAGGTGGGCGGTGGACGCCGGTCGCAGTCAGGGCAATCAATACCCGCGTTGAACGGCGTGCCGCCCGGCTCGGGGAGCGTTCGGTTAACCTGCGGCTTTTGCCGCTTTGGGAGGACGTCCGCGCCGTACCGCCGGTTTAGCGGCAGGTTTGCGCGTGCGTGGTGTAGTCGTTTTGGGCGCGGGCTCTGGCTTCGGTTTAAGCTGGCGCTCAAGCTGTTCGATATCCTTTTTCACGCCGATAGTTCGCTCTAACTGGATCGCACGCTGCAGGTGCACCAGTGCCTCGGGCAGTTTCCCTGCGTCACGCAGCACGTAGCCGGTGATTTTGTGCAGCTTCGCGCGCACGATATCGGGCATATCCGCACGCTCAGTCAGTTCGAGGGTGTGGAGCAGGTGCGCCAGCTCAGGCGACTGATTCGCATCGCGCAGGCGCTGCGCAGAAAGCGCGACTTCTTCGGCCAGCAGATACGGCGTGGTGCGACGGTGGCCGCCGACAGGCATCGTCAGGCCATACGTCAGCGCGTAACGGGCAATCTCCAGCGCACCGGCGATATCATCCGCATCGAGACGCCACAGCATGACGGTCATGACAATGTCATCCTGCGCCCCTTTGCCGTTCGCAAGGACACCCGCCACCCACGGCAGATAAAACGGCAGCAGCTCACGCTTTTTGTCGGCCTTACGTTCAGTGGATCGGATTTGTTTTAACGTGCGACAGTCTGCGGCCAGCTTAACGAGCATCTGCTCATAGGCAGTTGCATTGCGCAGCGGAGCAGCGCCCCGCTGTGCAGTTTCAGAGGCCGAGACCCGCATCATGTGAAGCGCTGCGGGGCTCGTCATGGCTTACGCTCCGCCGTTCTGGTCAGCAGGTTCAGCAGACGCGGCAAACTCACCGGGCTTGATGTTTTCAATCAGGCAACCGGCGGCATAAGCCTCAACCACATAATCGATGTTCATCGACTCGTAGTTTTCGATGCGGTCTTTTTTCGGCTCCTCGATGATGGCGCGGCGGTGCGCGTCGTCCATGAAGTAAATCGACAGGTTATCGAGGCGCGTAATCATCAGCGCATCCGCCGGGAAGTACGGCACACGCACGGCGGGCAGGTTGCCGATGCGCTTCTGGCTGATGATGATGTCAGCGGCCAGTGATTCGGTGTTTGGCTGCGTCTTGTTAACGATCGGGAAATATTTATCCGCGAGCAGCTTGCGACCGGTGATGACCACGAGCTCCGGGTCGTCCTGATAAATCTCGTCAATCAGGTTGGTGGTGGCGTCCATCACCAGCGCATCGAGGTTTTCATAGTCGCCGTTTTCACCCACGCGGATCACCGCCGAAACCACATCGCCGTTTGCATCGGTGATTTTCGACATCACGCGCGCCGGGGCTTCATTGCGGTACTTCTGCAGCCAGCCCACCGCAACATCCTGCAGCATCGGATGCGTTTTGCGGTTGGAGGTTTCCGCGCGAGTAATACCGTTGAAACCGGCCATGATGAAATCGAGTGACTGGCGCTTGATGATCGCGTCACGGATACGGGTCTGGAAGTCCTGGAATCGCGCCCACAGGTCGAGCTGTTTGTAACGGATATGGAAATCAAAGTTGATTTGCGCACATTCGTATTTGTTGGATTCCAGCGCCGTGAAATCGGCGGTCTTACGCTCATCATCACCGGCGGTGTCGGCGGTGCTCGCAATCGTGCCGTTGACACCCACCCCGACCTTTTCGCCTTTCAGCTCGTCGACCGGCACGATGTTGATTTTGGTCAGAAACGCGGATGACACCTGCAGGGTGTTCATCAGGGTCTGGGTCACGGACGGCTCGACGGTGAATTTCTTCGCCACGTCATCGGTCTCGACGCCATTCAGCTCCGCAACGCGGGACAGGTAAGCATTGAATTTAAAGCGGGTCTCTTTACGCATGGGTATTCCTGTTTTTCTAATTTGTCAGATGTCAGGCCGGGCAATACACCCGGCGTGTGGATCAGCAGTTGGTCAGCAGCTCGTCGCCCGTCCCGCCTTTCGATTTCTCGCGGCGCGGCTGGCTCAGGCTTTCGGTGTTATCAAGGGTGCTTTTCAGAGAGGAAAACGCCTGCGCGCTTTCGTCTGCCTTGCGCGTCACGTCCTGCTTAAACTGCGCAAAGGTGGTCTCAAGCTCCGCGATGCGCTGGTCAGTCGCACTGAGACTGGCCTGCACCAGTTCAGATACTTCCGTCACCGCCTCATGCACGTCAGCAAAACGCGCGTCATCGCTCACCTGCTTGCGGTTGAAAATGGCTTTAACTTTGTCAGTCAGGCTGTTGAGCACGGTGTCGGGAACGTCTTCGAATTCCAGCTCTGCCAGCGTGGCAACGGAAAACAGGTCGTCAGGATGGGCTTTTTTACCGGCGAGCGGGTTCTGCGTGGCACGGCTGCAGAATTCGAGGTATTCCGTGCCGAGGCTTGCCGGGTCATCGGTCACGGCGAGGCCGACGAGATAGCACTTGCCGCTGTTGGCGAAGTTCGGGCGAATTTCCATCGAGGTGTAAACCTTCTGCCCGGCTTTCACCATGCTGACCAGCTCGTCGAGCGGTGTGATTTTGCCAAACAGCGCTTTCTTGCCGTTCAGCGCCGAGTCATCGCTGATAATTTCCGCTTTGACTTCGGTCACGTCGCCATAACGTTTGAGCACGCTGTCGGGCAGGATGCCGCGCAGGTGTTCGAGGTTGATGCGACAGCCATAGACACGCGGGTCAAATGTGTCCGCCATATCCTGAATATCTTCGCCGTTAATCACGCGGCCATCGCAGGTGTCACCCTCGACGCCGATGCGAAACCATTTAGAAACTTTCTTTGCCATTGTTCAGGTGTCCTGATGTTAGGTTTTCGGTTCGGGTGTAGTGTCCCGACTCCGCCCCGCATCAGCCACCGCTTGCAGAAGTGCAACCCCTGACACAACAGGGGCTTAGCGAATCCCTGCGCTAATTTCCTTAGCCTTGCCCCGTATTCACCGACACGAGGCAACCATGACCATTTCAACTGACCTCTCCCTTTTGCACGACCCGCGACGACAGGCGCGCCTGTTGTTCTGGCAGGGTTTTTCCGTGCCACAAATTGCCGACACGCTGCAGATGAAGCGCCCGACGGTGCAGAGCTGGAAGCAGCGCGACGGATGGGAGGAAACCGCCCCGCTCAATCGCGTGGAAACGACGCTTGAGGCGCGGCTGATTCAGCTTTATGCCAAGCCCGACCTGACACCGCATGACTTTAAGGTCGCTGATTTTTTATCGCGACAGATGGAGCGACTCGCGCGCGTGAATCGCTACGGCCAGACCGGTAATGAAGTGGATTTAAATCCCAATATCGCGAGCCGCAACAAAGGCGATCGCAAAAAGCCGAAACGTAACTTTTTCAGCGAGGAGGCTATCGAGAAACTGGAAGAGATTTTCCTCGACCAGTCGTTTGAGTATCAGCTCAACTGGCATAAGGCAGGCATCGCGCACCGCATTCGCCACATCCTTAAATCGCGCCAGATAGGCGCAACGTTTTACTTTGCGCGCGAGGCACTTTTGCGCGCCCTGAAAACCGGGCAAAACCAGATATTTTTGTCAGCCAGTAAAACGCAGGCTTACGTGTTCCGAAAATACATCATCGCCTTTGCGCGTCTCGTCGACGTCGACCTGTCGGGCGACCCGATTGTCATCGGCAACAACGGTGCAGAGCTGATTTTCCTCGGGACCAACTCCAACACCGCGCAGAGCCACAATGGAGACCTGTATGTCGATGAAATTTTCTGGATACCGAATTTCCAGCGGCTGCGCAAAGTGGCGTCGGGGATGGCATCACAGTCGCATCTGCGCACCACCTATTTCTCAACTCCGTCCACGCTGGCGCACGGTGCTTATCCGTTCTGGTCAGGCGAGCTGTTTAACCGGGGGCGCAGCAATCGCGACGAACGGGTCGACATCGATATCAGCCACAAGGCGCTCGCCGGTGGCGTGCTGTGCCCGGATGGTCAGTGGCGGCAGATTGTCACCATCGAGGATGCGCTCGCCGGGGGCTGCACCCTGTTCAATCTGGATCAACTGAAACAGGAAAACAGCGCAGACGATTTCCGCAACCTGTTCATGTGCGAGTTCGTCGACGACAAGGCGTCGGTATTCCCGTTCGAGGAGCTGCAGCGCTGCATGGTCGATGCGATGGAAGAATGGGAGGACTTCGAACAATTTGCCGACCGTCCGTTTAACTGGCGTCCGGTGTGGATTGGCTACGACCCGTCACACACCGGCGACAGTGCAGGCTGTGCGGTAGTGGCTCCGCCGCTGGTTGCCGGGGGCAAGTTCCGCATCCTTGAGCGTCACCAGTGGAAAGGGATGGATTTTGCGGCGCAGGCGGAGGCCATCAGGTCACTCACCGAAAAATACACCGTCGACTATATCGGCATCGATGCGACCGGCATCGGCCAGGGTGTTTACCAGCTTGTGCGCTCATTCTTCCCGGCGGCGCGCGCCATCCGCTACACGCCTGAAATGAAAACCGCGATGGTGCTGAAAGCAAAAGACACCATCCGACGCGGGTGTCTGGAATACGACGCCGGTGCAACTGACATCACACAGTCGTTTATGGCCATTCGCAAAACCATGACCAGCAGCGGGCGCAGTTCGACCTATGAAGCGAGTCGAAGCGAGGAAGCCAGCCACGCGGATATCGCGTGGGCGACCATGCACGCCCTGCTAAACGAACCGCTTTCCGCCGGGAGCGGGATGCACTCAAACTCTATTCTGGAAATTTACTGACATGGCAAAAGCAAAATTTAAACCGACCACTACGACCTCCCGCGCACCGCAAAAAATGGAGGCGTTCACCTTTGGTGAGCCCTCCGCCGTGATGGACAGGCGCGACATTCTCGATTATGTCGAGTGTATTCATAACGGGAAATGGTACGAGCCGCCGGTCAACTTCTCGGGGCTGGCAAAAAGCCTGCGTGCCGCCGTCCACCACAGCTCCCCGATTTACGTGAAGCGTAACATTCTGGCGAGCACCTATATCCCGCACCCGTTGCTGTCGCGTCAGGATTTCAGCCGCCTTGTACTCGACTATCTGGTCTTTGCCAACGGCTACCTTGAGAAGCGCATGAGCGTCACCGGCCAACTCATGAAGCTGGAAACATCGCCTGCGAAATACACCCGCCGTGGCGTCGAGGATGATGTTTACTGGTACGTGTCGAGTTTCACCCACCCGCACGAATTTGCGCCCGGCTCGGTGTTTCACCTGCTTGAGCCGGATATTAATCAGGAGCTTTATGGGATGCCGGAATACCTGAGCGCACTGAATTCCGCCTGGCTGAATGAGTCCGCCACGCTGTTTCGTCGCAAGTATTACCAGAACGGCGCGCATGCGGGTTACATCATGTACGTGACCGACGCGGCGCAAAGCAGCACCGACGTCGAATCGCTGCGTGATGCGATGCGTAATTCAAAGGGACTGGGGAATTTTAAAAACCTGTTTTTCTACGCGCCCAACGGGAAACCGGACGGCATTAAGATCGTGCCGCTGAGTGAAGTCGCCACCAAGGATGATTTTTTCAATATCAAAAAGGTGAGCGCCGCTGACCTGCTCGATGCGCACCGCGTCCCGTTCCAGCTCATGGGTGGTAAGCCCGAAAATATCGGCTCAATGGGGGATGTCGAGAAGGTGGCGCGGGTCTTTGTGCGTAACGAGCTGACGCCGCTGCAGGAGCGTTTCAAAGAGGTTAACGACTGGCTCGGGATGGAGGTGATCCGCTTTAAAGATTACAGCCTCGAAACAGAGTAAAACCCGCCAAAATGCCGCCTCCGGGCGGTATCATCACAGACCGCCTCAGAAGCGCCACACGCCATGCAACATCCCGCGTACCCATGCACAGACCAGCACATCAACAGTGCCGCCACGACGCCCACAGACGCGTAAAATTAAATGCTGTCACCGGTGCTGGCGCGCAATGCTTTCCCCGCCACGCCTGCACGCTTGATCGGGCGGTTTTAATGCAAGTGCATTTCCTTAATTAACCTGCGCCCTGTGAGAAACGAATAACTTTTTAGCACGTGCAGTTTTAGATGCAATAGAATGCAAATAATTGCATAATCGAGAAATTGTCCTAATTAGAGTTTCCGGCAGAATACAACATAACCAAGGAAAATTATGAGCAGCCTTAAGCACAGCCTCGATGAACTTCAGCAGATAGCAAAAGAACGTACAGTTAAGACTCAAACCATTGAATATGATTTGGAAACTTTAGTTAAAAAAATAAATAGAAATGTAATAAAATTAAACCCAGAATATCAACGAAAACATCGATGGGACGACGAAACATCTTCAAAGTTAATCGAGAGTTTAATACTTAACATCCCTATACCTTTCATATACATATCACAAGATGTAGATGTTGATGATGAAGTCGACACTGAATCCTCACGCTTTTCAGTAATTGACGGACAACAAAGATTAACAGCGATATATAATTTCTTTCAAAATGAGTATGAACTTCAAGGATTAGAGGTATTAGATAGTTTAAATGGTGCCAACTATAAAGACCTCCCCTCATTTTTAATTCGTAGGCTTGAAGAAAGAAGTATAAAATGTTTGAGAATTGACTCTACGCTTGACCCTCAAGTGAAATATGACATCTTTGAACGACTGAACTCCGGCTCAGTTAAATTAGAATCGCAGGAACTACGTAATGCAACCTGTAGAGGCCCTTTCAAAGAAATGATAAAGGGTTTATCTCAAGACATAAACTTCATCAGAAGTTGCAAGCTAACTCCTAATAGTAAGAGAGTTAGAAAAATGGAAGATGAAGAACTTGTACTTCGCTTCTTTGCAGTTAATTATAAAAACAGCTTCAAAGATTATAAAGGAAAGTTTAAAAATTTCCTGACTACCAAAATGAATAGTTTTAATGAATTGAGTGAGAGTGATTTAAACAACATGAAAAAAATGTTTATAAACACTTTCGACAGTATCGAAAAGTCTGGAATTGAATCACCATTTGCAAAGTACAGAATTACAGGTACCAACCGAAAAAAAATGTCTGACTTCAATGCTGCCGTGTTCGATTCAATTACGCATTTATATATTGAAAGCGCAAAAAAAAATAGAGTTGTCACCGTTAGTACGATCACTAAAATGTTCTCGGATCCAATATTTTTCTCTGCATGTGAGGGTAGTGTAAACGACGTATCAAAACTCACATATCGCATTGAAAAGGCTAAGGAATTAGCATAATGACAACATTCATTTCAGATTATCTAGATACTGTGGATCTTCAATGGAATGAAGTTGACCTTTTGGTCGCTGAGGCCATAGCCGTTCAACATACAAAAGAAGATCTATACAATGCACTATGCCGTTCAATAACTGTTCTAATAGTTGCACACATGGAAGGCTTTATTAAGGGAGCTGTCAAAAACATTATTAGCGACTATACAGAAGTAGAATTTAAAAATTTACCCACTTCAATAAAAAGAACTTATTGTAAAAAATATCTCGGATTCGACGAAAAAGCATTCCCTGCATACCAAGATACAATCCAGTGTTTAATTGAAGATTTAGAAAGATCTACTGATTTTAAAATATCTCACGAGCCGTTTATTTCTGATAAAAACAGAAACCCCAAACCTGATTCGATTGAATCAGTAGCATCTCGTTTTGGTGTGAAAGATATTTTCAAAAACCTACACAACTCCAGATTTGATAATGTTTTTGCAATGTCCCCAACTCAAATTAAGAGATCGCTCGATATTTCCTTAAGACTCACCAAAAGAAGAGTCTCAAGCTTCCCTTATAAAATAAGCAGGCACCCCTACCAAACGAACCCTGAGAAGTACCCTGGACGTTCTATGTGGCAAACATTTTTAGATGACGTGAACCAGAAGAGACATAAAATAGCACATGGAAATGATTTCAATAACATTTCAGACATAAACTCACTTATAGAATTTAAAGATAAAGTACGTATTTTTCAATACTCTTTTTTATTAATAATTTGCTCAGAAGTATGCAATTCATAGCAATGTTTAAGATAAATAGTAACTTTTCTGTTGAGGGGTACATCTATAAATAGCGCCAATGCTGGGTAAGATGAATTTATCTTCCCCAGCCGAAAACCTCATTACTACATCCTAAAACCTCATCTTCATTGCTCAATTCAATCTCCATTACTTGCCTAATTGATGACGTGCTCAAAATTTTCACTTCTTCAACCTTTGCCAATCCACAGTTATTGACAGGACTCCGAGGCGCGGCAATGCCGCTTTTTAAAGTCAAAGGCTCAACGGTCAACAGCTTTGGAACGATGCGCCATTCGGCTGTCCGCGTAACGTGTACAAGCTCAGAGCCCAAGTGCGGGGCGTAGATGCCCACGACTCTCTCTATATCCTCTTCGTAGGCGTTGACCTCGTCAGTTACGTTACGAGCCACACGGACGGTCTGGCTATCGCGTGGAACATTCGCCCCACCCTGCGCTGCGATATATAGGTCAAATTCACCTTCATCAGCTGCAGCTCTGGTCGCTTCGACACGCTCATCGAATTCATCAGCAATGCTCACCCCGCGAGGCAGTTTGCGCAGTTCGCGATATGCGCCCATCGTCGGCAGGCCAATTGATTTGAATTGCGGGATACGCCACGTTGACGCCCATGCGGTTACAGCTGCGGCGGTATCGGTGAGAGGCTTGCCGGTATCGTGATCCACTTGACCATCGAGCGCGTAACCATCGATGTTCTTCGCAATGTATTTAGCGATGTAACCGGCTGCACCACCTTGATTGAGGTGCTTCGCTTCAAAGCGCTGTGCTGCAGCGCCCTTTTCATCGCCATCTTCCTTTAAGGCATAACGGCGCATGATTTCGGTGATGTGTTTGCGTTGCTCAGGTTTGCAAAAAAGCATCATGTGCCAGTGCGGCGTTCCGTCATGATGCGGCTCAACAACACGCATCCCGTAGACCTGAAGATCGTTATCTTTAAAAGCTGTACGCATCAGGCTCCAGATACGGCACAAATACCGTTGCCCATCCTTCGGCGTAAAGGCGGTTTCATTCCAGCCGTGATTAAGTTGCACCGTCTTTTTATCCCCCTTTCCGACCTGACGTGTCGGGTGATACTTCGATGGCGTGGTGATAGTGATGAACATCCCGACGTCACCCTGACCGGCCGCATAGCGTTCGATGCCTGCAATAGTGTTCATCAGTTCCATACGACGAATTTCAGGGTTTGAAATACTTCCCATGACTTTGCTGATGAGATCGATGCGCTCACCGGTAACTTTGTTTTCCAGCTCACACGATTTGAGGTATTCGAGGTTAGCCAGGCGGCGAGAATGTACGTCGCGGATCGCCGTTTTGCTGGCGTATGGGGAACGGTCTTTATTCACCTCACCGGCGGCAATCAGCAATGCCTCGTGCCAGCGCATACGCTGCGCCTTAAACTGGTTAATCCACCATTCATCGTTAATCAGACGAGCGATAGCGGAAAATGCCTGGCGAATTGTGATTTGCCCTTTGCGGTATTTTTTCCAGAACATTGGGGTGATATTGAATGCACGCGCTGCACCGGCAACGTGCCCAAACAAATGCGCCTGTGCCTCATCGGTGAAAAGAGTCTCTTTACCGCCGTGAGCATCTGCCCAAGCATCGCTTAATTCTTCATAAGCAACATAGAGCTGCGAAGCGATACGAGCTGCAAACTTTTTGAGCGCCTTGTCACTCATACCAGGTAAACGCGAATAGCTTTCGCGCTCGCTCATGAAGAGTAGCGAGGCGGTCTCGTTCATTCCGTTTAGCTGGTTAACCCGCTCAAGACGTGGCCCCACCCTTTGCTCGACGGTGTTCTTAAGGAAATAGAAACCATGAAGTGGGCTTTTAGTACGACGGATGAAGTCATACCGGGAGTTGAACAACGTTTTTAAGACGTATGGCAGGCGATTAACTTTACCTAAAACACCTTGCACCTGACGGAATTCGCCACGTGTAAGGGGTCTGTCACGGCCAATTGCAGAGCGTGGAGCATTCCAGGGATAAGCACCGACGAAAGTATCATCGGTGTGCTTCGGGAAAGGAGGCGGTGGCGAGGGGGCAATACGCCCCCGAGGTTCAACGGCCATTTGAAGTGAAGGCGTCCAGACATTGCTTCGCTACGCGCTCAATCTGAGTTTCAAGCGCCGAGAAACGAGTAGCGTCTCCCGTTAAAAGGTCATGCAAGACAAGACCGGAAACGAGCTTAGAAATTGTCGGGTAGTAACCCACTACATCCAGCCATTCCTTACCTTCATTCTTGCCGGATGTAGCAGTTTTCTTTTCCTGCAAAATAAATTGATAGCGGTCGCTGGTAATGACGTACTGGTTATTTATCTCGATGCGTATGCTCATTTTTACTTCCTGTTAAAAGTGGTTAATCCGCTCTACCGAAAATCGAGTTGTGTAACTTTTCCGACTCCTGACCTAATAACTCGATAATCTCGGTGCGATTAAGTTCTGACTTACTGATGTGCGCGATAAGACCGTCAAACTGAGAAGAGAAACGGGTCGCTGTGTCGCGCTGTGCTTCGCTTACTGTCTGCGCCAGAAGTACGGAATACATGCCCCGCTGCGCTGTATTTTGTTTTTGCATTTGCCTATCTCCAGACAAAAGGAGTCCCCACGCTGTAAGGCGCGTAATAAAACGAATCCAGATTAATTAATGTAAATACTGCTCAGGTTTTACCGAGGTTAAAATGGTTGGCGCGTACTCAAAAAGGCTAAACAACTCTCGCAAGGCGCGGAATAGTTTGTCACGCCAGTAGCATTCCTCTTCATTCAATCGCCAGTGCGGCATACTGAACTCCTGATCCGTAAGCCCGGCATGACGGAAAAGAGAACGTCTTTGACTCACAGTAAGACGGCTAATGAAGGTCGCCTTAGTCGAGCCATGCTGGCGAAACCGACTGAATGCGAATCTCAGTTCATCCAGAGCGCAGACAAGACGCTCGCGCTCTGCTTCGTCCATTTCTTCTAAGCGCATGACGGAGTGGCGCTGTTTTAATTGAGCGTGAAAACAAACGGTCAGTCGTTCGCGCTCCATCATTTGATTGTAAAAATCACAGGTGTCCTGCCAGCGTGGTAGCGCCAGGTACTTACCGACCAGACCCCGAAGCGCCGCTGGTTGTTTCTGGATCACATCAAGAGTCATGACAGTCATAACCACAGCCCTCTTTTTTTGACCAGGCGGCGAAGCGTCTCAATCACGCCAGCCTTACGAGTGCGGATGATGATGCCCTTGCGGCCGCGCCCGTGAGTAATAGTGAAGTTCATCGGGCTAGGGCTTTCTCTGCGGAGTAACTGAGCAATACAATGAGGCTCCTTCGTACGTTCAATATTCATTAACGTGGCTCTCCTAAACCAAGCCACATTAGCCACCCTTCTCGAATTTCTTTCGGGCGGCTGTCATAGGCCATCTTCATACCCTTGTTCCACGCTGGCAGGTATACCCAATATTCCCCGGCTCTCCCACTGGTTGACTGCGGATCGGTCATCTCCACGATGGGTAATTTGCCCTTCTCAATCATCCCTTTGACTGCTGCAGGAGTTTTACCAATAAGACGTGCGAATTCCTGGTATGGAACGGCGTCGCTCGCACTATCAATGACCCTATTCATTTGTGAGTATTCCTCGTTAGTGTTTTAATTGCTCCCAATGGCTTTTAATTGCCATATTGGAGCCATTATCTTGCGATAACGAATTGAAGATTACTCTGTTATCGTTTTTCTATCAATAGTGGAGTGTTAATTACGATGATACCCGTCAATGAGAAGCTAGCCATCATGCGTGAGTCAGAACGTATGAACAGAAAAGAATTCAGTGACTTAACTGGCGTTCCATACAGCTCTCTTTCGAGTTACGAGAAGGGTGTAAAAGATATGGGCATACAGGCAGTGATGAAGATTTTGAACCATCCACAGTTCAAAAAATACACTATGTGGTTTATGACAGAGTCGATATCACCTGAAGCTGGGCAAATTGCACCGGCTCTCGCGCACTTTGGGCAGCAGACAACAACGTCACCCCACTCAGACCAGAAAACTGGCTAACCATTTACGGTGCTTATTTGTGCTGTAAATGCACAGTGAGTTTTTGTTATGTAAATCAGGAAATTGAAGTACGCAATAACATCATCGGGAGGCTTTATGTCTGTTAAAAAGCTCGATGATGGTCGATATGAAGTGGACGTCAGACCTGCAGGGCGCAACGGAAAGCGCATCCGCAGGAAGTTCGATAAGAAAAGCGAAGCTATCGCTTTCGAGAAACATACGCAGTACAACCATCACAACAAAGAATGGTTAGCGAAACCGACAGATAAGCGGCATCTGTCGGAACTGACAAAAATTTGGTGGGAGTTGAAAGGCAAGCACGAGACTCACGGTCGAGATTACTTGGGCAAGATTGAGTTGTTCACCAAGATAACCAATGACCCATGTGCCTTTCAGATTACAAAATCATTGATAAGCCAGTACAGCTCGGTACGGCGTTCTCAAGGTATCAAACCATCGAGTATAAATCGCGATTTGACCTGTCTTAGCGGGATGTTTACCGCATTGATAGATGCAGAGCTATTTTTCGGGGAGCATCCTTTCCGAGGCCTGAAAAGGTTGAAAGAAGATAAACCGGAAACTGGATATCTCACACAAGAAGAGATCGCCGAGCTCCTTTCCAAAGTAGACGGGGATAATAAAAAAATCGCGATTCTTTGCCTGAGCACCGGCGCGAGGTGGAGCGAGGCAGCAAAACTGAAAGCGGAAAACATCATTCAAAATCGCGTCACGTTTGTTAAGACAAAGACCAACAAGCCGCGAACCGTTCCGATATCTAAGGAGCTGGCAACAATGATCACAAAAGGTAAGCGTGGTTTCCTTTTCACCGAGGCTAACTATCCAGCGTTCAGACGGCTGATGAAAGAGCTGAAACCCGATCTGCCACCTGGTCAGGCTACACACGCATTGCGTCACAGCTTTGCTACTCACTTTATGATTAACGGAGGCAGTATTATCACGCTTCAACGGATTCTCGGGCATTCAAGGATTGAGCAGACAATGACCTATGCACACTTCGCCCCTGAATATCTGCAGGACGCGATAACGCTCAACCCTTTACGCGGTGGCACTGACGCTCAGAGTGTCCACACAGTGTCCACGCTTGAGTGATTTATAGTGGTTTTCAGTGGTCCTGTGTGCCGCGCAAACCCGCATTGCACCGCTGAAAGCCCCTGCTGTAAGGGTGTATAAACGCCCTTACGCAGGCTTATTTTTTGCCTTTCATCCTGTTCTTACGCGCTTTTTCCCTCCCTGAGATACACTCTTGATAGAGCTAAATAGGGAGCAACCTTGGATGTCGACATATCCGGATAGTTTACTGATCCTCAACGGCAAAAGTGCGGGCAATGACCTTCTGCGCCAGGCGATTGCTGATTTGCGTGAAAGTGGCGCACAAATTCACGTCCGTGTGACCTGGGAAAAAGGCGACGCGGCTCGCTATATTGACGAGGCCTGTCGGCTGGGCGTCGCAACGGTGATCGCCGGTGGCGGCGATGGGACGATTAATGAAGTGGCAAGCGCACTGATAGAACGCAATGCCGCGCAGCGCCCGGTGATGGGCATTTTACCCCTTGGTACCGCCAATGATTTCGCCACCAGCGCGGGTATTCCAGAAAGCATGGATAAAGCCCTACAGCTGGCGATCGTCGGGAAAGCCACCGCGGTCGATATCGCCCAGGTCAATGATAAAACCTGTTTCATCAACATGGCGACAGGCGGTTTTGGCACGCGTATTACCAGCGAAACGCCAGAGAAACTCAAAGCCGCGCTTGGCGGGGTATCGTATCTGATTCACGGGCTGATGCGCATGGATATGCTCAAACCCGACCGCTGCGAAATTAACGGTGAAAATTTCCACTGGCAGGGCGACGCGCTGGTTATTGGGATTGGTAACGGACGTCAGGCGGGCGGCGGACAACAGCTTTGCCCGGAAGCGCTGATCAACGATGGTCTCTTACAGCTGCGGATTTTCACCAGCGACGGAATGCTGCCTGCGCTGTTCACCACCCTGACCCGCCCGGAAGAAAGCCCGAACGTGCTCGATGGACAGTCGGCGTGGTTTGAAATTATCGCCCCACACGGAATGACCTTTAACCTCGACGGCGAACCGCTCAGCGGCGAGCATTTCCGCATTTCCCTGCTCTCCGGCGCGCTGGAGTGCCGGTTGCCGCCGGATTGCGTGCTTCTACGGTAACGGCTATGCCCGGCGGCGCAACGCTTGCACGGGCCTAAAGGGTTGTGCGGTCTGGTGCCCTCACCCCGGGCCTCTCCCACAGGGAGAGGGTGAAAACATAAAAAACGGCAACGATGTTGCCGTTTTGCATTGACCTTGTAGGCCGGGTAAGGCGCAGCCGCCACCCGGCAACAAAACACACAGTTCAATACGCTGCCACCTCCCGCGCCATCTCGCGGGTGTACTGTTGGCTGGCGTTCACCAGCATTCGCGTATAGTCGGTTTTCGCGCTTCCGGCGACCAGCTCATCTACGGTCAACGTTTCCAGAATCTTGCCGTATTGCATCACCGCCACTTTCTGGCACAGATGGGCAATCACGCCGAGATCGTGCGTTACCATCAGATAGGTGAGATTCGATTCGCGCTGCAGTTCTGCCAGCAGATTTAAAATCTCCGCCTGCACTGACACGTCCAGCGCCGACGTGGGTTCATCCAGCAGCAGCACCTGCGGCTCCAGAATCAGCGCCCTGGCGATAGCCACGCGCTGACGCTGACCGCCGGAAAGTTGATGCGGATAGCGATCGCGAAACGCCCGGTTCAGCCCTACTTTGTCGAGTAAACCATGAATGCGCCGATCGCGGTCCGAAATGCCGTGAATTTGCAGCGGCTCTTCCAGAATATCGCCAATCGTGTGACGCGGATGCAGCGATCCATACGGGTCCTGAAACACCATTTGCACCCGGCGGCAGCGTTCGGCGTTGATCTTTCGCCCCAGCGGAATACCGTCGATCGCCAGTTCGCCGTCCCAGTGGGTAAACAACCCGGCCAGACATTTCAGCACCGTGGTTTTGCCGGAACCCGATTCCCCCACCAGCCCGTAAATCTTCCCTTCCCCGACGCTAATGTTCACCTCGTCGAGCACCTGATTGCGCTTTTCACCCTCGCCAAACGCCAGGTTGAGGTTTTTAATCTCGATCATCTCTGCTCCTTACTCGGTGAGCCAGCTGGCCTGGCGCTGCAATACGGGCAGCACCGGACGGCGATGGTTAAGTTCCGGCAATGCGCTGATTAGGCCCTGGGTATAAGGATGCTGCGCGTTGTGCAGATCGCAGGCAGCGATGGACTCCACCACCCGACCGGCATACATCACCAGCACCCGGTCGCAAAAACTGCGCACCAGGTTGATGTCATGGCTGATAAAAATCAGCCCCAGACCACGCGACTTAACCAGATCGTCGAGCAATCCCAGCACCTGCAAGCGCACGGAAACGTCGAGCGCAGAGGTCGGTTCATCGGCGATCACCAGTTCGGGATCGGTTATGAGCATCATAGCGATCATGATGCGCTGCCCTTGTCCGCCGGAAATTTCGTGCGGATACAGGTGATAGACCCGCTCCGGCTGGCGGATGCGCACCACGTCGAGCATCTCCAGCACTTTGGCTTTCGCCTCGGCTTTGCGCCCCGGATGGTGCGTCAGCCAGGCTTCGGCAATCTGATCGCCGACGCAGACCACCGGATTGAGGGAATATTTCGGGTCCTGCATGATCATCGAGATGCGCTTGCCGCGAATGCCGCGCATCTGCGCCTCGCTGACCGCACGCAAATCGACATCGCCAAACTGCATCTTTGTGGCGCTGATCCGCGCCTTCGCCGGATGCAGACGCAGCAGCGCGCGCCCGACCGTGGATTTCCCGGAGCCGGACTCGCCGACAATCGCCAGCTTCTCACGCCCGAGCTGGAAGGAGACGCCGCGCACGGCGTTGGTCACCGCGCCGCCGTTGATAAAATCGACGTGCAGGTCACGCACGTCGAGCAGTGGAGCGTTATTCGCTGCGAGGATCGAGGATGTCACGTAGGCCATCTCCTAAGAAGTTGAACGCCAGGCTGTTGATCAAAATCGCCAGCCCCGGAATAGTCACTACCCACCAGCACTCCATCATGTAGGTGCGCCCGCTGGAGATCATCGCGCCCCACTCCGGCTCCGGCGGCTGCGCGCCGAGGCCGAGAAAGCCCAGACCGGCGGCGGTCAGAATGATCCCGGCCATATTCATGGTGATACGAATAATCACCGACGGCAGGCACAGGGGAACAATATGTCGCCACAGCACACGCACCGGGGACGCACCCTGTAAACGCACCGCCGAGATAAAATCGGCCTGGCGCAGCGAGAGCGTTTCCGCCCGCGCCAGACGGGCAATCGGCGGCCAGGCGGTAATCGTAATGGCAATCACCACGTGCTCCAGCCCCGGACCGAGTGCGGCGACAAACGCCAGCGCCAGCACCAGGCTTGGGAACGAGATAAAGATATCCGTCACGCGCATCAGCACCGCATCGACTTTGCCGCCGAAATATCCGGCGGTGACGCCCAGCAGCAACCCTAAAGGCCCGACGGTGACTGACACCAGCAGCACGATATACAGCGTGATGCGCGAGCCGTACACCAGGCGGCTGAAAATATCGCGGCCAAACTCATCGGTGCCAAACCAGTGCCGGGCATTCGGCGCGACCAGCGCATTGTTGAGGTCTTGCACCAGCGGGTTATACGGTGCAATCAGCGGGGCAAAGGCGGCGACGATCAGCAGCAGCAGAACAATCCCGCCACCGATTGCCGTCAGCGGGTTGCGCGCCATTTTGCCGACAAAACCGGCCCCACGGTTCAGGCTGCGTTTGATACGCTGGCGGCTTTCGCGGTTAGCGGCCCCCAGCGGCGTATCCAGAGAAACGGTCATGATTTCGTCCTCGGGTCAAAGAGTTGATACAGCATGTCGGAGAGCAGGTTGAGCATCACAAAGATGACGCCCACCAGCAGCACGCAGCCCATTACCGCATTCATATCGCCGAGCAGCAGGCTGCCGGTGAGATAAGAACCAAAACCCGGCCACGAGAAGACGGTTTCAATCAGCACCGCGCCTTCCAGCAGCGAGCCGTAGGCCAGCGCGACTACCGTTAACAGCTGCACCAGGATATTGCGAAACGCGTGATTCCAGATAACCTGCCGCTCGGTTAAGCCTTTCACCCGCGCGGTGATGATGAACTCCTGCGAGAGCTGCGCCAGCATAAAGCTGCGGGTCATACGGCTGATGTAGGCCAGCGAGTGGAAGCCGAGCAATGACGCGGGCAGCACCAGATGATTGATCGCGTTCCAGAACACGGCGCTGTTGCCCGCCAGGAGTGCATCGACGGTCATCAGTCCGGTCCGGCGCGGCACGATACCATCCAGTCCCAAATCCAGCCTTCCAGCACCACCCACCCAGCCGAGCCAGGCATAGAACAGCAGCAGCCCCATCATCCCGACCCAGAAAATCGGCGTGGAATAACCCGCCAGGCTAATGATGCGCACCACATAATCAGACAGGCTATTGCGCCGCGCCGCCGCCAGCACGCCCAGCGGAATGCCTAAACCCGCGCCAACGACGATCGCCATCGTTGCCAGCTCCAGCGTCGCCGGGAAGACGCGCAGGATATCGTCCGTCACCGGTTTGCCGGTCAGCAGCGCATTCCCCAAATCACCATGCAGGAGATTGTTCAGGTAAATGCCGAATTGCGTCAGCAAGGATTGATCGAAGCCCAGCTGGTGATAAACCTGCTGATAGGTGCTGTGGTCGGCGTCCGGCCCGACAATCGCCAGCACCGGATCAACCGGCATCACGCGACCGATAAAAAAGGTCAGCAGCAGCAGGCCAAACAGCGTCACCAGCACCTGCGTCAGCCGCTTCGAGAAACGGCGGGTACGGGAGGCGGGAGATAGGATCGCGACGCTCATTGTTCACCTCCGGTTTTGTAGACTTCACGCAGGAACGTGGTGGCCGACGGGTGCGACTGGAAGTTTTTGACTTCATTGCGCACCACGACCGAATCGACCATTTGCGACAGAGGGACCATCGCCGGGATCAGTTGGTCGTAACGGACCTGGATCTGCTGATAATCGGCGATTTGTTTTTGCGGATCGCGCTCCAGCAGCGCGTTGTCGATCATTTCGTTCAGGGGTTTGTCGTAGAAACTGGTGCGCCAGCCCTGGAAGTTGGTGAGCCGCGCTTCGTCGCTGTTGTCAGGGTTATAAACCAGCGCACGCAGGCTGGAGTGCGGATGCGGCTCGACCCCACTTCCGCCGCGCCCAACCAGCATGTCGAACTTACGCTCGCGCATCGCACCGTAGATCTGGTTCCCGGTGCCGGTAATGATTTTGGCGTTGATCCCCGCCTGCATCAGCGTGGACTGCACGGCAATGGCGATATTGAGGAACGGCTGATCCGCCAGCACGCGCAGGGTGGTGTCGAAACCTTGCGGATAGCCCGCTTCGGCCAGCAGCTTTTTGGCGCGTGGAATATCCAGCCGATAGCCAGGGTCCGGCAGCGTCGACGGCATCCCGGCTTTGATCGGGCGCTGGTGCAGCACGCCGTAGCCCGGCATCAGCGCTTTGTTGATACCCTGATAATCAATCAGATAGCGCACCGCTTCGCGCACTTTCGGGTTGGCGAAGTGCGCCTCTTTCATGCTCATCGCCACGTAATAAACGGTCCCTTTCTGCACGGCTTCAACCGTCAGCTGAGGGTCTTTGCGCAGGGCGTTGATATCGGACACCGCCATGTTACTGGCAATATCCAGATCGCCTTTCTCAATCATCAGCCGCAGGGTTTGCGACTCCTGAAAATGGCGCAACACGATGCGGTTCATTTTCGGTTCTTCGCGCCAGTAGTGCGGGTTGCGCTGCATGCGCAGAACATCCTTCGCCTGCCAGGTGTCGAGCATAAACGGCCCAGAACCGGCCTCGTTAGTGGTCAGCCAGCGATTTCCCCAGTCGTTGTTCACTTCGTGAGATTGCACCGTTTTACTGTCGAGCACGCCGAGATTGCCGAGCGCCCCAAGAGAGTAAATCACCAGCTGCGGATCGTTCGGCTTGGGCAGCACAATTTGCACGGTGTAGTCGTCGGGCGCGCTGATTTGGTTATCGATATTTTTCTTGCTGAAACCGTAAGATTTCCACACCGACGCTTGCGCCAGATTCAGGTGCAGCAGGCGGCGCATTGACCAAACCACATCCTGCGCGGTGAGCGGATTCCCGGAGTGGAATTTGACGTTATCGCGCAGATGGAAAGTCAGGGTTTTGCCGTCCGGCGCAATATCCCAGGATTTCGCCAGCGCGGGCCTGACGTTGGTCAGTTCATTCGGATCGAGTTCCACCAGCGAATCGTAGAGATTCACCACGATGCCGACCACTTCGTTGCCGGTCATCGCGGCCGGATCGAGCGTCAGCAGGTTGTTCATGTTCATGCCGATGATGAGCTGGTCGGGCGGCGTTTTCGCGTATGCCGCCCCGCTCCCCATCATCAGCGAGAGCGCGAGTAAGCACGCCCTCAACAGAGGAGTTTGTTTCATGTATATATCGCCTGTAGGGTACGTTTTGCCGGATGGCGGCTCACGCCTTATCCGGCCTACGGGGCCACGTAGGCCCGATTAGCGCAGCGCCATCGGGCATTTTTATTGTTCAGTCGTGGCTGACTGTATTGGCTTCGATATACGCAAAATTGATGTCTTCGCCGAGACCCGGTCGGTCCGGCAGGCTGACCATGCCGTGTTCATCCATCGGGTCGACGAGGCTGTGGAGATAGGCAGCCGGTTGGTCGTAATCCAGGAACGGATGCAGCAGGCCGCGCTCATACCAGCGGCAGTTTTTAATCGCACCGATCACCGCCAGGCTTGCCGCGCCGTTGCCGTGAACTTCGCAGTCCATGCCGAAGGATTCCGCGAGGTTCGCCACTTTCAGCGTCGGTGAAATCCCGCCTACGCCGTTGGCTCCTGCGCGAAGAATGTCGCAGGCCCCGGCTTTTACCCAGTCGGCGCGACTGTGGTGTTTTCCGCCCAGGCTTTCCGGGCCAATAATTGGAATCGACAGGTTTTCCGCCAGCCATGCGTAGGAGGCCATACTCTCCTCTTCCATCGGCTCTTCGAACCACGCGAAGTTGAGTTTTTCCAGCTCTTTGCCGATGTACAGCGCTTCGGTGCGGCTGTACCAGTGGTATCCGTCAATCATCAGATCGATATCCGGTCCGACCGCTTCACGCACGGCGGCGCAGGCTTTGACGTCCATTTTCGGGTTCGGTGCAAACGAGACGGGCGGCATCCAGGTGTGCAGTTTGATGGCTTTGTATCCGCGCGCCACCAGGGTTTCGGCAAAGCTCGCGTACTCGTCCGGCGTCGACAGACCGCCCGGCAGATCGTCCCCGCACATGGTGCTGCCGTAAGCCGGAACTTTATCGCGGTAACCGCCGAGCAGTTTCCACACCGGCATATTCAGTTTGCGACCAATCAGATCCCACAATGCCTGCTCAATGAACCCGAGGGCTCGCTCGGTGAGCTGATGTGCGCTCCCGCGCTGCCAGTGCGCCAGCTCCTGCCAGATTTTTTCGCGGTTGAACGCATCCTGGCCGACCAGCACTTTGCGAAAGAAGGTATTGACCACAAAAGGGCGCACCACTTCCGGCGGCGCAAAAGCATACCCTTTGGTGCCATCGTCTGCCGTAATACTCAGCATTGCCATTTTGGCCATGCTTTCCGGGCCTGGGTGCGAATGCCCGGCGCTGTCGGAGACCCGTCGCGTCGGATGCTGGAAGACGGTGACGTTTACAGATTCTATTTTCATTATCAGTCCTTAAAACAACAGAGGTTCAGAGCGACGTCGTAATTTGAAAAGCCGTTTCGAAAGTAACTTTAAGCGCAAAATTCATCCGCTGCCTTAGACAAATTCCGCTAAGCATCGGTCATTTATTGGGCATATGCACGGGGAGGAGTGACACTTTTCACAAAAGACAGGGGAAGTGTGAAGTTGATCGGGATGGGTGTTTGAATGAAATGAAAAAGGGTTTCGGGTTTAAGTGCGGTGCGGTCTGGGCCCCTCACCCCGGCCCTCTCCCAAAGGGAGAGGGAGAAAAGAAAGTCCCCTCTCCCACAGAAAGTGGAGAAGTCATAGTCCCCTCTCCCACATGAAGTGGAGAAGTCATAGTCCCCTCTCCCACAGAAAGTGGAGAAGACATAGTCCCCTCTCCCACAGGAAGTGGAGAAGTCATAGTCTCCTCTCCCACAGAAAGTGGAGAAGACATAGTCCCCTCTCCTACAGAAAGTGGAGAAGTCATAGTCCCCTCTCCCACATGAAGTGGAGGAGTCATAGTTCCCTCTCCCTGTGGGAGAGGGTTAGGGTGAGGGCAACAGGCTACGCGATACTCACCTTCGTATCCAAATACACATCCTGCACCGCGTTAATCAGCTTAACGCCGTCGGCCATCGATTTTTTAAACGCTTTACGACCGAGAATGAGCCCCATGCCGCCCGCGCGTTTATTGATAACCGCCGTTCGTACCGCGTCGGTCAGATCCGTTTCGCCGCCTGCCGCGCCGCCGGAGTTAATCAGCCCTGCACGCCCCATGTAGCAGTTGGCGAGCTGGTAGCGCACCAGATCGATCGGGTTATCGCTGGTCAGCTTGCTGTAAACGCGGTCGTCGGTGTAACCGAAATTCACCGCCTTATAGCCGCCGTTATTTTCAGCCATTTTCTGCTTCACGATATCCGCGCCAATGGTCGCCGCCAGATGGTTCGCCTGGCCGGTGAGATCCGCAGACACGTGGTAATCCACGCCATCTTTCTTAAACGCATTGTTACGCAGATAGGCCCACAGCACCGTCACCATGCCCAGTTCGTGCGCACGCTCAAACGCTGCCGAGATCTCTTCAATCTGACGACGAGACTGTTCAGAGCCAAAGTAAATGGTCGCCCCCACCGCCACCGCGCCCATGTTGAAGGCCTGTTCAACGCTGGCATACAACGTCTGATCGTATTCGGTTGGGTAGCTCAAAGTTTCGTTGTGGTTCAGTTTTACAAGGAATGGAATGCGGTGCGCGTAACGGCGCGACACCGAAGCCAGCACGCCGTAAGTTGACGCCACGCAGTTACAGCCGGCTTCAATCGCCAGCTCAACAATATTCTTCGGATCGAAATAGAGCGGATTGGCGGCAAACGATGCCCCCGCGGAGTGCTCAACGCCCTGGTCAACGGGCAGAATGGACAGATAGCCCGTCCCGGCGAGGCGTCCGGTGTTGTACAGCGTCTGCATATTTCGCAGCACCGCTGGCGGGCGATTGTTATCCATCATCACCCGATCAACATAGTCGTGGCCCGGCAGGTAGAGCTGATCGGCTGGAATAGTCATACAACGATGCTGTAAAAGGCTGTCGGCGTCTTTGCCAAGCAGCTGCGCAATATCAGTCATAGCGATGCTCCCGTAAGTTCCGACATCATGTCGGAGCGTGTTATCCATACCCACAAATTTGTGAGCAGACTAAGCCTGGACCCGACTTAACCTAATTTCCAGCATTCGCAACTTTTTTCAGCACAATCTGCTGGCTCGTTTCGTGTACAACAAAACTGTTACATTGATCAAACATTCGCCCCAAAGGTATTTAAAAGGTATTATTGAGTGGTATGTTAAAGGCGTACCCTCTCTGACATGCAGGATTAAACAATGAAAACGAAAGTCCAACTGTCATTCATGATGTTTGTTGAATGGTTTATCTGGGGCGCATGGTTTGTGCCGCTGTGGCTGTGGCTAAGTAAAAGCGGCTTTACCGCCGGGGAAATTGGCTGGTCTTATGCCTGTACGGCCATCGCGGCGATCCTCTCGCCGATCCTCGTCGGCTCGCTGACGGACCGCTTCTTTGCCGCGCAAAAAGTGCTGGCGGTGCTGATGTTTGCCGGGGCGATTTTGATGTACTTCGCCGCCCAGCAGACCGAATTCAGCGCCTTCTTCCCGTTGCTGCTGCTCTACTCTCTGACCTACATGCCAACCATCGCGCTGACCAACAGCATTGCCTTTGCTAACGTCGACGACGTCGAGGCCGATTTCCCGCGCATCCGCGTGATGGGGACGATTGGCTGGATTGCCTCCGGTCTGGCCTGCGGATTCCTGCCGGAAATGCTCGGCTTTAACGACATTTCGGACACCAATATTCCTCTGCTGATGACGGCAGCCAGCTCCGCGCTGCTGGGCGTATTTGCCCTGACACTGCCGAATACGCCACCGAAGAGTACCGGCAAGCTGGACATCAAGGTGATGCTGGGGCTGGACGCGCTGATTTTGCTGCGCGATAAAAACTTCCTCGTGTTCTTCTTCTGCTCGTTCCTGTTTGCGATGCCGCTGGCGTTCTATTACATCTTCGCCACGGGCTATCTCACCGAAGTGGGGATGAAAAACGCCACCGGCTGGATGACGCTCGGTCAGTTCTCTGAAATCTTCTTTATGCTGGCGCTGCCGTTCTTCACCAAGCGCTTTGGTATCAAAAAGGTCTTGCTGCTGGGCCTGATCACCGCCGCCATCCGCTACGGCTTCTTCGTCTTCGGCGGCGCGGACCAGTACTTCACTTACGCCCTGCTGTTCCTCGGCATTTTGCTCCACGGCGTGAGCTACGACTTCTACTACGTCACTGCCTATATCTATGTGGACAAAAAAGCGCCGGTGCATATGCGCACCGCAGCACAAGGGCTGATTACACTGTGCTGTCAGGGCTTTGGCAGCCTGCTGGGCTACCGCCTGGGCGGCGTGATGATGGAAAAAATGTTTGCTTATAAAGAGCCTGTGAATGGGTTGACCTTCAACTGGGCCGGAATGTGGGCGTTCGGTGGCATCATGATTGCCGTCATCGCCGTTCTGTTTATGCTGTTTTTCCGCGAATCGGACAAAGAGATCACCGCAATCGAGGTGGTCGATGGCGATACCGCGCTGACACGAGGGGAAGTTAAATGAAAGCAGAACGTATTCTCGGTGCCCTGTACGGGCAGACGTTGGGGGATGCGATGGGCATGCCGTCGGAACTGTGGCCCAGAAGCCGTGTGAAAGCCCACTTTGGCTGGATCGACCGCTTTTTGCCGGGTCCGGCAGAGAATAATGCCGCCTGTTATTTTGGTCGCGCAGAGTTTACGGATGATACGTCGATGGCCCTGAGCCTGGCGGATGCGATTATCGAATGCGACGGACAGATCAACCCAGACGCCATCGGCAGACATATCCTGCTGTGGGCGGAAGAGTTTGATGCCTTTAACAAGAATGTACTCGGCCCGACGTCGAAAATTGCGCTGAATGCCATTCGTGCGGGCAAGCCGGTGAGCGAGCTGGAAAACAATGGCGTCACCAACGGGGCGGCAATGCGTGCATCGCCGCTGGGCTGCCTGCTCCCGGCGACCCGTCTTGAGCATTTTGTCGAGCAGGTGGCGCTGGCGTCCAGCCCGACGCACAAATCGGATCTGGCGATTGCCGGGGCGGTGGTGATCGCCTGGGCCATCTCCCGCGCCATCGACGGCGAAAGCTGGCAAAACATTGTCGACGCCCTGCCCGGCATCGCGCGTTATGCCCAGGAGGCCAAAACCACTACGTTTAGCGCATCTCTGGCCGCACGTCTGGAACTGGCGCTTAAAACCGTGCGCGAAGCCAACGGCATTGATTCCGCCAGCGAGCAGATTTATCAGCTGATCGGCGCGGGCACCAGCACCATCGAATCCGTTCCGGCGGCGATTGCAATGGTCGAACTGGCCGGCACCGACCCAAACCGCTGCGCGATTTTGTGCGCGAATCTCGGCGGCGATACGGACACCATCGGCGCGATGGCCACCGCCATTTGCGGCGCGCTGCACGGCGTTCAGGCAATTGATCCGGCGCTGAAAGCCGAGCTGGACGCAGTGAATCAGCTTGATTTCAACTACTACTGCGACCATCTGCTGAACTATCGGGAACAAAGAGAGGGCGCATGACAACCGGACTTTCTCACAGTCTTGAAACATTAACGGCACAGCGCCCGGTTACGGTGCTGGGCGCGGCGGTTATTGATGTGATCGCCGACGCCTACGCCCTGCCCTGGCGCGGGTGTGACATCGAATTAAAACAGCAGGGCGTGAACATCGGCGGCTGTGCGCTGAATATCGCCATCGCGCTTAAACGCCTCGGCATTGAAGCGCAAAACGCGCTGCCGGTCGGGCACGGCGTGTGGGCCGATATTATTCGCAACGCAATGGCGAAACAGGATCTCCACAGCGCAGTGGAAGCCGACAGCGGCGATAACGGCTGGTGTCTGGCGCTGGTGGAGCCTGATGGCGAACGCACCTTTATGTCCTTCAGCGGTGTGGAAAACCAGTGGCAGCAGAGCTGGCTGGATGCGCTGGTGATTCCGGCCAAAAGCCTGGTGTATCTTTCGGGCTATCAGTTGGCCTCGCCGTGTGGTGAACTGCTGATGCGCTGGCTGGAAGAACTGAACGACGTCACCGCGTTTATCGATTTCGGTCCACGGCTCGCGGATATCCCTGATGCGCTGATGGCGCGAATTATGGCCTGCAAACCGGTTGTGTCGCTCAATCGTCAGGAAGCGCAGATCGCCGCTGAGCGCCTTGGCGTAGCAGTGGAATCATTGGGCGAGGCGTGGCAAGACCGCTACGGCTGCCCGTTGATTGTGCGTCACGATAAAGACGGCGCCTGGTATTACGACGGCGAAAACGCAGGATATGTTCCGGCCTTTACCGCGACAGTGGTGGATACCATTGGCGCGGGAGACAGTCACGCAGGCGGAACCCTGGCCGGGCTGGCGGCAGGCTGGACATTGCCGGAGGCGATAACGCTGGGAAATGCAGTCGCGGCGTGGGTGGTGAGCCATCGCGGTGGCGATTGTGCGCCGACGCGCGAGGAACTACTCCTCGCACACAAAGACGTATAAGTCGCTGCGACAGTAACTAATACTGTACTCAATCGGCCGGTGTTGCTGGTCAAGCGCAACTTGCTTGATCACCAGCACCGGTATTTTTTCGTCCATTTTGATGTGCAGCTGGAATTCGCTGTCCGGCATCCGGGCGCTGACGCGGGAGCGCGTGCGCTGCGGGAAGATATTCTGACTGCGGAAATAGTCATACAGGGAAATACCGATGGCGTCGGGATCGTGGATAAGCCCAACCGGCACCCACGACTCTTCAATCGAGACGGCATCGTCGTCCACGTAGCGAATGCGCTTGAGCATAAACACCTCGCTTTGCGGCGCGATGGCAAGCTCCGCCGCCACCTCGTCCGGACACTTAACGATCCGCTTATTCACCCACAGGGTATTGGGCTTTTTACCGCGCAAAACCACCTGCTGGGAAAATCCTCGCGCTTCCTTGAGCGAATATTCAAAGATGTTATTGATTTGGGTGCCGTAGCCACGTGAACGCGTCACCACACCCTCTTCTTCCAGCGCCTGCATCGCCTTGCGTACCGTAATGCGCGACACCCCGGTTAACTGGCTCAGATCGCGCTCGCCCGGCAAAATATTGCCGTGCTCCAGTATTCCGCTGCGCACGGCGTTTTTGACCGTCTCAGCAAACCTGAGGTACAGCGGGGTGTTATCCCCCGCCGCGATCCGTTCATTCAGTTGAGCAATTAACCGGGTATGCGCTTGTTCCATCTCTGTTTTCCTGGCCGAAAATCTCTAGCCAGTATACTCGCTCAACCCGTTACCACCATGCATGAAAATGGTGAACCGGGCCAATACCGTGACCGACCTCCAGACTATCGGCTTTAGCGAGCGCCAGCGAAAGCCAGACTTTGGCCTCTTGCACCGTATCGGCCCAGTTTTCATGGCGTGGACGCAGTGCCGCCAGCGCAGCCGAGAGCGTACAGCCCGTGCCGTGGGTGTTTTTGGTCATCACGCGCGGGGCGGTGAATCGCTGTGCACCGTCGCGAGTAAAGAGCCAGTCCGGGCTTTCGGCATCCTCCAGATGACCGCCCTTCATCAGTACCGCGTCGCAGCCGAGCGCCAGTAATGCGCGGCCCTGCTCTTTCATTTCATGCTCGGTGTGTGCGTGTGGCGCATCCAGTAGCGCCGCCGCTTCTGGTAGATTCGGCGTAATCAGCGACACCTGCGGCAGCAGCTTTTTACGCAGGGTGTCGACGGCAGATGCCGAGAGCAGCGGATCGCCGCTTTTCGCCAGCATTACCGTATCGAGTACCACGTTTTGCACCTGATACCGCGCCAGACGTTCGGCGACGGCTTCGACGATATCCGTCTCAGCCAGCATACCGATTTTGGTGGTATCTATGCGCACATCGCTGAACACGGAATCCAGCTGCGCCGCGACAAAATCCGGCTCAATGCGATACACCGACTGCACGCCGCGGGTGTTTTGCGCCACCAGCGCAGTGATGACCGAGCAGCCGTAGGCCCCGAGCGCCGAGAACGTTTTGAGATCGGCCTGAATGCCCGCCCCGCCGCTCGGATCGGTGCCTGCAATGGTGAGTGCGTTGATACGTTTCATGCCTGCGCCTCCAGATTCCAGAGGGCGTCAATAAAGGCGCCGGAAAAACTGCCTGGCCCGGCGCTTTGCGAAGCCGCTACGCTTCCCGCGCGTTTCATCCATCCACAGGCGGCGGCAACATTATCCAGACGGTCACCCGGCAGCGAACAGCTTGCCGCCACCACCGCCGACAGGGCGCAGCCGGTGCCTACCACGCGGGTCATCAGCGGGTCGCCACCTGGAATGGTTCGTGTTCGCTGGCCATCGGTGACGTAATCCACTTCTCCCGTGACCGCGACAATCGCGTTGGTCTGGCGCGCCAGTGCCTGTGCGGCGGGTAACGCGCTGGCGGCAGTGTCGGTGGTGTCCACTCCGCGACCGCCCGCGCTCATTCCGGCGAGAGCGAGGATTTCCGAGGCATTTCCGCGAATGGCGGCGGGTTTGAGGGTGAGAATTTGCTGGCAAAAACGTGTACGAAACGCCAGTGCGCCCACGGCGACGGGATCGAGAGTCCAGGGTTTTCCGGCGGCAACCGCACTTTCGATCGCCCGACGCATGGCCTGCGCGCGTGGCGAAGTCAGCGTCCCGACATTGATCAACAACGCATCGGCCAGCGCGGCAAACTGCTCTGCTTCTTCGGCTTCGATAACCATCGCCGGAGACGCGCCAAGCGCGAGTAAAACGTTAGCGGTAAAGGTTTGCACCACATCGTTGGTCATGCAGTGGGTGAGCGGAGAGCGCGTGCGGAAGTGATGTAAGACGTGTAAATCGAGCAGGTCAGGCTGCATGGTTTCGCTCCTGCCTTGCGTGAAGAAGCGATAACCGTGAAAGGCATCTGACTTCCCTACGCTGGCATTATCCAGATCAGGTGGTACGGGTATTTCTCAGCCTTCACAAGGAAGGGCACCCCGAGTCATGTCTTTAAATTCTTTGGCTCAATTTGCGTAAGCCTGCAAAAGCTTAATGTGAGCAAGTGATCTTGTAAATGAATAAAATGGCCTGTTCCTAAGGCTTAAAATCCATCATGAATGACGTGAACACTTTCTCGACATCCTGGTTGGGGAACGGCGGGAACGTGATTTTTTTTATCGCGTTGAGCACTTCTTCGCACAAGGGTTGATCCCCTTTTTCGATGGCAGCGGTTAATAGCTTCGCATCGGGCGAAAGACGTAAATGGACTGAGCAACTTTGCCCACGATAGCGTTGCATTTCAGGCAACGCCGTTGACACCGCATGTTGAATTTTTGCGGCATAAGCCCCAGGGGTGGCGTCATTCGCCGGAGCGACATTATTGAACAGGTCGTCTACAGCCTTATCTTCTGTGCTAGCGACGGTCTTCGTGCACCCGGTTAACAGGACTACTCCGGCTATCAATAAATAGTTAATTACCGTTTTCATTTTTGAGTCTATCTTTCCTGAACTCATGTATTTTTCCTTTTAATTGCTAATTATCCTAAAAGACAAATCCCCGCTTTAACGATGTAGACATTTAATCCTTTTGATTATTCAACATTTAAATTCACCCACCGTCAAAGACACAAATCAGTCTACATAAAAAACAATCATTTGCAAAAATTAATGTTTACTTTCAGTATATTAAGAACAATGAGGCTCTGTGATCCAGGTCATGGATTAGCAGCGATCATTCATGGATAGTGCCGCCTGGTCAGCCATTCAGATCCGATTTTCGTCATGATAAAAATAATATTTTGCTCCGCTATTCTCTATATATCACTGCTGTTAACCGGTTTTTGGCTCGGCACCCTGTATAGCGATTATTTCTCCTGCCGTCAGTTTTCCCTGGCTTTAAATTGTGTTCATTGTAATGAGGTTAATAAATGAAGAAGTTACTGATGATTGCCCTGGCGGTTTCCGCGCTTTCTGCCTGCACCTCCCCTGCTGAACGCATGGCGAAGTGTGAAGCTCAGGGCGTTAGCCGTGATACCTGTTATCTGGCGGAACAAAACCGCACCACGGCGATGAATGCCGTGGCCGAAAAACAGGCTATGGAGAATGCCGCTAAAGCAGTGCAACACGCGCAAAGTGCCAAAGTGCAGGACCCGCTGCGTGAGGCGTCATTTACCGCCAATGGCATTAACGCCACGGTTAGTAACGGTTTTTTCACCGCGAAAATCAACGGTAAGAAAGCCGTCGTGAAACGTTTTAATGCGAATAGTTATGAAATCAAAGGGGCGGGATACGTTCTCTCGGTCACCCTCGATGATAACGGCATCACCGACGCGTCCTGGAACAGAACCCACGGTCGCGATCATGGTTTATTGCAGTTTACGCAGAAGTAATGTTAAGGCGGCTAACGTGCCGCCTTTTTTGTATCGCGCATGGTGAGGGGTTTGGACTGCGAAGCGGCAGATTTTTGCTATCAAAAACATCGGGTTATTGGCTACTCTTTAACCCCCCTCTTTTGTAACAAAACAGTAAACAAATTAACCATTGAGCCACGCGCCAAAAGGCTCTATATTGGCCGCGTTTTTTACTCGCTACATCCTTAACTAACTATTTATTCAATCGAGGCGCATAAGACTGCCCCGGTTGTAGGAGTGATATGATGACGGATAAAGTCCGTATTGACACCGCAGATGCCCGCAAAAGCAACGAAACCTATCTGGCCCGTCAGGCCGAGTTTGAATCGAACGTCAGGAGTTATCCTCGCAAGCTGCCTTTAGCTATCACTAAAGCAGACGGCGTGTGGATAACCGATGCAGATAATAAAGAATACCTTGACTGTCTTGCCGGCGCTGGCACCCTCGCGCTTGGCCATAACCATCCTGATGTGCTGAAAAGCATCCAAAATGTCATTACCAGCGGCTTGCCGTTACATACGCTCGATCTGACGACTCCGTTGAAAGACGAGTTCTCGGAATACCTGCTCTCCCTGCTGCCAGGCCAGGGCAAAGAATATTGCCTGCAGTTCACCGGCCCGTCCGGCGCAGATGCGGTAGAAGCCGCGCTGAAGCTGGCGAAAAAAGTCACCGGGCGCAGCAGCATCATTAGCTTCTCTGGCGGTTATCACGGGATGACCCACGGCGCGCTGTCCGTGACAGGTAACCTGTCACCGAAAGAAGCGGTCGATAACATGATGCCAGAAGTGCAGTTCATGCCGTATCCGCACCAGTACCGTTGCCCGCTGGGTATCGGCGGTGACGCGGGCGTGAAAGCGCTGACTTACTACTTCGATAACCTGATCAACGACGTCGAAAGCGGCGTGCGTAAACCTGCGGCCGTGATTTTAGAAGCGGTTCAGGGCGAAGGCGGCGTGAACCCGGCTCCGGCTGAGTGGCTGCAGCGCATTCGTAAAGTGACTCAGGAACACGGCATTCTGCTCATTCTTGATGAAGTTCAGGCTGGATTCTGCCGTACCGGCAAACAGTTCGCCTTCGAACACGCAGGCATCGAGCCGGACATCATCGTGATGTCTAAAGCCGTCGGTGGTGGTTTACCGCTGGCCGTCCTCGGTATCAAAAAGCAGTTCGATGCCTGGGCACCGGGACATCACACCGGCACCTTCCGTGGCAACCAGCTCGCAATGGCGACCGGCCTGACCACGCTGAAAATTTTGAAAGAGCAGAATATCGCTGACAAAGTCGCCGCTCAGGGTGAATGGCTGAAAGGCCAGCTGGCAGAGCTGCAGAAACGTTATCCGGTGATCGGCCACGTGCGCGGCCTGGGCCTGATGATCGGTATCGAGATCGTGAAACCGCACGAAGCGCCAGACCACATGGGCTGCTTCCCGGGTGATGGCGAATTGTCTGCCCTGATCCAGAAGAAATGCTTCGAAGCGGGCCTGATTCTGGAGCGCGGTGGTCGTGATGGCGTGGTTCTGCGTCTGCTGCCGTCCCTGCTGATCAACGAGCAGGAACTGAACGTGTTCCTGGATAAATTTGAGCAGGCGCTGCTTGCTGCGGGCGTTCGCCCCGTTTCACCGGAGTAAGTGAAAACGATGTCTGATGTAAACCCAATTCTGTCGTCGTCGGCGCAAAGCATCGAGGCCTATCAACAGGCCATCGAGCAGAGTTCTCAGGCGGTGATGCAATGGCTGCAACAGTCTGAGATGTATCAGGGGAAAACCGTCGCCGAATTGCGCGATAACATTTCTCTGAACTTCGGTCAGAAAGGCCTCGGCAACGAAGCGGCTATTGCCCGCGCGGTCGAGTACTTCCTGAAAGACAGTCTGTCGGTTCACCACCCGCAGTGCGTGGCGCACCTGCACTGCCCGAGCCTGGTGGTAAGCCAGGCGGCGGAAGTATTGATCAACGCCACCAACCAGAGCATGGACTCCTGGGATCAAAGCCCGTCAGCGACCATTATTGAAATGAAGTTGATCGACTGGCTGCGTACCCGCGTGGGCTATCAGGCCGGTGATGCGGGCGTGTTCACCAGCGGTGGCACTCAGAGCAACCTGATGGGGCTGATGCTGGCACGTGACGCGTTCTTCGCGCGTCAGGGCCACTCTATCCAGCAGGACGGTCTGATTGGCGATCTGCGTAAGATCCGCGTGCTGTGTTCTGAAAATGCACACTTCTCAGTGCAGAAGAACATGGCGCTGCTCGGTCTGGGCTACCAGTCGGTCATTCAGGTGAAAACCGACGAATGTTCGCGCATGGACCTGAACGATCTGGCGGCAAAAATTGCCCAGTGCAATGCCAATGGTGAGCAGATTCTGGCGATTGTTGCCACCGCCGGGACTACCGACGCAGGCGCTATCGATCCGCTGCGTGCTATCGCTGAGATGGCCGCAGAACAGCAGATTTGGGTGCACGTGGATGCGGCCTGGGGCGGCGCGCTGCTGATGTCCGATAAATATCGCGACTATCTGGACGGTATTGAACTGGTGGATTCCATCACGCTGGACTTCCATAAGCAGTTCTTCCAGACCATCAGCTGCGGTGCGTTCCTGCTGAAAGAAGAGCGTCATTACGAGCTGATGCGCTACCAGGCTGCATACCTGAACTCCGAGTTTGACGAAGAAGCGGGTGTACCGAACCTGGTCTCCAAATCACTGCAGACCACGCGCCGTTTCGACGCGCTGAAGCTGTGGATGAGCCTGGAAGCCTTGGGTCAGGAGCAGTACGCGGCGATCATCGACAACGGCGTAACGCTGGCGCAGGATGTGGCGGAGTACGTACAAACTCAGGATAACCTTGAGCTGGTCATGCAGCCTCAGCTGGCGAGCGTGCTGTTCCGCTTCCGTCCTAACGCTGAGCTGAACGAGGCTACCATCGCGTTGCTGAACCAGAAAATTGGTGACGCCCTGCTCGACTCCGGTCGTGCGAACGTCGGTGTGACTGAGCACAACGGCGTGACCTGTCTGAAGCTGACGCTGCTGAATCCAACGGTGACGCTGGATGATGTGAAAGTCCTGCTGTCATTGGTCGAACGCACGGCGCACGAAATTCTGGCGAAGTAACTTTCGTTTACCCCCGCACCGCCTGGTGCGGGGGTAATGTTCGTTTTGTTCTTCCTCTTTATCTTCCGTCAAAATCCCCCTTTTTCTCCGCCACTGCGCCAACGCAATAAAGCGTGTCCACACTAAAATTCGGATTATTCATTTACCCCTCGTGTCAGTAACGCCTGGGCAAAGCTGTTCAGATTTGTTACATTTTTTTTCAAACATCTGCGGCGGTGATACCTAAAATGGGACGCTTGCTGCGCTGTGATACCACAGCGGGCTGAGGTATCAGCAAAAGGGTTAACTGGAGAAAAAATGGCTAAGAGTAAATTGCTGCTTCTGGGTGTGTTGATGTCACTGGCGGGTGCCGTATATGCCGCTCCGCAACCGGCCGCTGCGCCTTCCGGCATTCAGGCTTACGAAGAACAAGAGTTCATTGCCGATTTCACAAAATTCAAAATTGGCGACACGGCCCCGGCGATGTATCAAACGCCTGAGTACATCATTAAGCAATTTCAGCTGCGTAATCTGCCTGCGCCTGACGCGGGAACGCACTGGACTTACATGGGCGAGAACTATGTCCTGATTAATGATACTGACGGGAAAATTCTCAAAGCGTACAACGGGGATATTTTCTATCACCGCTGATCCCATCACCGTCAGACTGTGGCAGGAAAGCGATCGGCCTTTCCTGCGCACCCTCTTTTTACAGGCCCGTCGTAAAGCGTGGCCGTGGCTGGATAGCGCCGACTGGAAGCTTGAGGATTTCGACGCAGCCACGCGCGACGAGCAGATCTGGGTGGCGATGCAAAATGGTCATCGCGTCGGGTTTGCTTCGGTCTGGAGCAACGATAATTTTCTGCATAATCTGTTTGTCGACCCGCAGTATCAGGGCGGTGGCGCAGGGAGCCTAATGCTGGAACACGTACAACAGAGGTTCACCAGTACAGGATCGCTTAAGTGTCTGGTCAGAAATGAGCGGGCGGTGGCGTTTTACCAGCGGCACGGCTGGCATATCGAAGCCACGGGGGATTCTCCGGACGGAGAGTATTACCTGATGCATTACCGGTTGCGGTAATTGCGGGTTCCGTGCGGTCTTGCGCCCGGCGGCGCTTCGCTTGCGCGGGCCTACGGGTTTGGTGCGGTCTGGCTGCGCTGCGGGGCTACGGGTTTTGTAGGCCGGGTAAGGCGAAGCCGCCACCCGGCACAACAATCTAAAAATTACACCGCGCGGAACGCGATCTCGCTCGGGATCACTTCACCCTGCCAGTACAGCTGCGCAGCCACGCGCCCTGCCAGCTGACGGTACATTCCCGCAAACTCACTCTCAGGACGGCTCACCACGGTCGGTTTACCGCTGTCGAGATCTTCACGCAGCGTAATGTGCAGCGGCATTTGCCCCAGCAGTTGGGTGTGATACTGCGCGGCCAGTTTCTCCGCGCCACCGGTGCCGAAGATCGGCTCGTGGTGCCCGCAGTTGCTACAGATATGCACGCTCATGTTCTCGACCACGCCGAGAACCGGCACTTCCACTTTCTCGAACATCACGATGCCTTTTTTGGCGTCAATCAGCGCGATATCCTGCGGCGTCGTCACAACGACTGCACCCGTCACCGGGATGTTTTGCGCCAGCGTCAGCTGAATATCACCCGTACCCGGCGGCATATCCAGTACCAGATAATCAAGATCCGGCCACATGGTCTCCTGCAGCATTTGCAGCAGCGCCTTGCTGGCCATCGGGCCACGCCAGACCATCGCGTTATCGTCTGTTACCAGATAACCAATCGAATTGGTTGCCAGGCCATAGGCCATAATTGGCGCCATGTGGGTGCCATCCGGTGACGTTGGACGCTGATTTTCCGCACCCAGCATGTTCGGGATCGACGGGCCGTAAATATCCGCATCCAGAATACCGACTTTGGCCCCTTCGGCGGCCAGCGCCAGCGCCAGGTTCACGGCAGTGGAGGATTTCCCCACGCCGCCTTTGCCGGAGCTGATGGCAATAATGTTCTTCACGCCGTTGACGCCCGGCTGATTTTTCACACGCTTGAGCGTGGCGATGGTGTGCGTCAGCTTCCAGTCAATCGCCTTCGCCCCGGTGATGCGCAGCAAGTCAGAGCTGCACTGCTCTTTCAGGGTTTCGAAGGCGCTGGCCCAGACGAACGGCATTTGCAATTCGACGTGCAGCGTATCATCCAGCCACGCGACGTGGTGCAGCGCTTTCAGTGCGGTGAGATTGTGCTTCAGGGTTGGATGCTGAAAATTAGCCAGCGTCCCGGCGACCATTGCTCGTAAGGCTTCCGGCGATTTGGCCTGGGATTGAGAACTCATCCCGACTCCTTTGTTCTTGTGAATAAGACCTTAGTTGAACAAGTTTACCTGAAAGGCCGTGGTTTGTGCTTACTTAATAATGACCCTTTTGGTACTATCAAAAACCCTTTTTACTGTAAAAGAAGTAATGCCCACTATGACTCAAGTCGCGAAAAAAATTCTGGTAACGTGCGCCCTGCCGTACGCAAACGGCTCAATCCACCTCGGCCACATGCTGGAGCATATCCAGGCTGATGTCTGGGTCCGTTACCAGCGAATGCGCGGCCACCAGGTAAACTTCATCTGCGCGGACGATGCTCACGGCACGCCAATTATGCTGAAAGCACAGCAATTGGGCGTCTCCCCGGAGCAGATGATTACCGAAATGAGTCAGGAGCATCAGACCGATTTTGCTGGCTTTGACATCAGCTATGACAACTACCACTCGACGCACAGCGACGAGAACCGCGAGCTGTCAGAGCTAATCTACACCCGTCTGAAAGAGAACGGTTTTATCAAAAACCGCACCATCTCTCAGCTGTACGATCCGGAAAAAGGCATGTTCCTGCCGGACCGTTTTGTGAAAGGCACCTGTCCGAAGTGTAAATCCCCGGACCAGTACGGCGATAACTGCGAAGTGTGCGGCGCAACCTACAGCCCGACCGAGCTTATCGAGCCGAAGTCCGTGGTCTCCGGCGCGACCCCAGTGATGCGTGATTCTGAACACTTCTTCTTCGATCTGCCGTCGTTCAGCGAAATGCTGCAGGCGTGGACCCGCAGCGGTGCATTGCAGGAGCAGGTCGCAAATAAGATGCAGGAGTGGTTCGAATCCGGTCTGCAGCAGTGGGATATCTCCCGCGATGCGCCGTACTTCGGCTTCGAAATTCCTGACGCACCGGGCAAATATTTCTACGTCTGGCTGGACGCGCCAATCGGCTACATGGGCTCGTTCAAGAACCTGTGCGACAAACGCGGCGACACCACGAGCTTTGAAGAGTTCTGGAAAAAAGATTCCAGCGCTGAGCTGTATCACTTCATCGGTAAAGACATCGTCTATTTCCACAGCCTGTTCTGGCCAGCGATGCTGGAAGGCAGCGGTTTCCGCAAGCCAACCAACCTGTTCGTGCACGGCTACGTAACGGTGAACGGCGCGAAGATGTCCAAATCACGCGGGACCTTCATCAAAGCCAGCACCTGGCTGAACCATTTCGACGCTGACAGCCTGCGCTACTACTACACCGCGAAGCTCTCTTCGCGCATCGACGATATCGACCTGAACCTGGAAGATTTCGTGCAACGCGTGAACGCGGACATCGTCAATAAAGTGGTGAACCTGGCGTCGCGTAACGCAGGCTTTATCGCCAAGCGTTTCGACGGCGTGATGGCGGCTGAACTGGCTGACCCGGCTCTGTACAAAACCTTCACCGACGCGGCAGCGACCATTGGCGAAGCGTGGGAAGCGCGTGAGTTCGGTAAGGCAGTGCGCGAAATCATGGCCCTCGCCGACCTGGCGAACCGCTATGTTGACGAACAGGCTCCGTGGGTAGTTGCGAAGCAGGAAGGCCGCGATGCGGATCTGCAGGCGATCTGCTCAATGGGCATCAACCTGTTCCGCGTGCTGATGACCTACCTGAAGCCGGTACTGCCGCAGCTGACCGAACGTGCTGAAGCGTTCCTGAATACCGAACTGACCTGGGATGCAATCCAGCAGCCGCTGCTCGGCCACAAGGTAAACACCTTCAAAGCGCTGTATAACCGCATTGAGATGAAACAGGTTGAAGCTCTGGTTGAAGCGTCGAAAGAAGAAGTGAAAGCGGCCTCTGCTCCAGTGACTGGCCCGCTGGCAGACGATCCGATTCAGGAAACTATCACCTTTGATGATTTCGCTAAGGTCGACCTGCGCGTTGCGCTGATTGAAAACGCGGAATTCGTGGAAGGCTCCGACAAGCTCCTGCGTCTGACGCTGGATCTGGGCGGTGAGAAGCGTAACGTCTTCTCCGGCATTCGTTCTGCGTATCCGGACCCGCAGGTGCTGATTGGTCGCCAGACGGTGATGGTCGCTAACCTTGCGCCGCGCAAAATGCGCTTCGGTATCTCGGAAGGGATGGTGATGGCCGCAGGCCCTGGCGGGAAAGATATCTTCTTGTTAAGCCCTGACGAAGGCGCGAAGCCGGGTCAGCAGGTGAAATAAACGAAAAAGCCGGAGATTATCTCCGGCTTTTTTTTGCCTATTTTGCCGGGTGGCGGCTTCGCCTTACCCGGCCTACTAAACTACAAAACCCGTAGGCCCTTGATTAGGCAGACGGCTTCGCGCTATGCACCCGATGGGTCAGCCCGCGCAGGAAATAACGCATAAACTGGTCGCCGCACTCGCGGAAATTCTTATGATCCGGCGCACGCATCATGGCGGTGATTTCCGGCATCGACACGCGGAATTTCTGCTCGGTCATGATCGCCATTACGTCGTCGGATTTCAGCGAAAACGCGATACGCAGCTTCTTCAGCACGATGTTGTTGTTCACGCGGCGCTCTGGTGACAGCACCGGGGCAGACTCGTCTTTGCCGCGCTTATCGTAGATTAGCCCGTTCAGAAACGAAGACAGGATGATGTCCGGGCAGCGAACGAAGCCCTCTTCGTCCTCTTTGGTTATCCAGCTGGCAATATTCGCCGGGGTCGTCTCGACCTCCGCCAGCGCCAGAATACGAACCAGATCGTTATTGTTGGATTTCAGGATGTAGCGCACGCTGCGCAGAATATCGTTACTTAACATAGAGCCTTCAACTGTCGGTGATGCGATGGGGCGCAGTGTACCAGTTTTACAACCCAATCGCCTCTTTCAGGGTTTTCAGATAGCGCCGACTCACCGGCACCGTTTGCCCCGCGCGCAACACCAGTTCCGCCTGGCCGTTCTCTTCGAGACGTATCTCCTTCAGATGCGCCATGTTCACCAGATACTGGCGATGGCAGCGGATCAGCGGCGTGCGGCTCTCCAGCGTGCGCAAGGTCAGCTCCGTAAAGCCCTCTTTGCCTTCGGAGCTTGTGACAAACACCCCGCTCATGCGACTGCTGACAAACGCCACATCGTCCATCTGCAACAGGTAAATACGACTGTGTCCGGTGCAGGGGATAAATTTCAGTGCCTGCTGATGTTCCGGCAGGAGCGTCACGTCCTGCGCGGTACGCTCCTGGCGCAAGCGGTTAAGGGTTTTCTCCAGTCGCTTCTCTTCGATAGGTTTCAGCAGATAATCGAAAGCATGTTCTTCAAAAGCTTTGACCGCATACTCATCAAATGCGGTCAGAAAAACGATGTACGGACGATGCTCTGGATCGAGCATTCCGACCATTTCCAGACCGCTGATGCGCGGCATCTGGATATCGAGAAACAGCACGTCGGGGCGCAATTTATGCACCGCGCCAATGGCTTCGATGGCGTTGGCACACTCACCCACCACTTCAATATCACTCTGTTCCTGTAACAGAACCCGCAGGTTTTCCCGCGCTAACGGCTCATCATCGACAATCAGCACGCTTAACATGCGTTTTCCTCCAGCGGCAATCGTAACGTAATACGGGTAAAACTGTCCGGCTCGCAGTCTACGGTAATGCCGCAATCATCGCCAAAGTGCGCGCGCAGACGTTTGTCGACCAGGCTCATTCCCAGCCCGCCCGACTCGGCGCCAGGCAGGTAAAGCCCAGCGTTGTCTTCAATGTCCAGAACCAGATGATGATTAAACTGGCTGGCGGAGATACGAATCTCGCCGGTCCCCAGCAGCTGCGAGGTGCCGTGTTTAATAGCATTTTCCACAATCGGCTGTAGAGTAAATGCCGGAAGATGCTGATGGGCTAACGCGTCCGGGACGAACAACGACACCTGCAACCGCGACTGGAACCGGGCTTTCTCAATTTGCAGATAGGCATTCACATGTTCAATCTCATCGGCCAGGGTCACAATTTCTGAAGGGCGCTTCAGATTCTTGCGGAAAAAGGTCGACAGAAATTGCACCAGCTGGGTCGCCTGTTCACTGTCGTGGCGGATTACCGCCTTGAGTGTATTGAGGGCATTAAACAGAAAATGCGGATTCACCTGAGCGTGCAGCAGCTTGATTTCTGACTGAGTCAGAAGCGCTTTTTGCCGCTCGTACTGCCCCGCCAGGATCTGCGCCGAAAGCAGCTGGGCAATCCCCTCGCCCAGCGTGCGGTTGATCGAGCTGAACAGCCGGTTTTTGGCTTCATACAATTTGATGGTGCCCATCACCCGCTGATTCTCACCGCGCAGAGGAATCACCAGCGTCGAACCCAGCTTGCACTGCGGATGTAACGAGCAGCGGTACGGCACTTCATTTCCGTCGGCGTACACCACTTCGCCGGTTTCAATAGCGCGCAGCGTATAGGCTGAAGATATCGGTTTGCCCGGTAGGTGGTGGTCGTCGCCGGTGCCGGTAAAGGCCAGCAGCCGTTCACGGTCGGTGATCGCCACCGCGCCAATGTCCAGCTCCTGATACAACACCTGCGCCACTTTCATGCTGTTCTCTTCGTTAAAGCCCTGGCGCAGAATACCCTCCGTCGAGGCCGCCACCTTTAACGCCGTCGACGAAAACGCCGAGGTATATTTCTCAAACATCGCACGTTTATCTAACAGGATGCGCATGAACAGCGCCGCGCCGACGGTATTGGTCACCATCATCGGGGCAGCGATGCTGCTTACAAGATGCAAAGCATCTTCAAACGGGCGGGCGATAAGCAGAATAATCAGCATCTGCGCCAGCTCCGCCACCAGCGTAATTGCTCCGGCGGTCAGCGGGCTAAAGACTTTATCCGGGCGACCACGCTTGATCATATAGCTGTGGACAAGGCCGCCGAGCAGCCCTTCGACGATCGTCGAGATCATACAGCTGAGCGCGGTCATGCCGCCCATCGAATAGCGGTGCAATCCGCCCGTCAGCCCGACTAATCCCCCCACCACCGGGCCGCCGAGCAGCCCGCCCATCACAGCCCCGATGGCGCGTGTGTTGGCAATCGAGTCTTCAATGTGCAGGCCAAAATAGGTGCCAAGAATGCAGAAAATCGAGAAGGTGACGTAGCAGAGGAGCTTGTGCGGCAGGCGAACGGTGACCTGCATCAGGGGAATGAACAGCCGCGTTTTACTCATCAGCCACGCGATGACCAGGAAAACGCACATCTGCTGAAGCAGCAGCAACACCAGATTAAATTCGTACATGACTGCAAACCGCACTGTCTAAAAACGCGTAACATACACTGATACACATTAACTTTCTTTGAAGCATTCCAAAAAAGCTGCAATTCGTGCCCGTCATCACATACTTTAGCGGTACAACTTCCACCCTTCGCATTATTTGTTCAAAAAACGGTCGATTCTTCCTGGTTCGCGAATCAGCGTCTACAGTTATTCTGGGGATGCGCAAGCCAGGGGGCGAACATGGCGCTTTACACGATAGGTGAAGTGGCACTGCTTTGTGATATCAATCCTGTGACGCTGCGAGCATGGCAGCGGCGGTATGAGCTGCTAAAACCGCAGCGAACGGACGGAGGACATCGTCTGTTTAACGAAGCGGATATCGACCGGATCCGCGAGATCAAAAGCTGGATCGATAACGGCGTCCAGGTCAGCAAGGTCAAATCGTTGTTATGTGAACACGATGCCGATAGTCTGGCCGAGTGGCGTGAACATCAGGAAACACTGCTCCGGCTGCTACAGGCCGGTAACTTTCAGCGTCTGCGAACCTGGATCAAGGAGCAGGGCCGGGGTTATCCCGCCCAGACGTTAATCACACATCTGTTTATACCGCTTCGTCGCCGTCTTTCTCAGCAACCGGCACTGCAGGCGCTGCTGAGCATGCTCGATGGGATGTTGATCAATTACATTTCCGTGTGCCTGTCGACGGCACGCAAGAAGAGCGGAAAGGACGCCCTGGTGGTCGGCTGGAATGTTCACGACACCACCCGCTTATGGCTCGAAGCCTGGATAGCCACGCAGCAAGGCTGGCGTGTAGACGTGCTGGCGCATTCATTAGCTCAGCTTCGCCCCGAGCTTTTCGAAGGGCAAACCCTGCTGGTCTGGTGCGGAGATATCCCCACTGCCGCCCAACAGCAGTCGCTGAATGAATGGCGCGAACACGGCTATCCCGTCATTACCCTCGGCCCGTAAATGTCTTAACGGCATTTAATGGTTCATTAACAGGTGTGCTTCACCGTATAATTGGGCGGTTAACAAAAGGAGCACATTATGAAGGCAACCAAAGTGGCCGCAATCACCCTCTTCGCTTTAATGGCCATCAGTGGCATTGGCGGCGTTATGCTCGCCGGCTACTCATTTATCGTGCGTGGCGGTGTCGGCTGAGATACTGCGCCAGCCGTTCAAACCCGCGATCGACCACAATCGCTGCCAGCGCAACCAGCACCGCACCTTGCACAATATAGGCTGAGTTAAATCCGCTTAATCCGATGATGATCGGCGTGCCCAGGGTGTTCGCCCCGACCGTTGACGCAATGGTCGCCGTGCCGATATTGATGATCACCGACGTGCGCACCCCAGCCAGAATCACCGGTGCCGCCAGCGGCAACTCCACTTTTCGCAGACGTTGCCCCGCACTCATGCCCATCCCTTCCGCCACGCTTGTCGCCGCCGCAGGCACAGCCGTCAATCCTGCCAGCGTCGCCTGCAAAATCGGCAACACGCCGTATAAAATCAACGCAATAATCGCCGGTTCCTGACCAAAGCCAATCACCGGTACCGCAATCGCCAGCACCGCCACCGGGGGAAATGTCTGTCCAATTGCAGCAATCGTCTCCACCAGCGGGCGAAACTCACGGCCCATAGGTCGCGTCACTGCAATCCCGGCCCCAACGCCGATCACAATCGCGATGGCGCTCGAAACGCCCACCAGCCAGAAATGGGCCAGCGTCAGGCTGATAAAACTCTCTTGCAAATACACGGGGCGCGGCAATCCGGGGAACAACGCGCTAAACAGCCCACCGCTGTAAGGCATTAGCCATAATAGCGCGACGAACAGCAGCACCAGCCACAGGAGCGGATCACGTAGCCATTTCATGTGCCACCTCTCCCGCCAGTAAATCCCGAAAATGCAGCGTCCCACACGGAAAGCCTTGCTCATCCACCACCGGCAACACTTCGCACTGACGGGCGACAAACGCCGACAGCGCATCGCGCAGGCTCATCTGTGCCTGAAGCGGCTCCCCAGTGACAGCGCCATCCTGCGGGCGCAGATACTCACCAACGGTGCGCAGAGACAGCAGCCGCACGCCCAGTTCACTGCGGCCAAAGAATTCGCGTACAAAGTCCGTCGCAGGACGCGTTAACAGCTCCAGCGGCGTGCCCTGTTGCACCACTTCCCCGCTGTCCATCAAAACCAGACGATCGGCGAGGCGCAGGGCTTCGTCGATATCGTGCGTCACCAGAATAATCGTGCGCCCGAGAATGCGGTGGATGCGGGTCATCTCCGTTTGCAGCGCGCTGCGGGTCACCGGGTCCAGCGCGCCAAAGGGTTCATCCATCAGCAGTACTTCAGGATTGGCAGCTAAGGCACGCGCCACCCCGACCCGCTGCTGTTGCCCACCGGACAGCTGATGCGGATAGCGCTCGCGAAGCGATGGCTCCAGCCCCAGCAGCGCCATCAGCTCATCCACCCGGTCGGCCACTTTTTGCCGCGACCATTTTTGCAGTTGCGGCACGGTTGCAATGTTTTGCGCCACCGTCCAGTGCGGAAACAGGCCAATCGACTGAATGGCGTAGCCCATCCGGCGGCGCAGCTCCAGCACTGGCAGGCTGCGGATCTCCTCCCCGGCAAAGCGAATCAGCCCGCTGTCGTGTTCCACCAGCCGGTTGATCATCTTCAGGGTGGTCGATTTTCCTGAACCGGAGGTGCCAATCAGCACCGAAAACGCCCCTTCTTCAAAGCGCAGATTCAGGTTTTTTACCGCCGTCTGCCCGGCAAATTCTTTGCTCACATCGTGAAATTCAATCATTATTTTTCCCCTTCAGCAGGGCCAGCCACAGGGCAAAGAGTGCGTCCACTACCACCGCCAGTGCAATGGTCGGAATGACGCCGAGTAACACCAAATCCAGCGCGCTGCTGAGCAAGCCCTGGAACACCAGCGCCCCGAAGCCACCGGCCCCAATCAGCGCGGCTATCACCGCCATCCCGACGGTTTGCACCGCGACCACGCGCAGGCTGCGCAGCAGAAGCGGTAGCGCTAGCGGAAGCTGGATTTTCCAGAATCGCTGGCTGGCGCTCATCCCCATCGCGCTGGCGCTTTCCAGCACATCGGGCGACACCTGGCTCAATCCGGCAACCACCCCACGCGCCAGCGGCAGTAATGCATACAGCACCAGTGCAATCAGCGCAGGGGTTAGCCCGGTCCCCGCGATTCCGATGGCGGCGAGCGCGGGAAAAGATTTCACCAGGCCTGCGAGCGGTGCAATCAGCAGGCCGAAAAGGGCCACGGACGGGATGGTCTGGATCACGTTCAGCACCGTAAATACCGGACCCTGGCGTTTAGGAAGACGGTAGCACCACAGGCCGATCGGCACGCCGATGAGCAGCGCCGGAACCAGTGTGCCAAACAGGATGGTCAGATGCTGCAACAGCGCATCGTTAAACACCTCCTGACGGTTGGCGTACTCTTTCAGCAGCGAAAGGGTGTTCAGTTCACCGCTGAACAGCAGCGCCAGCGGCAAAATCCAGATCTGCGCATTCAGCAGCCAGCGCCACACCGGGCGCGTCGTCAGACGGCGGATCGCATCGCTACAGGCCAGCAGGCATAGCGCCATCCACAGCCACAAACCGCTGCCTGTTGAGGTACGCGCTAGCGGAGTGTCGGCTGTGGCAAGATGATTCGCCGCCAGTCCGGCGCTCCAGGCCAGCAGCACAAAAAGCAGTTCGCAAACTATCAGCGTGAGAATGAGCGGCACGCGCCCGGCGCAAAAAGACAGCACGGTAACGCATACCAGAGAGAGAGCCAGCAGGAAGGGCGAAACCGCCCACACCTGCCAGACTGAAAGCCCCTCGCCGGACATCAGCCGGTTCGGTGCAAAATTGACGAACGGAAGCGCGCACGCTGCCAGCCCGACAAACGCGAGCAGCAGCAGTACGCGGTTATGACATGTTTTTGGCAAAGCGTTGTCCTGTTACTTCACGAGTCCTTTTTGCTTCAGGAAATCTGCCGCCACTTTTTTGGCATCCAGCCCTTCCACCGCAATACTCGCATTCAGCTGTTGCAGGGTTTTCTCATCGAGTTTTTCAAATACCGGTTTCAGCCAGTCGCCGATGTGCGGATATTCTTTCAGCACCGCCTCACGTACTACCGGCGTCGGGGCATAGATAGGCTGCACGCCTTTCGGATCGGTCAGGGTTTGCAGACCCAGCGCCGCCACCGGGCCGTCGGTGCCGTAGGCCATTGCCGCATTCACGCCCGACGTTTGCTGCGCGGCGGCTTTGATGGTCACCGCCGTATCACCGCCCGCGAGAGACAGCAGTTGTTTCTGGTCGAGTTTGAAATCATAGGCTTTTTCAAAGGCCGGAAGCGCATCCGGGCGTTCGATAAATTCCGCCGAGGCTGCCAGTTTGAAATCGCCCTTGTCTTTCAGATAGCGGCTGAGATCGTCGAGCGACGTCAGCTTGCCTTTCTCGGCGATGTCTTTACGAACCGCAATGGTCCAGGTGTTGTTGGCGGGCGCAGGCGTCAGCCAGATCAGTTTGTTCTGTTCGGCATCGAGTTTTTTCACCTTCTCGTAGCCCGCGCTGGCGTTTTTCCACGCCGCGTCGTTTTCGTCTTTGAAGAAGAAAGCCCCATTACCGGTGTATTCCGGATAGATATCCAGCTCACCAGAGGTAATCGCCCCGCGAACCACTGGCGTGGTGCCAAGCTGCACTTTATTGACGGTCTTCACGCCGTGGCTTTCAAGCACTTGCAGGATAATATTGCCCAGCAACGCCCCTTCCGTATCAATCTTAGACCCCACCTTTACCGGCTCTGCCGCCTGTAAAGGCAAGCTCAGCGCCGCCAGTAACGCCGCTGAACCCCATATCCCCTTTGCGATTGTCATTCCACTTTCCTCATTAATTTGCCGCCTTTATCAGGGGCTTGAGAGAAAAGCGTAGACTAAAATCGGAAAGTCATCCTTCTTCTGGCAACCGGAGCGGAACCGTCAGCAAACTGGCGGCAAAATAGAGCACCGCAATCACCCACAGCGTCCCCTCCACGCCAAAAGGTGACACACACAGCGTCACAATCAGCGGGCCAACAAAATTGCTCAGCCCCGATCCGAGATTCAGGCACGAGATGGCTGCGCCTTTGTTCTCCGGTAGCAGCGACGGGATCAGCGCGCTCAACGGGCCAAAGGCTCCCAGCCCGATGGCGTACAGGGCCAGGGCCAGAAACAGCGCCGTTTCGCTGTCACCGAACAGTACCGGGGCGTAGCACACCGCCAGCATCGCCAGGCCGCACAGGGAGCCAGAGAACCAGACCACCGTGTTACGCCAGCCGATGGTGTCGCCCAGCCAGCCGAAGAAGTAGTTAGCAAAGATGTTGAGCACATTCACCAGCCCCCAGACGGTGAGCCACTCGGCGATGCTAAAGCCGAAACGCGGGAGGTAAACCGGCATCAGGATCACCAGCGAAAACTTGCCGATATCGTTGATGGTTTTGACGATCACCGCCAGACGCATTTTCGGCTCGCGCACCAACACCAGAATTCCCTCGGCAAAGGCCGCGCCGAGATGGCCTTCGCGCTGCCAGGTCGGGCGATCGCGATTGAGCACCAGCGCGCAGAATGCGCCTGCTGCAACAAACGCAAATCCGCTCAGCAGCGTGGAGGTTTCGCCAATTCGCGGCAGCATCAGGCTGGAGTACCACGGTCCAACGATGGTCATCCCCACGCCGAACGCTATCCAGAACCACGACACCGCGCGCCCAAGAATGCCCGGCTCGCAGCGCTGGTTAATCCACACCAGAAACGAATAGGCGAACAGCGGATATGCCACGCCGCGCAGGGCGTAGCTCGCGACCATCAAGGGATAATTCCCCTGCGGCAGCGCGTAACCGATAAACGGAATCGAACCGATGAAGTAAATCAGCGTCGCGGCCCACATCAGGCGGCGCAGACCGAGCACGCCCGCGCCAATCCCGGAGAACCACGATACCGCCGCGACGCACAAACCAAACACCGACGACAGCAGGCTGATGTGTACCGCATCAAAACCCCGGTGCTGGAGCATCGATGCCAGCCAACTCTGCTCGATGGTGGCCCCGGTAATAAACAGAAAAATCCCGACAAAACCCCAGCACAATTCCCTGGGCAACCCCAGCCTGGCCCACAGGCCCTGCTGGATAAAAAGTCCTTGTTCCGTCATGCCATTTTGTCTCGCAGCGTGCGTGCATTCATGCGTTTACGATTCATATATCCGACGCTGTTTTCTCCCCAGCAGTGGTCGTACGGCATCCCGGTCAGGCTTTCGATCACCGCTTTATTTTCTGCACTGACCGTTGCCTTGCTGCCGCCCTGCTTCAGGCGCGCCACTTCTTCGTTGAGAATCGCGTGGGTGCGGCTGTTCACTTTGAACTGGAAGGCCGACCAGATCCCCCACAGCGTCAAAATGACCGGCAGCACAATCATGATCACCAGAATCATGTTGATGGCCGACTGCGGCTGTGCGCTTTGTCCGGAGACGAAACCGGATATTTGCAGTGCCACGCCGACGAGGAAAATCGACAGCGCCTGCGAGGCTTTCCGCAGCAGGCTCATAAAGCCCGCGAAGATCCCTTCCCGACGGCGGCAGGTGAGAATTTCATCCACGTCCGCAACAAAGGTGTAGTTGTTCCACGGAATAGCGTAGATACCGCCACGCGCCAGCCCAGCCACTGCTGCACCGACGTACAGCAGCGTCATCCCGCTGGTCCCGCTGAAGTACGCCGAGACAAACAGCGCGAAGGCCACCAGCGCCATCGTGGCCTGGGTAGCAAACGCGCGTGACGGGGAGTAGCGCAACGTCAGCCAGGTCGCGATGCCCACGCCGAAGAATTGCAGGCCATTGACCACGCCGAGCAGGTTAGAAGCCATCACCGACGAGGTCATCAGGGCGAAGACCACAAAGTAGGTAAAGACCGAGTTGAAAATATCCTGCGCCACCGAGCCACCGAGATACATCCCCAGATGCGAACGGAAAGTTTTGATTTTTAACGTCGAAACGAAATCGTAATAGATATGGTACGCGCGGGTGGCGAACGGCTCTTTCTCTTCGTCCTCGTCGTGTTGCTCATTTTGCTGGATCTCTTCCAGCGAGCGTTCCCAGGTGCCGAAGTAAACGAAGAACAGCACGATCATAAAGGAGACGGTAAAAATCGCCCCGGTGTAGAAGAACGAATCGGACGAGTCAGGGCCAAAGTACGCCACCAGACGCCCCGGCAGAAACGCCGCCGCAAAGCCCGCGAGCTGGGCGATGTACATGCGCGCGCTGGTCAGTTTTGAGCGTTTTTTGAAATCCGACGTCATCTCCGCTGAAAGGGTGTCGTACGGGATGATGATCATGGTGTAGACAATTTCAAACAGGATGTAGAACAGCAGGTACATCCAGTAGTTGAAGCCTTCTACCCATAACAGGCTGTAGACCGATACCAGCGGAATACTGGCTAACAGGAAGAAACGGCGACGGCCAAACCGACGCCCTAAACGCGTTTTGTGGAAGTTATCGGAAACGTAGCCAATCACCGGACACATGATCACGTCGACAATTCTCGCCACCGCAAACAACGAGCCCGCCTGGATCGGCGTCAGGCCGCAAAAGGTGGTTAAGAAAAACAGTAGCCAGGCACTGACTAGCGTAAAGGCCCCGGAACCGATCACATCCGCCAGACCGTAGCAGACGTAGTTCCGCAGTTTGATTTCCCGCACTTTTTTGATCATTTTGAACTCCGGATATTCTCTGGGTCCCAGCCCGTCGGCAGCGGTGTTGGGCGCGTAATGGTGATGGCATGAAGATGCAATCCGTCGACGCCGTGCGCGTAAATAGCAGGCAGGCCGTGCGGGTACATTTCCACACCGTGGGCGCGCCCGGTTTGTGGATTCACCAGATAGGCGTTATCCAGCCCCATTCCAGTTGGACGCTCCGGGTTACACGGCGGGCGCACGTCGTAGTAGCCTTGCTCGTCGGATTCAGCGAGTTGCTGATTGAAGGTCAGACCGTTAAAGGTGATATCGCGGATCGCACCCGACGTTTCGCTGTGCAGATTAATCGCCCCCTCACCCACACCGTTCAGGCTGGCGAAGACAATCTGGCTGATATCGCCTGGCGTAACGTCCGGCGCGCGGTGGCGCACGGAAATAAACACCGGATCGGCTTTCCCCCAGTGACACGGATTGGCGTGGCGGCAGTCGAAAACGATGTTGCTGAAGCTCATCTGGCTGAAATGGCCGCCGTCGCGGGAGACCAGGCCGATACCGCGGTTGGATTCAAAGATCACGCAGTTGCTGACCGCCAGATGGGTGATGTCGGCGAAGGTTTCGGTCCCGACTTTAATCGCGCAGCTTTTGGAGCGAATGATGCAGTTGTTCACTGTGACGTTATAAATCGGCTGCTGTAGCTCCGGCGTTTTAGCGGTGGTTTTCAGGCAGATGCCGTCATCGGCAGCGCTAAAATAGCTGTCGCTAATGTGGACATGCTGACAGCTGTCGATATCCAGCGCGTCGGTATTCGCCAGCGTCAGATCATTATCAATGCTGATATTGCGGATAAACACGTGGTTGCAGCTCACCAGATGGGCGGTCCACATCGGCGAGTCGTACAGAGTGATATCGGTGATGCGTACCTGATCGCACCCTTCCAGCACCAGCAGGCGCGGACGCTGCTCTTTCGGCTGGCGATAGCCCTGAGAATCCGCCTGTGCTTCAAACCAGGCGGTGGCGTTGCCGTCGATACAGCCCGCACCGCTCAGCGTCACGTTGCGCGCATCTCGGGCGTAGATCAGCGCCATGCGAGACAGCTCGGCCATGCTTTGCGTTTCGGCGGCGTGGTAATCGCGCGCATTCTGGCTGGCCAGCAGCCGTGCACCCGCCTCAAGATGCAGGGTGAAATTCGACGGCAGCACCAGCGTACCGGTGAGGTAAATTCCCGGCGTGACCACCAGCGTGCCGCCTCCGGCTGCGGCAAGTTGGTCAATTAGGCTTTGGAGGGTGGACGTCACCGGCGTCTGGCCGCTGCGATCGAGGGAGACATTTTCTAATGAGAGTTTCATGTGAATACCTGTCTGCTGTGATGTGACAGGGATTAAACGGGTTTTCTGCGCCGGGTAAGTGGCATGTTTAGCGGGGTTTTGTGGGAAGAGTGAAGAGAGTCACGCCTGCCCGACGCGGCAGGTTGCGCATTTGATCTTGTTCACGTTTTCATCGGTGAGGGAAAAATGAAGTGTGAATGGGGTCACGTTTGGCGGGTGGCTGAGGGGGTGAAAAGTGCGTTTCGGTGAGATTTTGGGATGAGAGGGAGGAATGTTGCGGGGTGGGTCACAGATTGGGCGGGGAGTGTGGGATTGGGGGTTGTGCGGCTTGATGCCCTCACCCCGGCCCTCTCCCACTGGGAGAGGGAGAATTAAATCCCCTCACCCTCGAGGGAGAGGGCGAATTTAGTCCTCTCTCCCTCGAGGGATAAAACCAGCTTAGTGCGGTTCCCTCTCCCTTAGGGAGAGGGTTAGGGTGAGGGGGGAAACCACCACTACAACAGCTCGAACTCGCCCTTATTCACCCGCGCAGAATCTACGCCGATAAAGACGTTGAACTTGCCCGCTTCCGCATCATATTTCATCTGCTGATTCCAGAACTTCAGCGCACCGACGTCAATCGGGAAGCTCACGGTTTTGGTTTCACCCGGCTTCAGGTCAACCTTCTCAAAGCCGCGCAGCTGTTTCACCGGACGGCTCATGGACGCGGTGACATCCTGAACGTACATCTGAATCACCGTTGCGCCTTCGCGTTTACCGGTGTTGGTCACGTCCACGCTGGCGGTCACTTTGCCGTCACGTTTCATCGTTGGCGTAGACATTTTCACGTCCGATACCTTGAAGGTGGTGTAGCTCAGACCATAACCGAACGGATACAGCGGGCCGTTCGCTTCGTCGAAGTAGCGCGAGGTGTATTTGTTCGGCTTATCCGCGTTATACGGACGACCGGTGTTCAGGTGGCTGTAATAGACCGGAATCTGACCAACGGAACGCGGGAAGGACATCGGCAGTTTGCCCGATGGGTTGTAATCGCCAAACAGCACGTCGGCGATGGCGTTACCGCCTTCAGTTCCGGCGAACCAGGTTTCCAGCAGCGCGTCTGCCTGCTGATCCTCTTTCACCAGCGCCAGTGGACGACCGTTCATCAGCACCAGCACCAGCGGTTTACCGGTCGCTTTCAGGGCGCTAATCAGGTCACGCTGGCTCTGCGGAATGTTGATATCGGTACGGCTCGACGCTTCGTGCGCCATACCCTGCGCTTCGCCGACAACCGCCACGACCACATCAGACTGTTTCGCCGCATTGACCGCTTCGTCGATCATCTTTTGAGGAGAGCGCGGATCGACTTTCACCGCCTCTTCGTACTGGTTCAGGAAGGTAACGATATCTTTGTCGTTGGTGACGTTCGCCCCTTTGGCGTACACCACTTTGCCGTTTTCACCCAGCGCGTTTTTAATACCGGTCAGCACGGTAATGGACTGATCGGCGACACCCGCTGCGGACCAGCTGCCCATCACGTCGCGTTTGCTATCAGCCAGCGGGCCGACCACTGCGACAGTGCCAGATTTTTTCAGCGGCAGGGTTTCGAGGCGGTTTTTCAGCAGTACCAGGCTTTCGCGCGCCACTTCACGGGCATCTTTACGATGCAGGCGGCTTTCGGCGTTGGTATCAACCGGGTCAGAATCTTTCGGCCCTAAGTGGCTATACGGATCGTTAAACAGCCCCATGTCGTATTTTACGTTCAGCACGTGACGGGTGGCGTCATCCAGCTCCGCCATCGTGACTTTGCCGGTTTTCACCAGGTCTGGCAGGTATTTGCTGTAGTACTCGTCGCTCATGCTCATGTTGATCCCGGCTTTGAGCGCCACGCGCACCGCATCTTCCGGATCGGAGGCGGTACCGTGTTTAATCAGCTCTTTAATCGCGCCGTGATCGGAAACGGTAATGCCCTTAAAGCCCCACTGGTCGCGCAGGACGTCTTTCAGCAGCCAGGAATCGGAGGTCGCCGGGGTGCCGTTGAGGGAGTTCAGGGCCACCATCACCGCGCCGCTGCCCGCGTCCAGCCCGGCTTTGTACGGCGGCATGTAGTCGTTGAACAGGCGCTGCGGACTCATATCGACGGTGTTGTACTCTTTCCCGCCCTCCACTGCGCCGTAGGCAGCGAAGTGTTTAACGCTGGTCATCACTGAATAGCGATCCGCCGGGCTTTTACCCTGCATCGCTTCGACCATCGTTTTACCGAGAGTGGCGGTTAAAAAGGTGTCTTCACCAAAGCCTTCGGAGGCACGGCCCCAGCGCGGATCGCGCGAGACATCGACCATCGGTGCCCAGGTCATGTTCAGACCATCGTCGGCAGCTTCATAGGCGGAAATGCGCCCGACGGTTCTGACCGCATCGAGGTTAAAGGACGAGGCTAAACCGAGGCTAATCGGGAAGACGGTACGCTGGCCGTGGACCACGTCGTAGGCGAAGAAGAGAGGAATTTTCAGGCGGCTGAGCTGCATCACCTGATCCTGCATTTTACGGATATCTTCGCGGGTGACGGTGTTGAAAATCGCCCCGACCTGGCTCTCTTTGATCATCTCGCGGATCGCCTCTTTCGGGTTATCCGGGCCGACGCTTATCAAACGCAGCTGACCGATTTTTTCATCGACCGTCATTTTGGTCAGCAAGTCGGTAACGAAGGCGTCACGGGCTTCCGGGGTTAACGGGTGGTTGCCAAACAGATCTTCAGCCAGCGCGGGTTGCAGCGCCAGGCTTACTGCGACAGCTACAGAACAAAGCCATTTCATGTTGTTGTACTCTCTCATCATCAACCGCCGGAAAACTCGGCCAGACCGTGCGAAAAGCGCAGTGTGCCACAAACCCTTTAAACGTTGCAGGGTTATTCTCTGATTTTTCTCATGAATACTTGTTCGCTTAACAGTTAATCGCGCTATGCTTTACAGCGAGAAATTTGCCCCACCACAAGGAGTGGAAGATGACGTCTGTTCGCACACAAAATAACAACACTTTCATTAACGAACTGTCTCGCCTGGTTGGTCACTCTCACCTGCTGACTGACCCGGAAAAAACCGCCCGCTATCGCAAGGGCTTCCGTTCTGGTCAGGGCGAAGCGCTGGCGGTGGTGTTCCCCGGCACGCTGCTGGAACTGTGGCGCGTCCTCAGCGCCTGCGTCGCCGCCGACAAAATTATTCTGATGCAGGCGGCGAATACCGGCCTGACGGAAGGCTCTACGCCAAACGGCAATGATTACGACCGGGATATCGTCATTATCAGCACCCTGCGCCTCGATAAGCTGCATCTGCTGGATAAAGGCGAGCAGGTGCTGGCGTATCCTGGCACCACGCTGTATTCACTGGAAAAAGCGCTCAAGCCTTTCGGTCGTGAGCCGCATTCGGTGATTGGTTCCTCCTGTATTGGCGCGTCGGTGGTTGGCGGGATCTGCAATAACTCCGGCGGTTCGCTGGTGCAGCGCGGCCCGGCGTATACCGAAATGTCGCTGTTTGCGCGTATTGATGAAAACGGCAAGCTCCAGCTGGTGAACCATCTGGGGATCAATCTTGGCGTCACGCCGGAGCAGATCCTCAGCAAGCTCGACGACGAGCGTGTCAACGACGCCGACGTGCAACACGATGGCCGTCACGCCCACGATCATGATTACGTTGAACGCGTGCGTGATATCGAGGCCGATACCCCAGCACGCTATAACGCTGACCCGGATCGTCTGTTTGAATCCTCCGGCTGCGCGGGCAAACTGGCGGTGTTTGCCGTACGCCTCGACACTTTCCCGGCAGAGAAAAATCAGCAGGTCTTTTATATCGGCACCAACCAGCCGGACGTGCTGACCGAAATCCGTCGCCATATTTTAGGTGAGTTCAAAAATCTGCCGGTGGCGGGCGAGTATATGCACCGCGATATTTACGATATCGCCGAGCGTTACGGAAAAGACACCTTCCTGATGATCGACAAACTCGGCACCGACAAAATGCCGTTCTTCTTCACCATGAAGGGCCGTGCCGACGCGATGCTCGGTAAAGTGTCGCTGTTCAAACCGCACTTCACCGACCGCTTTATGCAGAAGCTCGGTACCGCCTTCCCGGCGCATCTGCCGCCGCGCATGAAAAGCTGGCGCGATAAGTACGAACATCACCTGCTGCTGAAGATGTCGGGCGATGGAATTGCCGAAGCGCAGACCTGGCTAGCGGATTACTTTAAAACTGCCGAAGGCGATTTCTTCGCCTGTACGCCGGAAGAAGGCAGCAAGGCGTTCTTACACCGCTTTGCCGCGGCGGGCGCAGCGATTCGCTACCAGGCGGTTCACGCCGACGAAGTGGAAGATATTCTGGCGCTGGACATCGCCCTGCGTCGTAACGACACCGAATGGTTTGAACATCTGCCGCCGGAAATCGACAGCAAGCTGGTGCATAAACTCTATTATGGCCACTTTATGTGTCACGTTTTCCACCAGGATTACATTGTCAAAAAAGGCGTGGACGCGCATGAGCTGAAAGAACAGATGCTGGAACTGTTGCGCGCGCGCGGGGCGCAATACCCGGCGGAACACAACGTGGGGCATCTGTATGAAGCCCCTGAGACGCTTAAACATTTTTATCGCGAGAATGACCCAACCAATAGCATGAATCCCGGCATTGGTAAGACCACAAAGCACAAATACTGGAAAGAGGCGTCAGATGCAGAGCATGGCGAGACGCAAGCTGCTGATCAAATAATAAAGCCCCATTGAAACTGTTGTTAAGCTCTTAACAATCGTACTAGAGTAGTTTCACATCGCCGGAGAAACCTTTCTCCGGCATTTTATTCTGAGGAGCAAGCCCACCATGTCGGCCGTTGATATCTTATCTGCTTGTGAAGTTGAGGTACGAGACGCCCAACCTGACGACGTTCATGCCATTGCCGCGATCTATGCCTGGCATGTGCTCAACGGGCGTGCCTCGTTCGAAGAAGTTCCCCCGACTATTGATGAAATGCGCCAGCGTATGAGCACGATTGCCGCTGACGGTTTACCCTGGCTGGTGGCGCTGTACCGCGGCGTGGTGGTCGGTTATTGCTACGCGGGCCTGTATCGTGTGCGCCCGGCTTATCGCTACACGCTGGAAGAGTCGATTTACGTTGATGCCAGCGCGACAGGGCGTGGCTTTGGCAGTGCATTAATGGACGCACTTATCGCCCGTTGCGAACAAGGTCCGTGGCGACAGATGATTGCCGTGGTCGGTGACGGGCATAACAATGCTGGCTCTCTGCGGTTGCATAAAAAACATGGATTCGAAGTGGCCGGACAGCTCAGAAGTGTGGGCTATAAGAAAGGGAACTGGCGGGATACGCTGATTATGCAGCGTCCGCTGAACGACGGTGACTGGACGCTGCCGGAATAGCGGTATTTGTGCGGTCTGGTGCCCTCACCCCGGCCCTCTCCCACGGGAGAGGGAGAAAACACTAAAAACGGCAACGAAGTTGCCGTTTTGCTTTGACCTTGTAGGCCCGGCGTTTGCCCGGCCTACAAAACCACAACCAACATAACCACAGCAGACGATCAATCGTTTTGCGCGGTTTCCATCTGCGCCGCTTTTTGCTTTTTATAGCTCATCGCCGCCGCAGGAACGGGTGTGACTTTCCCGGTTTCAATCCAGGTGCGTAAACGACTCGCATCAGCAAAGTGGGTGTATTTCCCGAACGCATCCATCACCACCAGCCCGACCGGTTTACCGTTAAAGACGGTACGCATCACCAGACAGTGACCTGCCGCATTGGTAAAGCCGGTTTTGGTTAACTGAATATTCCAGTTATCGCGATACACCAGATGGTTGGTATTGCGGAACGGCAGCGTGTACGCCGGATTGGAGAAGGTTGCCATCTCTTCGCGCGTGGTGCTGAGCTGGCCGATCAGCGGATACTGTTTGCTGGCCAGCAGAAGCTGCGTCAGGTCCCGCGCGGTCGAGACGTTATGAATCGATAGACCGGTCGGCTCGACAAAACGGGTGTTGGTCATGCCCAGTGATTTGGCTTTCGCATTCATCGCGCGGATAAACGCGTTATACCCGCCCGGATAATGGTGCGCGAGGCTCGCGGCCGCACGGTTTTCCGAGGACATCAGCGCCAGCAGCAGCATATTTTTACGGCTGATTTCGCTGTTCAGACGCACGCGAGAATAGATTCCTTTCATCTCTGGCGTCTGGCTAATATCGACTTTCAGTTTCTCATCCAGCGGCAGTCGTGCATCAAGCACCACCATCGCGGTCATTAATTTGGTAATAGACGCAATCGGACGCACCAGATCCGGATGACTGGAATAGATCACCTTATTGGTATTCAGATCAACAATCATTGCGCTACCGGAGGCAATTTCCGGTTGAGCGGCAGTGGTGACTGCAGTTGTTTTAGCAATCGCTGGCGCGGCAACAGGCACAGCCAGGATCAGCGCAAGGCTAAGCAAAGAAATTCGGAATTTCAGCATGGTGAGACTTCTGATAATTATTCATGCACGTGATGACGTACGCCTCCTGTCACATCGAGCGAAACAGGCTGGCAAAGGCATCATAGCGGCCCTGGTGAGTTGTCGCCAGTGGAGAATCATGAACAGATGCTGCATTGCTGGCATTTACGCCAGCAATGCTTTTACCTCAGAAGAGACGGTAGCCGTAACCCCACAGAATGACCGTGAGTGCCAGCAGCGCCTCCAGCACCAGCACGCCAATGGCGAGAGTTGAACTGGAGAAGCTTAAACCTTCTTCTTTGTTAATGTTGAGGAAGGTCGGAATACCGACGTACAGCAGATAGCCGGTGTAAAACAGCGCGATGGTCCCAATCAGCGCGCATAGCCAGACCAGCGGATAGAGCGCCACGATGCCGCTCATAAACAGCGGTGTCGCCACATATCCGGCGAAGACCATGCACATCGTAAGCGACGGACGCTGCGGATAGTTACGCGCCATCCAGTAAATAACCCGCCCCATCACCGCCACGCCTGCCAGCATCAGTCCGTAGAACACTATCGCCAGCGCCAGCCCGGTCATCCAGGAAAGCTTCACGACAGTGCCATCGCCAAAATTCCAGCCAATTTGTGTTGTGCCTATAAACGCGCAGATCACCGGTACGGCAGCCATGAGCAGGACATGGTGCGTGTAGTGATGCGCGACCGTTTCATTCTCGCTTCTGATGACATGCATCTCACGATCGGGATGGGAAAACAGCCCCCAGACATGGTTCATAAAGCCCCCTCATTGTCGGCCCGTCAGGCGATACCCTAAGTATAATTCAGCTTTAGATTATTTTATGACCAGCAATAAAAATGCCGCTTACGGGCAAATCACGCTGGTTGCCGCGCCATTGATTCACAGGGTGTATGCTTAATAGAGGTTCACAGAGGGAGACAACGCTGACCTTATGGATATCAATAGTCTGATTGAACAATACGGGTATGCGGCGCTGGTGATAGGCAGTGTGGCGGAAGGTGAAACCATTACGCTTCTCGGAGGGGTGGCGGCCCATCAGGGTTTACTCCGTTTTCCGCTGGTGGTGGCCGCCGTGGCGCTCGGCGGGATGATTGGCGATCAACTGCTCTATTTGCTGGGATTACGCTTTGGCCCGACCCTGCTCAAACGTTTCTCAAAGCATCAGAAAAAAATCAACCGCGCCCAGCGGCTGATTCAGCGTCATCCTTACCTGTTTGTTATCGGCACCCGGTTTATGTACGGCTTTCGTATTATCGGCCCGCTGCTGATTGGTGCCAGTCGTTTGCCGCCGAAAATCTTCCTGCCGCTCAACATCATCGGGGCCATTGCCTGGGCGCTGATTTTTACCACGCTTGGGTACGTCGGCGGGGAAGTGATCGGCCCGTGGTTGCATAATTTCGATAAGCATCTGAAGCACTGGATCTGGTTAATCGTGGTGGTGGTCGTGGTGGTAGCCTGGCGACTGTGGCGCAAGCATCGGGATAGTGCGCGGGAGTAAAAGTATCACTCCCGCACGCGTTTAGCTGTGGTGGTATCCGCCGCCCAGCGCGGAGGTGAGTTGCAGCGTGGCATCGACGTACTGGCCTTGCAGCGTCAGCCCAGCGATGTGCTCCTGCAGAGCAGGAATTTTCACTTCGCTGACGCGCGAACCAGCAATGATCCCGGCGTTAAAGCGAGCCTGCGCCTGAGCTACCACGCGCGCGGTATCGGCTTCAATTTTCTGCTGTTGCTGGGTCTTACTGATCAGCGTGTCCACTTCACTGGCTGTGCGAGCGACTTGATTCACCGCATCGACCACCGCTTTGTTGTAATTCGCGACGGACAGATTGCTTTGCGCCTGGGCGATATCCAGATTGGCATTCAGGCGTCCGCTGTCGAAAATCGGCAACGTCAAACCTGCCGTTACGCCCATTTGTTGCGCCGACGAGCGGAACAAATCGCTTAAGTGCAGGGCATCCTGTTGCAGGAACGCCATCAGGTTGACGTCAGGATAAAAGGCCGCCTTCGCCGCATCCACTTCGTTCATAGAGGCTTCGATATACCAGTGCGCTTCCTGCAGATCCGGGCGGCGTGCCAGCAATTCGTAACCGAGCGTCGACGGTAGCGAAGCCTCAGCTTTCGGCAGGTCGTGTGGGGCCAGCTTCATCGACGAGGTATTGGTCAACGCCTGCAGGCGCGCTTCGATGGCTTTCATTTTCCCGTGGACTTCGGCCATCTGCTCCTCGGTTTTGCTGGCGTTGATATCGGTGACGGCGCCTTCAACAGAAGAGTTGATGCCCTGCTGATACAGCTCGCGATCGACGGCGATGATTGACTCTTGTTCTTGCTTGATGTGGGTGAGCACATTGCCGATGGCGGCCTGTGTTTGCCACTCCCAGTACAAACGCGCCACGCTGCTGGCGAGCAGTTGCCGGGTCTGTTCCATCTCCGCTTTCTGCGCGTTGACTTTGCCAATGCGTGCCTCGACCTGAGAGCGGTTTTTCCCCCACAGATCCAAATCCCAGCCCGCGGTCAGGCCAAAGGTACCGTTGGTGTACCACGGCCCTGTAGTGCCCGCCGTTGGATCGGTGAAGGCAAACGGACCCATCAGCCCTTCAGCTGACATTTTTTGCCGCTCGGCATCAGCAGAGAAATCAACCTGAGGGCCACCCGCTGCCATTGCCATTTTGGCCTGTGCTTCGGCCAGCGCGATACGCTGATGCGCGATCTGCATATCCGGCGCATCGGCTTGCGCTTTCGCAATCAGGGAATCCAGCTCAGGGTCGTGGAAATCTTTCCACCATTCGTTTTTGGGCCACTGGGTATGGCTAAACTGAGTGCTGATTTGGGTCACAGGCGATTGCGGTTTCAGTGAAGCCGCCGTGTCGTGGCCTGGAGCACACGCCACAAGAAGTAAAGAGAGAGGTAAACTCAAAGAATAAATAATTGAACGTTTCATCACGCCATTCACGCAAAATAGAAAGACGCAAATTACGCCTGATGCTTTTCTTTTTTTTAGTAACCCGTGGCAACCCGCACTTTGAAACACACGCACATAATCAGAAAAATATTTCCCTTATGAATTAATCGATTACATTCATTCATCGCACTGATTATTTGAGTGCGCCGTCAGGCTGCTACACTTTAAGTGATTTGATTTCTATTGCGAAGTAGAGAGGGCGAAGGGAATGAAAATACTACTGTGGGTTATTCTGATTATTTTCCTGATTGGTTTATTGGTTGTGACAGGCGTCTTTAAAATGATTTTCTGAGGGTCACCCGACAGGCTTTGGCCTGTCGGGGCAAGATTATTTGGACTGAATGACCCGCGCAATCTCCGCCGACGTTTGCAGAGTGCGAATCTCCTGAAATAACGTCAGCGCTTCGGCGTATTCTTTGCGTAAATAACTCAGCCACTGCTTAATACGCGCCACATGATATAGCCCGGTATCGCCCTGCTTTTCCAGACGAGAATATTTTTGCAGCAGCGTGACCACGTCAGGCCAGGGCATACGCGGTTCATTGTACTTAATCACCCGGCTCAGATTGGGCACATTGAGCGCGCCGCGACCGATCATTACCGACTCGCAGCCCGTTTCTTTGATGCACGCCTGCGCGCTTTCGTAGTCCCAGATTTCGCCGTTAGCGATTACTGGAATAGAGAGTCGCTGGCGGATTTCGCCGATCGCCTGCCAGTTAATACGCTCGGCTTTGTAGCCGTCATCTTTGGTTCGCCCATGAACAGCCAGCTCTGTGGCTCCGGCCTGCTGTACCGCATCGGCAATTTCGAACTGGCGGTCGCTGCTGTCCCAGCCCAGACGCACTTTCACCGTGACCGGTAAATGGGCTGGCACCGCCTCGCGCATTGCTTTCGCGCCACGATAAATGAGTTCAGGATCTTTGAGGAGTGTCGCCCCACCGCCGCTGCCGTTGACCATTTTCGACGGACAGCCGCAGTTGAGATCCACACCGTATGAACCCAGTTCAACGGCGCGGGCGGCATTTTCCGCCAGCCACTCAGGGTATTGTCCCAATAGCTGAATGCGTACCAGCGTGCCGGATGAGGTGCGGCTCTGGCGATGCAGCTCCGGGCAGAGTCGGTAAAACGACTTTACTGGCAATAGCATATCGACCACCCGCAAAAACTCGGTGATGCAGAGATCGTAATCGTTAACCTCGGTCAGCAGCTCGCGCACTAATGAGTCGAGCACGCCTTCCATCGGCGCCAGTAAAACACGCATTCTCAGTACCTGTGAAAAAAGACGCGCTATAGTAGCCGCTCTCTACAGGCGTGCAAAGGCTTTAACGCGAGTCTATCTCACAAACCAGTAGGCCAATATGCCCAACACGATAACAATGAGTATCGTGAAAGCCGGCCCCATTGCGAAGGCGTACCAGTTCAGATCTTCTTCTTTTTTTATATCGTTGAAACGCATCAGGGCGCTTGCGGCATCCAATGCCGTAACCTCTTCAAACTGCTGTTCATAGCCCTGCTCTTTCAGAAGCGTTGCGGCCTCAGCGTTACGTTTCTCCACTGCCGAAATCTGTGTTCCCTTTTTGAAAAAAATGAAATCTTTCACCGGAATCTCCTGACCACGATAATGCCTTTTATCATATCATCGCTTCAAAAATAGTCACCGCAACTACACTGTTTTAACTGGCTTTTACTGTGAATGCTGTGGAAATGCCTAACGTTCCAAAAAGGAATGTCTGGTATGCTCAAATTTCATGTTGTGATCCGTAGCACGTTTCCATGTTTAATTGTATGATGAATGCGTTCCATCAAGGACTTTCACCATGACCAAAACATTCAATACCCTCTGGCAGTACCTGCGTGCATTTGTGCTGATTTATGCCTGCCTTTACGCCGGGATTTTCATCGCCTCCCTGCTGCCTATCATCATACCTGGCAGTATTATCGGGATGCTGATTCTGTTTTTGCTGCTGGCGCTGCAAATCCTGCCCGCTAAATGGGTCAATCCCGGCTGCTACGTGCTGATCCGCTATATGGCGCTGCTGTTTGTGCCTATTGGTGTCGGGGTGATGCAATATTACGATCTGCTTAAAGCCCAGTACGGCCCGATTCTGGTCTCATGTGCGGTGAGTACGCTGGTGGTGTTCCTGGTGGTGAGCTGGAGCTCGCATCTGGTGCACGGCGAACGCAAAGTCATTGGGCAAAAAGGGACTAAAGAATGATAGCCAATATCTGGTGGTCGCTGCCGTTGACCCTGGTGGTGTTTTTCGCTGCGCGTAAACTTGCGGCACGCTTTAAGATGGCATTGCTCAATCCGCTGCTCGTTGCCATGGTGGTCATTATTCCGTTCCTGCTGTTCACCGGTATTCCTTATGAGCGCTATTTTGCCGGTAGCAAGATTCTGAACGATTTACTCCAGCCCGCCGTTGTGGCACTGGCGTTCCCGCTGTATGAGCAATTGCATCAAATCCGCGCACGCTGGAAGTCAATCATCACCATTTGCCTGATTGGCAGCGTGGTGGCAATGGTCACTGGCACGTCAGTGGCGCTGCTGATGGGCGCATCTCCGCAAATTGCCGCCTCTATTCTGCCGAAATCCGTGACCACACCCATTGCAATGGCCGTTGGCGGCAGCATCGGCGGGATACCGGCGATCAGCGCCATGTGCGTTATTTTTGTCGGTATTTTAGGCGCGGTGTTTGGTCATACTTTGCTAAATTTAATGCGTATCCGGACCAAAGCTGCGCGCGGCCTGGCGATGGGTACCGCTTCGCACGCCCTTGGCACTGCGCGCTGTGCTGAACTGGACTATCAGGAAGGCGCGTTCAGTTCGCTGGCGCTGGTGATTTGCGGGATCATGACTTCGCTCATCGCTCCCTTCCTGTTCCCGATTATTCTGGCGATCGTTGGCTAAAATTTGCGATGTGTCGCGCAAATTTCATTTTGTTTTCATAAGTTGCATACATAATGAGAAGTGGATCACATATAAAGCCCTGGTGGCTCCGTACACTACCGATCCATTAACCTTTATGAGGCATTGCCATGCACCCACGTTTTCAAACTGCTTTTGCCCAGCTAGCAGAGAATTTGCAATCAGCCCTGGCTCCGGTTCTGGCGGATACGCACTTCCCCGCCTTGCTGAGCGCAGAGCAGGTCACGACGCTTAAACAGGCAACGGGACTGGACGAAGACGCGCTGGCTTTCGCACTGCTGCCGCTGGCTGCCGCCTGCGCCAGAGCCGATCTCTCCCACTTTAACGTTGGTGCCATTGCGCGCGGCGTGAGCGGGACCTGGTATTTCGGCGGGAACATGGAGTTCCTGGGTGCGACCATGCAACAGACCGTCCACGCCGAACAAAGCGCCATCAGCCATGCCTGGCTGCGCGGTGAAAAAGCGCTGCAGGCCATCACTGTGAACTACACTCCTTGCGGTCACTGCCGCCAGTTTATGAATGAGCTGAACAGCGGTTTGCAACTGCGCATCAATCTGCCTGGCCGTGAGCCACATACGCTGGGTGACTATCTGCCGGATGCCTTTGGCCCGAAAGATCTGGATATCAAAACTCTGCTGATGGATGACCAGGATCACGGCTATGCTTTGACAGGTGATGCGCTGTCCCAGGCCGCAATCGCTGCGGCGAACAAAAGCCATACCCCTTACAGTAAATCGCCGAGCGGCGTGGCGCTGGAGCTGCGTGATGGGCAAATTTTCTCCGGGAGCTACGCTGAAAACGCCGCCTTCAACCCGACGCTGCCACCGCTGCAAGGCGCACTGAATCTGCTGAGCCTGAACGGGTACGACTATCCGGATATTCAGCGCGCGATTCTGGCTGAAATTGCCGATGCACCATTGATCCAGTGGGACGCCACCGCCGCCACGCTGAAAGCGCTGGGCTGTACCAGCATCGACCGGACATTGCTGGCGTAATTACCCTGTGCGGGCAGAAATGCCCGCTCTGCTGATGAAAATCCCCCCAATCAAACCGCTGTTTCTTGCGCTTACCAGGCGGGTAAAGTAGCCTGAGTGAAATTTCCCTTCACGGAACGAGCCATCTTCATGTTAAAGCGCGTGTTTTACAGCCTGTTTGTCCTGGTCGGCATTCTGCTGTTGACTGCACTTGGCCTCGACCGTTGGATGAGCTGGAAAACCGCCCCTTACATCTTTGATGATCTGCAGGATTTACCTTATCGCCAGGTCGGCGTGGTGCTGGGTACCGCCAAGTATTACCGTACTGGCGTTATCAATCAGTATTATCGCTACCGCATTCAGGGCGCGCTTAACGCCTATAACAGCGGAAAGGTCAATTACCTGCTGCTGAGTGGCGATAACGCCCAACAAAGTTATAACGAGCCGATGACCATGCGAAAGGATTTGATTGCCGCAGGTGTCGATCCGGCAGATATCGTGCTCGACTACGCCGGATTCCGTACCCTGGATTCCATCGTCCGCACGCGCAAGGTCTTTGATACCAACGATTTTATTATTATCACCCAGCGCTTCCACTGCGAACGGGCACTGTTTATCGCCCTGCACATGGGCATTCAGGCCCAGTGTTATGCCGTTCCCTCACCGAAAGATATGTGGAGCGTTCGGGTACGTGAGTTTGGCGCCCGCTTTGGCGCGCTGGCCGATCTCTATCTGTTCAAACGTGAACCGCGTTTCCTCGGCCCGTTAGTTCCGATTCCGGCGATGCATCAGGTGCCTGAAGATGCGCAGGATTATCCAGCGGTGACGCCGGAACAGCTTCTTGAATTGCAAAAGAAAGAGAAAAAATAAGTCATTTTTATATTTTCTTTATAGTAGTGAGTGGCATTTTTACAGCCCGTTTATATCTTAAAACAAACGGCTATTTTATGCTGGATTCATCGCCATCACGGCCTCACTGAAACGCAATTATGAACTCCATCATCAGTACTTTATTTCTGAAAAATATCCGCTCATATCTTAATTTCCCGGTCGCATCTCTGCCCGGTTATTTACAGTCGGAAGTTAACGATTATTTAAGTGATTATCCACTGACTCAACATGTAGATGTTTATCTTTATGACATCAATGGCACGATGCGCGGAAAACGTCTTTCTGTTGAGAGTCTTTTTACGCTTTCAAAAGGATTTTATTTTCCGCTTTCCGTCTATTCGATGGATCAGAAAGGCAAGGTTTCGTGTCATTCCCCAGCGCAACCCCTTAATGACGAACCCGATCACCTGTGCCTGCCAGTGCCGGGCACGCTGCGCCCTTCGCCTCAGGACCCCTTGCATACCGCGCAGATTCTACTGACGATGACCGACAACCATCAGGCTCCGTGTCAGCTGGAACCGCGCGTTATTCTGCAGAACGTGCTTTCGCGCTTTCATCAGCACGGGCTTTATCCGGTGGTCGCCCCCGAAATTGAGTTTTATCTCTCCAGCCCGCAGCCAGAGGAAATCCGCGGCCAGGGATGTTTTAATATGGAGAATTCCACAGCCCGTAGCGCCGTTTTTAATGACCTTGAGCAGCTCGCGCAGGTTCAGCAAATCCCGCTGACCGGTATTGTGGCAGAGGCCGAATCTGGCCAGTTTGAACTGAATCTTAAGCACAGTTCCCGCATCTTAGAAGCCTGTGATAACGTGCTGGCCTTGCGCCGCCTGACGCGTTATGTCGCTGAAAAACAGGGTCTTAAAGCCAACTTTATGGCGAAACCCTACAGCCTACAGTCTGGCAATGGTCTGCATTTTCACTTCAGTTTGCAGGATGTACACGGAGAAAACGTGTTTGCCTCCTCCGCCGATGAGCTCAACAGCATGATGCGCCTGTGCATTGCCGGTCAGCTGGCGCTGATGCCTGCTTCGGTAGCCATCCTCGCGCCCGGTGTGAACGCATTTCGGCGTCTGCGCAAGAACCTCGATGAGCCCCTGTTTAACTCATGGGGATATAACAACCGCTCCGCCGCCCTGCGTATTCCGTGCTCTGACGAGGGAAACCGACGCATCGAATATCGTCTTGCAGGCGCCGATGCCAACCCCTATCTGGTGGTCGCGACCATTCTCACCGGCATGTTGTACGGACTGGAGTGCTTCGACAAGCACGACCTTGCCGACCCGCAGAACGCCGCCCCGGCCCTGCCACTGTTTCAGCAGCAGGCCATCGAACAGTTTGCCCAGTGTCAGTATCTGACCGACAGCCTGGGACACGCGTTTTCGCAGCAGTGGATCGCCTGCAAACTGTCGGAATTAGCCTGGTTCGAAAGTATCGTGACAGAGGAAGAATCCACCCTGAGTTAATTCCGTTCTGGAATATCATTTCCCCGAGGCCAGATTCACTGGATATATTATGTCTACGTTGATTATTGTTTCGAACCGTTGCATTACGCGAAAGACGACATTTACCGATCCGCTACTGGACGTTCTGGAAAAAATAGCCATTAATTATTCCGCTAAATGGTACGGATGGGACGGTGAAATAGAGACCAGCCGAAAAGGACCACAACGAAGCCGCCATGATATTAATACTTTTACCGTATATAGCAGACCGTTTTCCGCCAACGAATACGAGAATGGATATCACGGATACATCCATAAAGTCTTGTGGCCGGTATTTCACAATCGCCCCGACCTTGCGGAATATCAAAAAGAGTATTTCACGACCTATAAAATGAATGCGCAAAACGTCGCAGAGGATATCGCGCAAGATCTCCGCGATGAAGAGATTATCTGGGTGCATGATTACCATTTGCTCCCGGTGGGCAAAATGCTGCGTGATGGGGGGCATCACAATATGAGCGGTTTTTTCCTGCATCAACCCTTCCCGCCGGGTGACGTCCTGCGCAGCATCCCGGAGCATAACTGGCTGGTGAACGCGTTACTGGAGTATGACGTGATTGGCTTTCAGTCGAGCGCCGACGTCAGTAATTTTCTGACCTACGTGCTGCGATACCATCGGGTCACACGTCTGGCGCCTGACCTTATTCAGCTCAATGGCAAAACCATCCGCATCGGCATTTTCCCCTGCGGGATTGTGGCTGATGCTCAGAACGTGGCACCGCCCATACATCGTCAGGTTGATGACTATCCACGTCAGATAATTATCAGCAACGATGTGATCAGCGATATTAGCGGTATTCATTACCGGCTGGATGCGATGCGAACCTTTTTGAACCACCATCCGCGGTACATCCGCAATGTCAGTTTGCTACAGATATCCGATCCGTCGCGTGAATATCCTCGTTCGACCAGCAATCTCTGTACGCGTCTGGAAAGGTTTTGCGGTGAGTTAAACGGCCAGTACGGTGATTTTTCGTGGTATCCGGTGAATTACATCCACAACACCCTGTGCAGCCAGACGTTGATTCAGGAGCTGTACGCCAAAGCCCAGGTGGCGCTGTTTACACCACTATCGGAAGGCACCAGCCTGAGCGCCAAGGCCTTTATCCTGGCGCAGGATGTCGACGATCCTGGCGTGCTGATCCTCTCGATGTTTAGCGGTGCGGCGGAACAACTGAGCGAAGCGATTATTGTTAATCCCTACGATGCCAACGAAACCAGCGATGCTCTGCACTCTGCTCTCTCGATGCCGCTTCATGAGCGCAAACGGCGTCACGGCTTGATGCTGAAGAAGGTTCTGCGCTACGACAGCCTGTGGTGGGGACGAACCTTTATTGAGGCGCTGGAGGATAAAACCCGGCCTGCGGCACCGGTGTTCAGAACTTCCCATTACGGCGTTTTCACGCCGCAAAAACTCTACTAAATAAAAAGGCCCGCTGATTCAGCGGGCCTCATAAGCGTCGTGAAGATTACTTCTTACGCGCGTATTTCAGTGAATCCAGGGCGACGGCGAAGATGATGATCGCGCCCTTGATAATGTACTGCCAGTACGGGTTCACGCCGATGTAGGTCAAACCGTAGTTGATAACGGTGAAGATGATAACACCGGTCACCACGCCGACTACGGTACCCACACCGCCGCTGAAGGACACGCCGCCCACCACGCAGGCTGCAATCGCATCCAGTTCATACATAAAGCCGAGGTTGTTGGTCGCCGAGCCGATACGGCCTGCTTCGAGCAAACCACCGAAGGCATAGAACACGCCGGACAGGGCATAAATCATGAGCAGGTTCAGAGCCACGTTCACGCCAGATACTTTTGCCGCTTCTGGGTTACCGCCGATAGCGAAGATGTTTTTACCGAAGCGGGTTTTGTTCCACAGTACCCAGACAAAACCGACGGCGATCAGCGCGTAGAAGGTGATGTAGGAAAGGCGGAAACTGCCCAGCGCCACAAAACCTTGCGCGAACGTCGAGAAGCCACTGTCGAAGCCTGAAATCGGCGATGCGCCGACGAAGTCGTAGTACAGGGAGTTGATGCCGTAAACGATAATCATCGTGCCCAGCGTGGTGATAAACGGCGTCACGTTCAGGTAGGCGATGATAATACCGTTGATCAGACCGATGATGGCGCCAACCACGCAGACGATCAGCACGACGACAATGATCGGCATGGTCGCCATTTCAGGGAATACCTTATTGGCGTTCTCCATCGACTGCAAGAGCGTGGCCGCGACAACCGCAGCCAGACCGACCTGACGCCCGGCTGACAGGTCAGTACCCTGAGTCACAATCAGCCCGGCCACCCCGAGGGCGATGATGATACGCACTGAGGACTGGGTCAAAATGTTACTCAAGTTAAGCAAACTTAAGAACGTAGGGTCCTGGAAAATAATAATGGCCAGCAACACTAAAAGAACAACGTAAATACCGCCTTCTTTCAGATAAGTGAGAAAACTCTTTTTATTTAGCGCACTCATGAGGAGCCCCTGATCTTAAAGGTGCAAAGACGCAAGACGGAGAATTTCGTTTTGCGTTGTCGTTTTGGTGTCAACAATTCCGGCAACGAGACCATTGCTCATAACCAGAATACGATCTGTGATCCCTAACAATTCCGGCATTTCGGAAGAAATAATAATGATCCCTTTATTCTTTTTCGCCAGTTCAGCAATCAGCTGATAGATTTCAAATTTTGCACCTACGTCAATACCACGAGTCGGTTCATCAAGCATTAAAATTTCTGGTTGGGTTAATAGCCAGCGACCAATAATAACCTTCTGCTGGTTACCGCCGGAAAGTGAGCCAATTTGCGTTTGATGTCCTGGCGTTTTCACACGCATTGAATCGATAACCCACTGGGTATCACTTTTCATGCGGGAAGTATCCAAAAGACCGACTTTGTTTTTATAGTTCCGAATATTAGAAATTAACGAGTTAAAATTAATATCCAGATAAGCATAAATCCCCGTTGAGCGGCGCTCTTCGGTCACCAGGGCGAAACCGTGATTAATGGCTTCATTGGCGTTGTGATTATTAATTTTCTTTCCGTGCAGCGTAATCGTACCCGCGACTTTTTCACGGATACCAAACAGGGTTTCCACGATATCGGTACGTTTTGCACCGACCAGGCCCGCGATGCCCAGAATTTCGCCTTTGTGCAAATCGAAAGACACATCACGAATAGACGGCTGGCGCAGGGATGTGAGGTTACGCACTTCAAGAATCACTTCACCCGGCTTGTTCTCTTTATCCGGGAAGCGCTGGTTCAGGGAACGGCCCACCATCATCGCGATGATCTTGTCCATATCCAGCCCTTCAAGGGGCTGAGTGGTGATCCACTGACCGTCACGCAGAATGGTGATTTCATCGCACAGCTGGAAGATTTCTTCCATTTTGTGCGAGATATAAACGATGCCACAGCCGCGATCTTTCAGCTTACGGATAATGGTGAAAAGGTGATTAACCTCTTTTTCCGTCAGTGATGAGGTCGGCTCATCCATAATCACGATTTTCGCGTTATAGGAGAAGGCCTTGGCAATTTCGATCATCTGCATTTGTGAAACGGATAACGTGCCTACGCGTGCGCGCGGGTCGATATCAATATCCAGTTCATCAAAAATCGCTTTCGTATCACGATACATTTTGTCCTGATCGACAAATACGCCTTTGGTCGGATAACGACCCAACCACATATTGTCCATAACAGAACGTTGAAGCACCAGGTTTAATTCCTGGTGAACCATCGAAATACCATTCTCCAGTGCTTCCTTGGCGGAATGGAAGTCGATCTCTTTCCCCTGAAAAAGAATGCTACCAGAATCTTTTTGATAGATTCCAAAAAGGCATTTTAATAATGTCGATTTACCTGCACCGTTCTCTCCCATCAACGCATGAATAGAGTGAGGACGTACTTTTAAATTAACATTGTCGAGAGCCTTAACGCCCGGAAAAGACTTGTTAATACCGCTCATTTCTAACAAGAATTCACCTGAGGACTGAGTATTTGTGCTGACCATAATTATACCTTGACGGCCTCGCATATCGCGTTATAAAAGGGCGCAACGAATTGCGCCCTGTGAGAACAGGCAATATCTAACTTATTTACCGATAAACTCAGCCAGGTTTGACTGGTCTACGCCCACGTAAGGTACGCGAACAATTTTGTTCTCGATTTTCCAGTTGGTGCCTTCTGCCGCTGCTTTACCATCGGCCAGGTTTTTCGCCAGATCGAAGGTCGCTTTCGCCTGGTTGTTGGCATCGTTCAGAACGGTACCGGCCATTGCGCCAGATTTAACCAGTGCCAGCGCTTCTGGCAGTGCATCCACGCCGAAGACCGGAATAGAGGATTTATTGTGTGCTTTCAGCGCTTCAACTGCACCCATTGCCATCGCATCGTTGTTGGCGATAACCACTTCGATTTTGTTAGCATTCGGGCCAGACAGCCATGCGTCCATCTTATCTTTCGCCTGAGCGGTATCCCACATTGCAGTGTCTAATGCCAGCTGCTGGGTTTTCAGACCTTTGTCGTTCAACTCTTTGATAACATATGTGGTACGCGCTTCAGCATCCGGATGGCCCGGCTCGCCTTTCAGCAGCACGAACTGAATCTGACCGTCTTTGTTCAGGTCCCAGTTCGGGTTAGCAGCCCAGTGTTTTGCGATCAGATCGCCCTGGATAATACCGGACTCTTTGGAATCAGTACCGACGTAGAAGGCTTTGTCATAGCTGTCCAGCGCTTTGCGGGATGGCTCTTTGTTGAAGAATACGATTGGCACATTCTGGCCACGCGCTTTCTCAATCACTGTACCTGCTGCAGCCGGGTCAACCAGGTTAATGGCCAGGGCTTTCACACCTTTCGCCAGCAGAACGTCGATCTGGTCGTTCTGTTTGGACTGGTCGTTCTGGGAGTCATTCATCAGCAGCTGAACATCTGGCGCTGCTTTAGCATCTTTCTCGATAGCTTTACGCACAACAGACATGAAGTTGTCGTCGTATTTATAGATTGTCACACCAATACGGGTATCCGCAGCGTGCGCAGCCGCACCAAAAAGCATGCTTGCCATAACAGCAGACAGAGTCAAAACCTTCTTATTCATGGTATCTCCGGTTTTTTTTATGCAGGGTAGTTCTTGTGAATAACGGTCGGCGGGCAGATGTTAAGAAAACGTTACTGACAGCCGAAGTTCACTTATAAAATTTCTATCTTCCGTGTTCGGTAACGCTCCAGTAATGCGTTTTATTGGTTGTTTGTGGCACTTTGGCTATAGTGAAAGTGATTAATCACCGTTACATAGCGTTTCAGTCCCTAAAACGCTGACATCATAGTCAGCGGCTTGTTAAGATACTGTGAATTTACTCACAGATTGAAAACGGTTACATCACCCAACATAATCAGTTAGTGATCGGAGCCACAATTTGCCGAATAGCAACCGAATGGCGACGCACTAAAGTCGGCATGAAACAGTGTGTTGCGCTGAGATCCTGCTGTCCTGCGGCCCCTTGTAACGCCAGTTCAGTGGCCAGGCGAGCCATTGACGCAATCGGGTAACGCACGGTGGTAAGCTGCGGGTCGGTGTAACGGGCAATCGGGATATCATCGAAACCAATCAATGACAGATGCTGCGGCACGGCAATGCCGTTGTCTTTCAACGCGGTCAACGCACCGGCGGCCATGCTGTCATTGTAGGCAAAGACGGCGGTCAGTTGCAGGTTACGTCCGAGCAGTTCAACCATTGCGGCCTCCCCTCCCGGCATATCAGGCGATCCAGTGCCAATCCAGCTGTCAGCGGGCGAAATTCCGGCTTCTTTCAGAGCATTTTGCCACCCTTCCCGGCGCATATCGTCATCTTCAATATGATGGCTGGACGCCAGATAGCCGATGCGCTGATGGCCGTTGTTGAGCAACATACGCGTCGCCATCATCGCCCCGCTGACATTATCCAGCGTCACGCAGCGATGGGCGTAACCCGGCACCACACGGTTGATGAGCACCATTCCGGGGATTTGGTCCATAAACCCAGCCAACTCCTCATCGCTGAGCGCTTTTGAATGGACGATCAGGGCGTTACATCGCTGGCGAATCAGCACCTCAATGGCATGACGCTCTTTTTCAGCCTCGTGATAGCTGTTACCGATCAGCACATATTTATGGTGCTGCTGGGCGACAACGTCCACGGCTTTGACCAGCGCACCAAAAAAGGCATCTGACACGTCCATCACCACCACGCCAATGGTGTCACTCACCTGGGTGGCGAGAGCCTGGGCGTTAGCATTCGGGCGATAGCCGAGTTGCGTCACCGCCTTCATCACAGTTTCACGAGTTTCAGGACTCACCAGCGCGCTGTTGTTCAGTACGCGGGAGACAGTGGCGACAGATACACCCGCGATGCGGGCTACGTCACGAATGGTGATCATATTCACCATCCTTATATGGATTGCAGCAACTCACAGACACCCCCTGTGTTTAGCAAGGAGGCTATTCTGGCAGTGACGAAGAGGGGACTACGTGAAGAAGGTCACACAGATGAAAACGGTTACATCCGTTTTGTTAATGATTGTGATCCAGATCGTTATCTGGATGTATTACTCAATGATACACCTGAAGCACGTGCGGTTAATTGACGCCACAGCCATTCCAGCGGGCCCTGGCGGAAAAAGCGCAGCCAGATAACAGAAAACACCATGTTTATCCCCCAGACCGGAATAACAAATGCCAGCAGCTGGAGTCGGTCGAATTTCATAAACAGACCGAATCGATAGAAAAGCGTGGTGCAAATGAGCGTTTGCAGCAGGTAATTGCTCAATGCCATTCGGCCCACACACGCCACGGCAGCCACCACCTTGAAGCGCGCCATCTGCGGCCAGAAGCCGTAAATCAACGCCGCATAGCCGATAGTCTGAAACGGTGCACTTAACTCGCGCGGGGCCTGTAGCAGGAAGGCACACCAGCGATAATCCCAGTCCAGCACCCACTGCGCGACAACCGCGGGAAGATTAATGACGACGCCAATGCACACCAGAGCAGCCCCCGTCCGGCGATAATGAGAGAGACTAAACTCCCCTTTCAGCCAGCCGGTTCGCATCAGCGCCGCGCCCATCAGCATCATCCCGGCCAGCTGCCAGCCATACTGTGCACCCAGCGCGATCAGGTTATCGCCGAGCATATCGGCACGATTGCTGACGGCTTCGACACCGCCTTTGAGTTTCCAGAACTGTTCATACTGAAGATTCGCGGCATCCGGTATCCACGACCGATTGGTCGCTCCGCCGGAAATCATCCCCAGCAGCAACAACACGCCGATACCGATGAGATACAGAATGACGCCGGTATTGAACAGATTTTTCACGTCGTGCGCGTCACGAATCATCCGCCAGCAAATCAGGCCCACTAATCCATAGGCCAGCAAAATATCGCCGTCCCAGAAAAACAGACCGTGGATAAACCCGAGTAAAACGAGCAGCGTCAGGCGAGACTGGATCCAACGCTTGCCGCGTTTGAGCAGCAGCTGCAGCCCTGCGCCGAAGAGGAGTGCAAAAAGAGTGAGGAATTTAACTTGTGCGAAAAGGTCGAGGATCGCCCACGTCCAGGCGTCGCTGCGGGTGATTTCGCCATACCAGGCAGGGTTGAGATACGCCGCTTTTGGCAGACCAAACGCGGCGATATTCAGCAGCAGGATACCGAGGATGGCAACGCCACGTACAAAATCCAGCGTGACATTACGCTCCATTTATCCTGCCCTGTAATTAGTTGTGGTGACGCACGGCGCGCAGAAACTCCTGGCGAGTATTCTGGCTGGATTTAAACAGACCACCCAGCGACGTAGTCGTGGTCGCGCTGGTTGCATCACGAACGCCACGCGCTTTCACGCAATAATGGACGGCATCAATGGATACAGCCACATTGTTGGTGCCGAGCAGCGTTTGCAGCGCCGTCAGGATCTGCTGTGTCAGACGTTCCTGAACCTGAGGACGCTGGGCGAAGAACTGCACGATGCGGTTGATCTTCGACAGACCAATCACCGTATCTTTCGGGATATAGGCCACGGTGGCTTTACCGTCGATGGTCACAAAATGATGTTCGCAGGTGCTGGTCAGCGTGATATCGCGCACGGTCACCATTTCATCAACCTTCATCTTGTTTTCGATGACGGTGATTTTTGGGAAGTTGGCGTAATCCAGGCCGGAGAAAATCTCATCGACATACATTTTTGCAATGCGATTCGGCGTTTCCATCAGGCTGTCATCGCTCAGATCGAGATTCAGCAACTGCATGATCTCGGTCATGTGCCCGGAAATAAGACGTTTGCGTGTTTCTTTGTCCAGTTCATTAACGGGCGGACGCAGCGGGGTTTCAAGACCACGCGCGACTAACGCTTCATGAACGAGAGCGGCTTCTTTACTGAGTGATGGCATTATTGTCTCCTGCAGGTGTGGCTGCCTTTTGCCCTCTTTGAAGCAAAAGTGTGCGCTCATTGTGCGTGAGGCGGCGCACATAATCCAGTATTCACGGCGATTATTATTGCAATTGTTGCTGCCTTTCGGCTTGTCGATCCCAGACCAATGCCCCCCCGACGATCAGCGCGACACCCGCAAGGCCCAGCGCGGGTTCAAGCTGATGGGTGAGCCAGGTCGATATCGCCGACGTGACCGGGCCAACCAACTGGCCCAGCGCATACCCGGTGGTCAGTAACCCGGCCATGTAACGGGTGTGATTCGGCGCAAGTTCGCGCCCACACAGAAGGGACAACTGAACGGCGCACAGGAATCCACCACCGACCAAGAGCGCCCCTGTAACCAGCCCACTGATTCCCGGCATCAGCCAGGCGGCAAAGACGCCCACCCCTTGTAACCACAGCACTATCGACAGGCGGCGGTTCGACGTTGAAACATGGCGCAGGGCAATGCTTAACGCAATGCCAGCCACGGCAGCTGCACCAAACACTGGCCAGACAAACTGCGCAAACAGGCTACCGGGGAAGCGCACCGCCGCCATCTGCGATAAAAAAGTGGCGGGCAGAATGTAGCCAAAACCAGCCAGACTGTAGCTCCAGACCAGGCGACGTAAATCAGGGGTCAAGACCAGCGGTTCCGGCGTGGTGCCAGGGCGATGCAACTGCCCACCACGCGGGAGATAGCGCGCCACCAGCACAATTAATATCAGCGCCAGCACGCCGTAAATCTGCCACGCCGCTCCGGCTGAAAGCGAGCGCGCCTGAATGTAAACCGCCAGCAGGCCGCTGAGTGCAATCCCCGCCCCCGGCCCGGCAAAGACTGCCGCGCTGAGTCCCGGCTTGCCGTAGTGCGCCAGCCGTTCGTTGGTCCACGCGGCAATCAGTACCATCGACCAGCCGCTCATGCAGCCGATCACGAATCGAATCAGGCCGTGAATAACAGCGTTATCCGCCACGGCTGACAACAGCGTCAGTGCCACTGCGCCAAAAATCCCGAGGTACAGACGCCCTTCGACAAACCGGTGCGCACGCATGGCATCCCACGCGCCGACCAGATAGCCCAGATAGTTCATGGCGGCTACCAGCCCGGCGCTGGTTAGCGTCAGTTGTCCAGCCGCAATCATCAGTGGAACCTGAGGAGTAAAGGCAAAACGCCCTATCCCCATCGCTACCACTAACACCACAAATCCGCTGAGCGCGATACGCAGCGCCATGATTGCCTCAATTGTTAAAATTTAGTTAATTCATGATGCAACATCTGACGTTTGAGCGGAAGTGAAAGTTACTCACAGGTGAATGAATAATCTGTATTATGGATTGAGTGAATATCAATACCTATCAGGAGCCTTGCATGGAACTGCTCGAAGAGCACCGTTGTTTTGAAGGTCGGCAGCAGCGCTGGCGGCACGACTCCACCACGCTAAATTGCGCCATGACGTTCAGCATTTTCCTCCCGCCGACGGCAGAAAATGTTAAACCGCCGGTGTTGTACTGGCTTTCCGGTCTCACCTGTAACGATGAAAACTTCACCACTAAAGCAGGGGCACAGCGCGTGGCCGCCGAATTAGGCATTGCGCTGGTGATGCCCGACACCAGCCCGCGCGGGGATGATGTCGCCGACGACGCCGGATACGATCTGGGTAAAGGTGCTGGTTTCTATCTTAACGCCACCCAACAGCCGTGGGCGAACCACTACCGGATGTACGATTACATCCGCGACGAATTGCCTGCTCTGGTCAAGGCACAGTTTGAGGTGAGCGATCGCGCGGCTATCAGCGGACATTCGATGGGCGGCCACGGAGCGCTGATTATGGCGCTGAAAAATCCTGGCACGTTCACCAGCGTATCGGCGTTTGCGCCTATCGTTAACCCGACGCAGGTGCCGTGGGGACAGAAAGCGTTCTCGAATTATCTGGGTAATGATGAAACAACGTGGCAGGAATGGGACAGCTGCGCACTGATGCAGGCAAGTCATGCGGAAGACGCGATCCCGACCCTTATCGATCAGGGCGATGCGGATCAGTTCCTCGCAAATCAGCTGCAGCCCGCCGTTCTGGCAGAAGTAGCGCGACAGAAAAGCTGGCCGTTGACCCTGCGTATTCAGCCGGGACACGATCACAGCTATTACTTTATTGCGTCGTTTATTGAGGATCATCTCCGCTTCCATGCGGAGCATTTGTTCGGATAAGTGCGTGGTTTTGCCGGGTGGCGGCTTCGCCTTACCCGGCCTACATTCAGGTTTTGTAGGCAGGGCAAACGCAGTGCCGCCCGGCAAAACAGACAGCTCAGCTATCAGAACCGGTAATCCACCGCCATAAAGTAACGACGGCCATCTTCCGTGTAGCTGTAGTCGTCGCGGCTCAGATCTTTATCCAGCAGGTTTTGCACGCCAGCACGCAGTTTCACATTTTTGGTGGCCTGCCACGCTGCACCGGTATTCCAGACCACATATCCGCCAGGCGTCGCCGCACCGTCGGTGAGAGCGCGTTTTTCACCAGAATAGTTACCCTGCATGTAGAACGACCAGTCCTGCGTCGCCTGCCAGTCAACGGTTCCGTTCGCGGTATGGAACGGCAGCTCGGAGAGCGGTTTGTTGCCGCCATTGCTGATATCACGTCCGTCGTTATAGGTGTAATTCAGCGTCACTTTCCAGTCTTCCGCCAGCGGGAATTTCAGCTCAGTTTCCACGCCGCGAATACGCGCTTTATTGACGTTGTAGTAGCGGAAAATCGGCTCGCCGTCGGCATTCAGCCCAACGTAGTTCGGGTAGCTCTGCGCCTGGTTCACGTTCGCGGTGCGGCTGATGCTGATTCGGTCATCCACATCGTTCTGGAAGGTGGTAATACTAGCCTGCACGCCCTCTAACCAGCCCTCTTCCCCGGCATAGTAAAGACCCAGTTCGAAGCTTTCGCTGGTTTCGGGTTTCAGATCCGGGCTACCGACAATTTCACAGGCACCACGGCACGAGCCGGTGGTCCAGTCCGGGCTTAACTGCAGCAGGGATGGCGCTTTGAATGCCGTCGCCCAGCCGCCTTTCACCGTCACGGTGTCGGTGGCGCTATACACCAGATACGCACGCGGGCTCCAGTGGTCGCCGTAGGTTTCGTGATCGTCCATACGCACGCCGGTGGTCAGCGCCAGCGGCTCAAAGATGCGCCATTCGTTTTCGATAAACAAGGCGTACTGGCTGGCGGACGTGTTGCTGCTGGAGCCGCCGGTCAGGTTGATCGGATCTTTTAGCTTATCGTGACGCCATTCCCCGCCGAAGGTCAGCAACTGGTTGATTTCAGCCAGCGGCAGGACATATTTCCCGTCGATGCTGTTGCTTTCCGAGGTGATTGGGCTGCTGTTGCCTGGATTTTTGTTATCCACTTTCTCGCCGTAGAATTTCAGCTCGCTATTACCGACATCCCAGCGCCCGTTGTGGCTCAGGGAGTAGTTCTGGCGCTCGAGGCGGTTCTGGTCGAGGGAGTCTGAATCGCGGTCCTGACGGTCGAAACCGTAGCCTGCGGTGAAATCGTGGTTTTGATTCGGCGTCCAGGCGAACTCGACGTTGGCGTCGCGGCTGGTGAATCCTTCGATGCGCGGTGTTTCGCCCGTCGCAGAGGTCGAGGATTCCTGCTGATCGTCTTTTTCACGTTTAGAGAGGCTGCCATAGGCTTTCAGCCCTAGCACGCCATCCACCAGCGGACCGCTGGTAAAGAACTGACCGTTGTAGGTATCACCGCGATCGCGATGTTCCTGAATAGTGGTGTCTGCCGTCAGGGTGCCGGTCCATTTCTGGCCGATTTTTTTGGTGATGATGTTCACCACGCCACCCAGCGCATCGGAGCCATACAGGGAGGACATCGGGCCGCGCACCACTTCGATGCGCTCGATAGCATCGACGGGGACCCAGTTGAGATCGAAATCGTTATGGCGGAAGACGGCGTTGCGGGAGTTGACGCGCTTACCGTCCACCAGAATCAGGGTGTAGCTGCTGTCCAGCCCACGGATGCTGACCCCTTTACGGTTATCCCCTTCATTGGTGAGCTGCACGCCTGGCACGTCTTGTAACACATCTTTCAGATTCTGAACGGGTTTACGCTGCAGATCTTCCTGAGTAATGACGCTGATACTGGCTGGCGCATCTTTGAGGTTTTGTTCGGTGGCAGACGCCGTGACAACCAGCGTATCGCCAGATTCAGCCGCGATAACCGGTAACGCCAGGGACATTGCAGACGCACAAAGTCCTCCCCGTACGAAGGGATTTAACCTAAACATTCCATATCTCCATGAGGTAAACACAACAATATCAAATAATTATTGCTCACAGTGCATTGCATACCGCCGGCTTCTTTGGCTGGTCGGCTGTGTGTTTATTTGCAGGTGTGGCAGTAACGTCATCGTCTAACCCACAACGCGACGCTGACTCCTTCATCCTTTTGATAACGGCGATAACGATAAAACAAACGATAATTATTATCAATTCAATTGTTAACAATTATGTCTTTTATGCATACTGTGGAGATAAAAAAGCCCGCTCGAATGAGCGGGCTAAAAGAGAGGAAGTGCGATTATTGTTTGAATCGTCCTGGGAATTCCATTTCGCTGTAGCGAACGAAGCGGGTTCCTCTCGTCAGTTTGTAACCAAACCAGATAATCAGGAACAGTGGAATACCAATGTAGGTCGCCATTACGCCGCCCCAGTCGATGGTGTCAGACAGGAAGGCTTCGTAGTTTTGGCCGAACGTGATGATCAGGCACAGAATGAAGGCGAAGATCGGTCCCAGCGGGAAGAACCCGGAGCGATACGGCAGGTCATTAATATCATGTCCCTGCATCACGTAGCCGCGACGGAAACGATAGTGACTGATAGCAATACCGAGCCAGGCGATGAAACCGGTCATACCGGAGGTGTTCAGCAGCCACAGATAAACCGTCTGGTTGCCAAACATCGACGTCAGGAAGCACAGACCCGCCACTACCGTGGTCGCATACAGCGCATTGCGCGGTACGCCGCCACGAGACAGTTTAGAGAAAATACGTGGCGCTTTACCGTCGCAAGCCAGGGTGTAAAGCATACGCGTTGACGCGTACATCCCGGAGTTACCCGCCGACAGCACCGCCGTCAGGATTACCGCATTCATCACCGCCGCCGCAGAGAGCAGACCCGCATGCTGGAATACCAGCGTGAACGGGCTGACGCTGATGTCTTTCACATCGTTACGCAGCAGGCTTGGATCGGTGTAAGGAATAATCAGGCTGATAATCAGGATCGCGAACACATAGAACAGCAGAATACGCCAGAACACCTGACGCACCGCGCGCGGAATGTTCTTCTCAGGATCTTCAGATTCACCAGCTGCGATACCGATAAGCTCAGTGCCCTGGAAGGAGAAGCCGACAATCATCGCCACGCCGATCATCGCCGCAAAACCGCCGGCAAACGGCGCTTCGCCTATCTGCCAGTTGCTCCAGCCCGCAGGCTGCGCCCCTTTGAAGATGCCGACAATCATTGCTACGCCGACGATGATAAAGATGATCACGGTCGCGACTTTAATCAGTGAGAACCAGTACTCCGCTTCGCCAAAACCGCGCACAGAGATGTAGTTCAGCAGGAAAATCACCGCCAGGAAGATGGCGCTCCAGATCCAGCCTGGCGTGTCCGGGAACCACCAGTTCATCACCAGCTGTGCGGCCACGAGGTCAACGGCGATGGTCACCGCCCAGTTGTACCAGTAGTTCCAACCCAGCGCGAAGCCGAAGCCTTCTTCAACGTATTTTTGGCCGTAAGTAGAGAAGGAGCCAGAGACCGGCATGTAAGCCGCCAGTTCGCCCAGACTGGTCATCAGGAAGTACACCATCAGACCAATCAGCATGTAAGAAAACAGCGCGCCACCGGGACCTGCCGCTGAAATAGTTGCGCCAGAGGCAACAAAAAGACCTGTACCGATTGATCCGCCAATAGCGATCATCGTCAGGTGACGCGCCTTGAGTTCGCGGCGTAGCGCGGGCGCTTCTGTGGTTTTAGTTTCGGAAACCATATGAAAATGCTGTCCATTCAAAAAATGAGGCGAGATTGTAGCAGACGATCTGCGAACCTTCCGGCAGAAATGCTCTGTTATAAGAGAGCTTCATGACTGCCCAGGAATTATAAGTAAAGCAGAGCCTGGTCTACATTTCGCAATAGCGCAAAAAGCGCTGCAACGAGTTCGACAGGTGTTTCTGGCGATGGTGAATGCACCACAGCGTGCGCACCAGCTTCGGCAGCGGGACCGGGATTTCAATCAGCGACCCGCTCTCAAGCTGCTCGGCGATCACCCGACGGGATAAACAGCTGATCCCGAGACCGTGGCGCACCGCGTGCTTGATGGCCTCGGAATTCCCCAGTTCCATACCGAGCTGGAACTGCGGCAGATGGGAAAGCAGCAAATAGTCTACGATTTCGCGCGTACCGGAACCGTGCTCGCGCAAAATCCACGGCGCCTGCGCCAGGCGCTCCAGCGTCACTTCGCCCTTCAGCAAAGACGATGCGGGAGAGGCAAACACCACCAGCTCATCTTCCAGCCAGGGTTCGGCAATGATATCCACGTTATGGCATGGTCCCTCGATCAGACCAATGTCGACGCGGAAATCGATGATCGCGTTGATCACATCCTGGCTGTTACCGACGCTCATCTCCAGCGGCAGCGTCGGAAAATCGCGGCGATAGCGGGCTATCACTTCCGGCAGAATATAGTTGCCAATCGTACTGCTGGCATACACACGAATTGCGCCGTTGTCTTCGCGGAAAAGTTGTTCAATTTCGATCGCCTGCTCCAGCAAAGCCAACGCGCGCGGATACAGCAGTCGCCCGTGTTCGTTCACTACCAGCCGTTTCCCTACTCTGTCGAAAAGCTGCACCCCAAGCTGCCCTTCCAGATCGGTCAGCGCCGCGCTGACCGCTGACTGGGACAACGCAAGGCGCTGCGAAGCCTGCGTGGTTGACCCGCTTTTCAGGACTTCGGCAAAGACTTCGAGTTGACGCAATGTAATGTGCATAGTGGCCTTCCGCGCGGGTAAGCGCGTTGCTTACCACTTATAAAGATTAATTATAAATATATAATCAATTTTATTTTTAAGCCAGAGCGCCGTAACCTTTTAACCATTGAAAGGAGAAGGCTATGACTGAACTCACTGTGCATCATCATCGTACGCTGTGGCATTACGTTCCGGGGCTTGCGCTGAGCGCACTCATCACCGGCGCGGCATTATGGGGCGGCAGCATTCCAGCCATCGCCGGGGCAGGTTTCAGCGCATTAACCCTGGCGATCCTGCTGGGGATGGTCGTCGGGAATACGGTTTACCCTAAAATCTGGAGCTCATGCGACGGCGGCGTCTTGTTCGCGAAACAGCATCTGCTGCGCCTGGGGATTATTCTTTATGGTTTTCGCCTGACCTTCGCGCAAATTGCGGATGTCGGCGTGAGCGGCATCGCCATCGACGTGCTGACGCTGACCAGTACCTTCTTGCTAGCCTGCGTTATCGGCCAAAAAGTGTTTGGTCTCGACAAACAAACCAGCTGGTTGATTGGCGCAGGTAGCAGTATTTGCGGTGCAGCGGCAGTTCTGGCGACGGAACCGGTGGTCAAAGCGGAATCCAGTAAAGTGACCGTTTCGGTAGCCACCGTGGTTATTTTCGGTACGCTGGCAATTTTCCTGTATCCAGCCATTTACCCGCTGCTGGCGCACTGGTTCACCCCGGAAGCGTACGGCATCTACATTGGTTCGACCGTGCATGAAGTGGCACAAGTGGTCGCAGCGGGCCATGCCATCAGCCCGGACGCTGAAAATGCAGCAGTGATTGCTAAAATGCTGCGCGTCATGATGCTGGCCCCGTTCCTGCTCATTCTGGCGGCACGCGTTAAACAGCTGACTCCAGCGGGCAAAGGCGAGAAAAGCAAAATCACTATTCCGTGGTTTGCGATTCTGTTTATCGTGGTGGCGATTTTTAACTCCTTCCATCTGCTGCCAAAAGCAGTGGTTGATATGCTGGTCACGCTGGATACGGTTTTACTGGCGATGGCGATGGCGGCACTGGGCGTGACCACTCACGTCAGTGCACTGAAAAAAGCCGGCGCAAAACCGCTGCTGATGGCGCTGATGCTCTTCGCCTGGCTGATTGTTGGCGGGGGCGCGATTAACCTGGCGGTTCATAGCCTGATGGCATAAACCACTACATCCTTCTCCTGTTAACCCGCTATCATAAGCGTTTCGGGTTAACAGGAGTCCCTTATGAAATACGTTGGAGCGCACGTGAGCGCAGCAGGTGGTCTTGCGAATGCCGCCATTCGCGCCGCCGAAATCGAGGCGACCGCTTTCGCCCTGTTCACCAAAAATCAGCGTCAGTGGCGCGCGGCACCGCTCACCGCTGAAGTGATTGATGATTTCAAAGCCGCCTGCGAAAAGTATGGTTTCGGGCCGGGTCAGATCCTTCCCCACGACAGCTATCTCATCAACCTGGGCCATCCGGTCGAAGAAGCGCTGGAAAAATCCCGTGATGCGTTTCTTGATGAACTGCAACGCTGCGAGCAGCTTGGCCTGACGCTGCTGAACTTCCATCCAGGCAGCCATTTGATGCAAATCGACGAAGACGCCTGTCTGGCGCGCATCGCCGAGTCTATCAACATTGCGCTGGCCCAGACTCAGGGCGTGACGGCAGTCATTGAAAACACCGCCGGTCAGGGCAGCAATCTGGGATTCAAATTTGAACATCTGGCAGCGATCATCGACGGTGTGGAAGACAAATCCCGCGTTGGCGTATGTATCGATACCTGCCACGCGTTTGCTGCTGGCTATGACCTGCGTTCGCGCGAAGAGTGTGAAAAAACTTTTGCGGAGTTCGAACGTATCGTGGGCTTTAGGTATCTGCGCGGTATGCACCTGAACGACGCCAAGAGCGCATTCGGCAGTCGCGTTGACCGCCATCACAGCCTTGGTGAAGGCAACATCGGTCATGACGCGTTCCGCTTTATCATGCAGGACGACCGTTTTGACGGCATCCCGATGGTGCTCGAAACGGTGAACCCCGATATCTGGGCGGAAGAGATCGCCTGGCTGAAAGCCCAGCAAACGGCTGAACAAGCCGCATAAAAAAGGTTCATCGCGCTTTACCGGGGAACGGTGCTTTGATTTTCAGGAAGAAGTCATCGTTATCCCGGTATCCATAGAGCCCGTCAGCCATTTCCCCCTGCCGCATCTGGGGGAAACCATCTTAATTATTTAGCATGATGGAATTAAACATTTAATACGTGTCATTATCTATAATATTACCTGATTGTTTTATTAAAATATTATCCATTTTTTAACTCTCATTTACCTCTATCACATCATCGGCATTAGCGGCTATCATCTTTAAGACGAGGAGTAATTACTCACACTAAACTAAATAGGCATCCCATTTATGGTTTTCAGTATATTAATGCTGTTGATTATCACGGTAATTATTCACTCCCTCTGGATGCTGTGGATCATGAGGTATGTAAAATTTACCAGAACATCTGCGTTTCGAATCATCCTCAGGAACATCCTCGTTGTTTCCACGGCCCTTGTTGCCCATATCCTGGAAGCCGGTGTTTTTGCCCTCTATTATTTCCACTCCGGTGCGCTCAACACCTGGGAAAGCAGCCTCTATTTTTCACTGGTCAGCTATGCCACCGTCGGTTACGGGGATGTCACCCTGTCAGGAGAATGGCGTCTTATCGGAGCATCTGAAGGGCTGGTAGGAGCATTGATGGTGGGCTGGTCAGTTGCCGTTCTGGTCGTGTTTCTTCAGCGCCTGAGGTTTATGTTAGACGACTAAATAAACCGCCTCGATAATCCTCAAGACTGCATTCTTTTAGCGAGGTAGCTTAGTCTGGTCGATAGTACACGGGCAATTATACGAGAAACATCAGAGTCGATTAATATTATTATACAAAGTCTGAGGGTATGAAGAAAATTATTGAGAGCATATCTATTTCTTAATTCTTTATTGTTGTAAAAATAGATCATGGCATTCCGAAGTTTCTCTCTCCTGGAAGCGCCTCATAAAAAGCTCATGCTCACGGAAACTCTGCATTAGCGGAGTTTACCCATGATAACATTGAAAAATGTCACCAGAATTAGACATCATGGAAAATGGCAGCAATGGACAGAATCATCTGGATGTTTATCCACCGGAAATTAAGCCGGAAGCGTAAATAAAAAAGCCGGGCAGCGTAAGCACCCGGCTTTTTTTGTAGGTCGGGTAAGCGAAGCGCCACCCGACAATAGGTTTAGGCTACTTTAGCAACCGCTTCGACTTCCGGGCGTTTCAACACCGCGTAAGACAGACCCGCCACCAGCGTACCCGCGATAATCGCGAACAGATAACCCAGAACCGGGGTAATCGCGCCAGGGATCAGCAGAACAAACAGACCACCGTGCGGTGCCATCAGTTTCGCGCCAATCGCCATCGAGATTGCACCTGTCACCGCGCCACCCACGATACAGCAAGGCAGAACGCGCATCGGGTCACGGGCTGCGAACGGAATCGCACCTTCGGTGATGAAGCACAGACCCAGAACCAGAGCCGCTTTACCACCCTCTTGCTGCGCCTTATCAAACTTACGACGTGCAATGATAGTCGCCAGACCCAGCGCCAGCGGTGGCACCATACCGGCCGCCATGATTGCCGCCATCGGGGCATAAGTCTGGGTACTCAGCAAGCCAACACCAAACGCGTACGCCGCTTTGTTAACCGGGCCACCCATGTCAGTACACATCATGCCGCCAAGGATTGCGCCCAGCAGTACCGCGTTCGCTGTTCCCATAGTTTGCAGCCAGTGGGTCAGGCCTTCCAGGATACCGGCAACCGGTTTACCAATCAGGTAGATCATACCCAGGCCAACCACCAGGCTGGAAATCAGCGGGATTATCAGGATCGGTTTCAGCGCTTCCATACTCTGCGGTAATTTCAGCTTAGAGCTGATGGCTTTCGCCACGTAACCTGCCAGGAAACCGGCAATGATACCGCCGATAAAGCCAGAACCGGTGCTCACGGCCAGCATACCGCCGATAAGACCCGGCGTCAGACCCGGACGGTCAGCGATGGAGAAGGCAATATAACCCGCCAGCACCGGCACCATAAGCGCAAACGCCGAACCGCCACCGATCTGCATCAATGCCGCCGCCAGCGTGCCTGGCTCTTTGAAGGCTTCGATACCGAACGCGAAGGACAGCGCGATACACAGACCGCCCGCCACCACCATCGGCAGCATATATGACACGCCGGTCAGCAGGTGGCGATAAGCGCCCGCAGACTCTTTTTTGCCTTCGGTTGCAGAGGACTCAGATTTGCCCGTCGCCTGATAAGGCTTCGCTTCCGCGAGTGCTTTATCAAATTCCTGCGCCGTTTTCTTCAGCGCCAGTCCGGTAGAGGTGCGATACATTGGCTTACCGGCAAACTTCGCCAGGTCTACTTCGATATCAGCGGCCACAATAACCAGATCCGCTTCCGCCACTTCTTCAGGTGTGATCGCGTTGCCTGCACCCACGGAACCGCGGGTTTCAACCTTCACCCACCAGCCGCGTTTTTTCGCTTCGGTTTCGATGGCTTCAGCCGCCATAAAGGTGTGCGCCACGCCCGTTGGACAAGCGGTGATGGCCACGACGCGTTTCGGACCAGTCGCAGATGCAACCGCAGCGGTAGCAACAGGTGCGGTATAAACTGCCGCATGGCCTTTTGCTTCGCTCAGGAATAATTCAGGATGTGCCACTGCGCGATTGATATCGCCCAGCCACACTTTTTTGCCGTTCAGCGCGCTGTCAGCAGGAACTTTATCGCCCAAAACAATCGCCAGTTCGGCATCATTTGGGTTATCGACCATTTCAACATGCGCTTTGTGTGCCGCCGCGCCCAGCAAGGTCTTCGCCATATAGGCGCGAGCTTGTCCGAGACCGGAATCAATGATCAGCAGCGTTTTCATTATGCCTCTCCTGCTGTTAGTTAAAAGGTTGTAAGTCAACGCGCGCCATCATCGCGGCCAACTGGGTACGTTCGGTAATTCCAACATTGCTCTGACTTACGGCCAGGGCGGCAACAGCGGTAGCAAGACGTAAAGTATGCTCACTGGATTCGCGCATCAGCAGGCCGTAGATCAGGCCGCCCACCATTGAATCCCCGGCACCTACGGTGCTGACCACTTCCACCGACGGTGGCTTGGCGATCCATTCGCCAGACGCGTTAACCCACAGCGCGCCTTCTGCACCCAGCGAAATGACCACGTGAGCGATACCCTGTTCACGCAGCGCATGGGCTGCTTCAATTACATCCTTTAATTCTGGCAGCTTACGGCCCGCCCAGATCTCCAGTTCGCGGCGATTGGGTTTGACCAGCCACGGAGAGGCTTTCAGACCCGCCACCAGCGCTTCACGGCTGCTGTCAAAAATAATGCACGGGCACTGACTACGCAGACGCAGCATCCAGTCGGTGAACGCTTCCGGGCTGACGCCTGACGGCAGACTGCCGCTGACGCAAACCATATCGAACTGACCCAACCAGCTCAGGGAATCGTTCACGAAACGCTCCCAGTCTGCGCCGGTGACTTCAAAACCTGAGAAGTTCAGGTCGGTCACTTCACCGTCTTTTTCCGTCAGCTTGACGTTAATACGGGTACGGCCCTGAACCACCTGGAAACGGTTGGCTATACCCAACTCGCTGAACAGCTGCTGAAAACCGTCCTGGTTGTCTTTGCCGAGGAAACCGCCCACGGTCACGTCGATGCCTAAGTCTTTTAAAACTTTAGCCACGTTGATGCCTTTACCGGCAGCGTGCAGACCGGTGGTGCGAACGAGGTTCACTTCACCGCGTTCAATTTCAGGGCAAAAGCCAACGAGATCGTAAGCCGGATTCAGCGTAATAGTTGCGACACGTCTGCTCATTATGCGCCCTCCCCCAGACCGGCCGCGATGGCATCGCCAATCGCTTTCAGCGCAAGTTCAGCATCCGCACCCTGGGCAGTGAAGCGCAGGCGGTGGCCTTTTTTCACACCCAGTGCGACGACTTTCATCAGGCTGCGGCCATTGGCCGGTTTGCCCGAACCATCCAGGTTGGTCACGGTAATCTCACTTTCGAACTGTTTAATGGTGTTGACCAGCATGGTGCCAGGACGCGCGTGCAAACCGTGTTCGTTGCGCACCACAAACTCAGCGGTCAGCAGGTCATCGGCTGGGGCATCGTCACTGGTCAGCAGTGCCAGCAGCGTCGCTGCATCCGCTTTCAGCAGATGTTCAGCTTTGTTATTCAGCAACAGATCACTCAGGCGTTTCAGCACGGCAACCGGCTGTTCATCGGCCATCGCGACGGTCACCAGCAGAGCGGCGTGTTCGCCATCGGCTTCAAATGCCGTTGCGGCACGACTCACGGCGATAGCGCTGCGCACGTTGCCTTCCGCGCTGTCGTTCAGCCAGACCCCCTGGCCCAGATTCAGCGGCTTATCGTTAATCACGCGGGCGACGAAAGCGGTTTCGACAGCACCCACTTCTTTCAGACGACCGGCGTTCAGCGCCTGTAAGGTCACCAGATCGGAAGCCACCACGTCGAGCGTCAGCGTCTCGTTGTCCAGCTTCAGCGCTTCGCTCTGTTTTTCACCCATCAGCAGAGCGCGGAGCTCATCTGCGGTGGTCGCGGATTGCAGCTGTTCAGCAACAGAGTCGTCGCTCAGCACATGCGTCAGCTGACGCAGCAAGCCCAGATGCTCATCACTACTGGCGGCGATGCCGATTGCCACGTAAGCCACCTGCCCTTCGCCCCACAAAATGCCCTGCGGGAACTGATAAACCTGAACACCGGTTTTCAGCACCTGGTCGCGGGTATCGGTGGTGCCATGCGGGATGGCGATACCGTTGCCGAGGAAGGTGGAGGTCTGCTGCTCACGCGCCAGCATGCCGTCTACGTAGCCGTCAGCCACGTTGCCCGCCTGCACGAGGGCAGCGGCAATCTTGCGAATGGCCTCTTCTTTATTACCGGCCTGTTCGCCCGGATGGATGTCTTGCACTGATAACTGGAACATGGTTCTCCTCTCTCGCTGAATTGAATCGTTTCAGCCTTAATGAGAAAAAATGCGCTAACCTGCTCCGTCAGTTAAAACAAGATAGCGCTGAAACGTTTCAAGAAGTCTTGCGCTTAATGTTATGGCTTGCAAGGAAAGTTACATTTCACGTTTCAGAATTTAGAAGTGCAGCACATTTCTTCAACATTTGCTGATAGGACAAGGACGTTTACCGCTTCGCTTCAGCACACTTCAGCCAGATATAATTTTGAAATGCTATTTTGATTTTTCGTGGGTAATTTGACCGTACCACCTGTTTATTTTCTGACAAGCGGCGTAAACTCCGCGACTCTTCACATCACCGATATCAAACCATGCACAATTCCCCCGCTGCCGCCTCACCAAAGCCATTTGATTTGACGTCATCGGCGTTTTTGATTGTTGCCTTTCTCACCGGGATCGCCGGTGCGTTACAGACGCCAACGCTGAGCCTGTTTCTGACCAACGAAGTCCACGCCCGTCCGGCGATGGTCGGCTTTTTCTTTACCGGCAGTGCCATCATCGGCATTCTCGTCAGCCAGTTTCTGGCGGGACGATCGGATAGGAAAGGCGATCGCAAAAGCCTGATTGTCTTCTGCTGCCTGCTCGGCGTGTTTGCCTGCGTGCTGTTTGCCTGGAACCGAAACTATTTTGTTCTGCTGTTTGTCGGGGTGTTTCTGAGCAGCTTTGGCTCGACCGCCAACCCGCAGATGTTTGCCCTTGCACGCGAACATGCGGACCACACGGGCCGCGAAGCAGTGATGTTCAGCTCCATTCTGCGCGCCCAGGTCTCGCTGGCGTGGGTGATTGGCCCGCCGCTGGCTTACGCGCTGGCGATGGGTTTTGGCTTTACGGTGATGTATTTGAGTGCAGCCGTGGCGTTTGTGGTGTGCGGGGCCATGGTGTGGTTTTTCCTGCCGTCGATGCGCAAAGAGCCGAAACTGGCAACGGGTGCGCTGGAAGCCCCGCGCCGTAACCGTCGCGATGCCCTACTGCTGTTTGTCGTCTGCACGCTGATGTGGGGCACCAACAGCCTCTATATCATCAATATGCCGCTGTTTATTATTGATGAACTGCACCTGCCGGAAAAACTGGCGGGCATCATGATGGGCACGGCGGCGGGTCTGGAAATCCCGACGATGCTGATCGCCGGTTACTACGCGAAGCGCTTCGGAAAGCGTTTTTTGATGCGGATTGCGGTCGTCGCAGGCTTGCTGTTTTACGTCGGGATGCTGACGGTTCATACCCCGGCGCTACTGCTGGCGTTACAACTGCTGAACGCTATCTATATTGGTATCCTGGCAGGTATCGGCATGCTCTACTTCCAGGATTTAATGCCTGGCCAGGCTGGTGCAGCAACCACTCTTTATACTAATACGACCCGTGTCGGCTGGATTATCGCGGGATCGCTGGCTGGAATTGTGGCGGAAATCTGGAGCTATCACACAGTGTTCTGGATAGCGCTGGTGATGTGCATCATTACTACTGGGTGCCTGACGCGGATTAAAGACGTTTAGGAAGATATCCTCATTCCCAAAGAGGTGACACTGCGACAAAGTGTCACCATTATCAATCGCTACCCGCTGAGTTATTGCAGCAGAAACGTGATCGATAGCCAGACAAAATATCCACCGCAGATAACCTGAACAAGCCGAAAACCCCAGCGGAAATATCGCCATTGATAGCACTCTTTCGCATCAGCTTCAGAGATAGCTGAACTAAAGTACTTTTCTTTTTTTCGCTTTCTCAAAATACGCCATACCCACAGCATCAGAAGTATGGCGAAGGTTATTTTGCCAAGAAGCAAATTACTCATATTAAATATCGGAGCCTCTTTCGTGCATTAGCAGAACGTTTACTAATTTGATAATTCTTTCAATATAATTTCTGGTCTTACATTTCCCATAAAAACAACTGGGGTTGGCCTTAGCACAATCATCGCGGGTGTGGCCTGGATTTCTAAACGATCAGCGAGTGCCGCCTGTTGTTCAATTAACTGTGTGCATGCTGGCGTACTGTCGTTATCAGGCAAAAAACCTTTCATCGAATTTTGCAGGCTCTTTGCCGGATCGGCAGCACACCAAACCCGGGACATGTCCTCAATGACGCTGTCACGAATGCTCTTAGGAGCAGCCGTCAGGAATGACATTGTCAAACCGACATCCGTATAGGCTTTAACGTTTTTGAGCACATCGGCGCAGTAGTAACACTGGTTTTCGACAAAAATTACGATATGATCTTTTTCATTTTCAGCCCGAAAAGTTATAGGCTTGAGCCCCGCAAGGTGCTGTTCAATATCTTGTTCATATTCTTCCGGTGTAGTGGCATATGTCCGGGTGGACACGGTCAGTGCCACTACCAAAAATAATAGCGTCGTTATTATATATCGTTGAATCATAATATTTCCCTGCAAGAAAAATCCCAACTCATTATTATATAAAAGTGCCGCACGACTATTACACGTACTAAGTGAAGGGTCAATGTGGGATTTGTTTTTCCCATAGAATAGACTTAGAAGGTTTAACCTGAATGAATGATAATTTCAGGGAGCCGTTTGTTGCTCCAGGTGAATAAGCCACGCCATCGCTTTGTGACGGTCCGTCGAGCACATCTCCACGGAAGGCTTAAGACTTGCGCAAACTTTTGGCCGCAGCGGCGAACCAAAGATATTGCACATATTGGCTTCAGAAAGCTGAACGCAGCGAGTGTTCGCAGGCTTGCCCTCTGGCATCCCTGGAATCGGGCTTGAGATGGACGGCGCGGTGCAGCAAGCACCACAGTCAGGACGACAATCCATAAACCCTCTCAATGAGTGACAGATGCCCGCAGGGTCGGGCGTGGCGCGCACAGTAACACCTTTTGCGTATTGATAGCAAAAGCCACTAATTCCTCTTGCCTGAAAGGCTGCGCGCGAGTAATTTGGCGCGATATTTTTTACCTCCCAGTAAACAGGATCATTGCAATGCCAAGAGCGAACGAAATTAAGAAAGGTATGGTACTGAACTACAACAGCAAACTGCTGATTGTGAAAGATATCGATGTTCAGTCCCCTAGCGCCCGTGGCGCAGCAACGCTGTACAAAATGCGCTTTGCTGATGTGCGTACCGGCCTGAAAGTGGAAGAACGCTTCAAAGGCGACGATATCGTAGATACCGTGACCCTGACCCGTCGTTTCGTTGATTTCTCTTACATCGACGGCAACGAATACGTGTTCATGGATAAAGAAGACTACACACCGTACATCTTCACCAAAGATCAGATTGAAGACGAGCTGCAGTTCATTCCTGAAGGCGGTATGCCGGATATGCAGGTTCTGACATGGGACGGCCAGCTGCTGGCGCTGGAACTGCCGCAGACGGTAGATCTGGAAATCGTAGAAACCTCACCAGGCATCAAAGGTGCTTCTGCCAGTGCGCGTAACAAACCAGCGACCCTGACCACCGGTCTGGTGGTGCAGGTTCCGGAATATCTGTCTGCTGGCGAGAAGATCCGTATCCATATCGAAGAAAAACGTTATATGGGTCGTGCGGACTGATTGCGTTTTTGCCGGATGGCGACTTCGCCTTATCCGGCCTACAAAAAAACCGGCTTCTGGGCCGGTTTTTTTATGCCTGTTGTGCAGGTCGGGTAAGGCGAAGCCGCCACCCGACGATAAAAGCTACAACAACTCTGGATACTTGGTCATCTTCAGCGCCAGCTCCACGCCGCGCACTTCCGCCATCCCTTTCAGACGGCCAATCGCCGAATAGCCTGGGTTGGTTTTCTTACGCAGATCGTCCAGCATCTGATGCCCGTGGTCCGGACGGAACGGAATCGGACGCAAATCACCCGCTTTCTTACGGCGCTGCTCTTCACTCAGAATCGCATCAACCACTGCCACCATATTCACATCACCGTTGAGGTGCGCCGCTTCGTGGAAGGTTTTCGGGTTACCTTCGCGGCAGGTCGCACGTAAATGGGTGAAGTGAATGCGATCGCCGAAGGTTTCAATCATACGTACCAGGTCGTTGTCCGCGCGCACGCCATAGGAGCCGGTGCACATGGTAAAACCGTTGTTGATGCTGTTGACGGTTTCTTTCAGCCATTGCATATCTTCAATAGTGGAAACGATACGCGGCAGGCCGAGAATTGGGCGCGGTGGATCGTCCGGGTGAACCGCCAGACGTAAACCGCACGCCTCTGCTACCGGCACAATCGCGCGCAGGAAATAGGCCATGTTTTCGCGCAGCTGATTTTTGTCGATATCGCCGTATTCCGCCAGACGCGCGCGGAACTGATCCAGGGTATAACCCTCTTCCGCACCCGGCAGACCGGCGATGATATTGCGGGTGAGCTTCTCGATGTCTGCTTCGGTGGCATCGTTAAACCATTGCTGCGCCTGCTGCTGCTCTTCAGCAGAATAATCCGCTGCTGCACCTGGACGCTTGAGGATATGTAATTCAAAAGCGGCAAAAGCAATCTGGTCAAAACGCAGCGCTTTAGAGCCGTCCGGTAACTGATATTCCAGGTCGGTACGCGTCCAGTCCAGTATCGGCATGAAGTTGTAGCACACGGTATCAATGCCGCAGGCCGCCAGATTGCGAATGCTTTGCTGGTAGTTAGCAATCCAGGTTTCAAACTCACCGGAGTGGGTTTTGATCTCTTCGTGTACCGGGATGCTTTCAACGACTGACCAAGTCAGCCCTTTTTCTGCCAGCACCGCCTGACGCTTTTTAATTTCGTCCACCGGCCAGACCTGACCGTTCGGAATATGGTGCAGTGCCGTGACAACACCCGTTGCGCCAGCCTGACGCACATCATCAAGAGAAACCGGATCATTCGGCCCGTACCAACGCCAGGTTTGTTCCATTGCCACACCCTCTCAAGTTGTTATACCAATATGTTTAATGCAATGACGACTACCATACATGTTTGGTTCTGACGGTCAATACAGCCGGCGACATTGATTGATCGATCTCACAGAATCTGGATATTTACGGCTTACCAATTCAATTTGCTGTCATATAACTTTACACTGACCTTGTTAATTAATGGTTAATCAGGTGTGTATTTCATGAAGACAATTGCCTCGACCGCGCTCCCTTCTCATGTCCAGCTGCCGCAGTTCGATCGCCAGCAGCTTCGCTCCCGCATCGTTCACTTCGGTTTTGGTGCTTTTCATCGCGCGCATCAGGCGTTGTTAACAAACCGCGTGCTAAATGCCAAAGGAGGCGACTGGGGGATCTGCGAGATTAGCCTGTTTAGCGGAGATACGTTGATGAGCCAGCTTCGCGCACAGGATCATCTCTTTACTGTGCTGGAAAAAGGGGCCGACGGTAATCAGCCAATTATCATCGGTGCAGTGAATGAATGTCTGAATGCAAAACTCGATTCGCTAGTGGCCATTATTGAGAAGTTTTGTGAGCCGCAGGTGGCGATTGTGTCACTCACCATAACCGAGAAAGGCTATTGCATCGATCCGGCGACGGGCAAACTGGATACGCAAAATGCGCGGATCGTTCACGATCTGGAAAATCCATCTGAGCCGCACTCGGCACCGGGCATTCTGGTGGAAGCCCTGCATCGGCGCCACGAGCGTGGACTGGCTCCGTTCACAGTACTCTCCTGCGATAACATTCCTGATAATGGTCATGTGGTGAAAAACGCGGTGCTGGGGATGGCGGAAAAACGCTCGCCGGAACTTGCCGCGTGGATTGCTGAACACGTCAGCTTCCCTGGCACTATGGTTGACCGTATTGTCCCCGCCGCCACGCAAGAGTCGCTGGCGGAAATAACCCGCGAACTGGGCGTGGAAGATCCCTGTGCCATCAGCTGCGAACCGTTCATCCAGTGGGTCGTCGAAGATAACTTTGTGGCCGGGCGGCCGGAATGGGAGCTGGCAGGCGTACAAATGGTGCAGGATGTGCTTCCCTGGGAGCAAATGAAGCTGCGGATGCTTAACGGCAGCCACTCGTTCCTTGCGTATCTGGGTTATCTGGCCGGTTTTGCGCATATCAGCGACTGTATGCAGGACGACGCGTTCCGTGAGGCCGCGCGCCGCCTGATGCTAAATGAACAGGCTCCAACGCTGCGAATTACTGGCGTTGACCTGACTGCATATGCCGACAGCCTGATCGATCGGTTTGCCAACCCGGCGCTACAGCATCGTACCTGGCAGATCGCGATGGACGGCAGCCAGAAATTGCCTCAGCGTATGCTGGAGGGCGTGCGAGTTCATTTAGCGCGAGAAAGCGCCTGGCCGCTGCTGGCACTGGGGATTGCGGGCTGGATGCGCTACGTCAGCGGTTTTGATGACGACGGCAACAGCATTGATATTCGCGATCCGCTAAGCGATAAAATTCGTGCGATTGTGGAAACCAGCAATGAAGAAGAACGCGTCAGCGCCCTGCTGGCGCTGAGCGAAGTGTTTGGCACGGATTTACCGCAGCATCCGCAGTTTGTCGAGGCGATAAATCAGGCGTATCAACGCATTGTCCAACACGGTGCACGTCAGGCAGTGCTCGAGACTCTGGTCGTTTAACCCATCGTGCGTTTAAGGCGAACAGAAGCGCCTCTGTTCGCCTCACCCCTTCCCAACGCTGTTAATTTTCGCCAGGATTATTGATAATTGTTACAGCATTACAATTATTCCTGGAGCGCATGTGACCAAAACTAACCTCGTAACCGGTTTTCTCGGCAGCGGCAAAACCACCTCCATCCTTCATCTGCTGGCCAATAAAGATCCGGCGGAGAAATGGGCCATACTGGTGAACGAATTCGGTGAGATTGGCATTGATGGCGCGCTGATGGCTGACAGTGGCGCGATGGTCAAAGAGATCCCCGGTGGATGCATGTGCTGCGTTAACGGCCTGCCGATGCAGGTGGGGCTGAACACTCTGCTGCGCCAGGGAAAGCCGGACCGTTTAATCATTGAACCGACCGGTTTGGGCCATCCTAAGCAAATTCTCGATCTCCTCACCGCCCCGGTGTATGAGCCGTGGATCGATCTTCGCGCCACGCTGTGTATTCTCGATCCACGCCAGCTACTGGATGAGAAAGCGGTGAAAAATGAGAACTTCCGCGATCAGTTGGCTTCAGCAGACATCATTGTGGCGAATAAAGAGGACCGTGCTTCCCAGGAAAGCCGCGACGCCTTTGATTTCTGGTGGCAGAATTTTGGCAACGATCGTCAGTTTGTCATGGCGACGCAGGGAAAAATCGATAATGCGCTGCTCGACCTGCCGCGTCGGAATATAGCCGAACTGCCTGCCAGCGCCGCACATTCCCACAGTCACGCCCCACAAAAAGGGCTGGCGGCGTTGAGCCTGCCGGAACATCAGCGCTGGCGTCGCAGCCTGAACAGCGGGCAAGGCCATCAGGCCTGTGGCTGGATTTTTGATGCCGATACCTGCTTCGACACCATTGGTATTCTTGAGTGGGCAAGGCTCGCGCCGGTGGATCGCGTCAAAGGCGTTATGCGCACCCAGGATGGCCTGGTTCGCATTAACCGTCAGGGAGCGGACTTCTTCATTGAAACCCAAAACGTTGCGCCACCTGACAGCCGAATAGAGTTAATTAGTGCGGTTAACACCGACTGGAACGCACTTCAGGCGAGCTTGTTGAGGCTTCGTTTAAGTTGAAGCCACTAACGTTGCCCCCGACTAAACTGCTATGCATATGACGATGATTAAAAAACTTCCCCTGATATTATTGCTCAACGCCGCCGGTGTGGCGCTCTTTTTGTCCTGGTATCTGCCGGTAAATCACGGTTTCTGGTTCCCGATTGATTCCGGTATCTTCCATTTCTTCAATGAACAGCTGGTCAAGAGCCAGGTGATTCTGTGGCTTGTCGCGATCACTAACAATCGCGCCTTCGATGGCTGTTCCCTGCTGGCAATGGGCTGCCTAATGCTCTCATTCTGGCTCAAAGAAGATGCCGCAGGACGCCGCCGAATCATTATGATCGGTCTGGTGATGCTGCTCACCGCCGTGGTGATTAACCAGCTGGCGCAAGGGTTGATGCCGGTTAAGCGCTCCAGTCCGTCGCTGTTCTTCCCCAATGTTCATCGGGTCAGTGAATTACTGCATATCTCCACCAAGGATGCGTCAAAGGACAGCTTCCCTGGGGATCATGGAATGATGTTGCTTATTTTCTCTTCATTCATGTTTCGCTATTTCGGCAAAAAAGCCTTCGCAGTTGCCCTGATTATTGTTGTGGTTTTCGCTTTCCCACGCGTAATGATTGGCGCGCACTGGCTAACGGATATTGTTATCGGTTCACTTTCTGCAGTGCTGATTGGCGCGCCGTGGTGCTTAATGACCCCGCTCAGCGATCGTCTGATTGCGTTATTTGATCGCTATCTTCCGGGTAAAATGCAACAAAACCAAAACAAATAACCCACCTAAATTAACATCACCCATCAGGGATCATTTCGAACCCTGATGCTTTTCCCGCCGCTTATGCCCTATTTTGTCACCTTCTCGTAATATCATTCACCTGACAAATGAATGCCTTGCATAAGATTTAACCTAAATTGCCGCTATTTTAGTCAATCCCGGTTAATCGGTTTGCCTATCACATTTTCTTATAAAAAAGCCCCTATTTTTGCTTTCAATGCCTAAGGGGATCGGGTAATCTCGAACTCGTTTTGCCTCACAGAGATAATTATTCTCAGGGTGAATAAGTTTGTGCGTTAGACCACAGATTTGGCCATAAAGAATTGTCTCATTGTGCGCAGGTAATTAGTCTCGTCACGTTTGGCATTTTTATAACGGTATTTATCGTTAAGGACTTCAAGGGAAAATAATCAAAATGGTCAAATCTCAACCGATTTTGAGATATATCTTGCGGGGAATCCCGGCAATAGCAGTAGCGGTACTGTTATCTGCATGTAGCACGACAAACACCGCAAAGAATATGCATCCTGAGACGCGTGTTGTGGGCATGGAAGATGCCTCGTCACTGCAAGCCTCTCAGGATGAATTTGAGAATATGGTACGTAATCTGGACGTTAAGTCCCGCATTATGGACCAGTATGCTAGCTGGAAAGGCGTGCGCTATCGCCTGGGCGGCAGCACCAAAAAAGGTATCGATTGTTCCGGCTTTGTACAGCGTACATTCCGCGAGCAGTTTGGCTTAGATCTGCCACGTTCGACTTACGAACAGCAGGAAATGGGTAAATCCATCTCGCGTACGAAATTGCGTACCGGTGATTTGGTTCTGTTCCGCGCCGGTTCAACAGGCCGTCACGTCGGTATCTACATCGGCAACGACCAGTTTGTTCATGCTTCCACAAGTAGTGGTGTGACGATTTCCAGCATGAATGAGCCTTACTGGAAGAAGCGCTATAACGAAGCGCGCCGTGTACTGAGTCGCAGTTAATCTGTCGTGTTGTTGGTTATCCCTTGGCTGGCAACGCGATAAAAAATAAGCACTGCTTCGGCAGTGTTTTTTTTTGCCCGTTTAACCCCGCGCGCTCTTTTCTCATATATCACTGGTTATATAAAACCAGGCTATAGTCTTGTAAATACGTAAGATTAGTCGTCCTGCCGGAACCACGACGATCCAGGAACAATGACGTTTATGCTCACTCGTTTCTTTTCCACCAGCCGCAAAGTTCTGACAGGCAGCATCCTCGCGGGCATTATTGTTGCCCTCCTCTGCGGAATGTTGCAGTTTTTTCTGAGCTACCATAAGCGGGAAGTGAAGTTCGATACCCTTATTGTTGACCTTAAAGTCTACATGGAAAGCTATTTCTCCGATCTCAAAACCTCTATTGATACCCTGCAACCCTTCACCCTGAGCAATTGCCAGGACGTGGGCGCAGAGCTGACCTCCCGTGCCGCCTTTAGCGTTAACGTTCGCGCCTTTTTACTGGTCCGGGATAACGCTGCATTTTGCTCTTCGGCCACCGGGCCGATGGACGTCCCGATGAAGGAACTGATACCGGATCTGGATACCACTAAATCCGTGGATATGGCACTGCTGCCCGGTACACCAATGCTGCCAGACAAACCCGCGATCGTCGTCTGGTATCAAAATCCGCTGATCAAAGGCGGTGGTGTATTCACCTCAATCAATATCAATTTAACGCCCTATTTGCTCTATACCTCGCGTCAGGATGAGTTTGCCGGTATCGCGGTAATCATTGGCAAAACGGCGTTATCCACCGCGTCAGGCCGTCTGATCAACGTCAACGATTTGCATGAAAACCCTATCCGCAGCGCTACCCTGAAAGACGTCCCACTCACCATAAACCTGTATGCCCAGGAGTGGACGCCCTACGAAATCCTGTTTGCACTGCTCTTTGGCCTGATATGCGGCATTTTGGCGGGCACGCTCACTTTTTATATCCTCACCATTCGTTTGCATCCCGGCAAAGAGATCCTGACCGCCATAAAACGTGGCCAGTTCTATGTGGTCTATCAGCCGGTGGTAGATGCGAAAGAGCTGAAGATGCAGGGCTGCGAAGTGCTGATGCGCTGGAAGCACCCGACGATGGGCGAAATCCCGCCGGATGCGTTTATCAATTTTGCCGAAGCGCAAAAGCTGATTGTCCCGCTGACGCTACATCTTTTCGATCTGATTATCCGCGATGCTCCGCAGCTACAAACCGTGCTGCCACCGGGGGCGAAGCTAGGGATTAACATCGCGCCAGGTCATCTTCATGCCGACAGCTTCAAAGACGACATGCGTAAATTCGCGGCCTCTCTGCCGCCGGATCATTTCCAGGTGGTACTGGAAGTGACTGAGCGCGACATGATAAATCAGCTCGAAGCCGCCCCGCTATTCGAATGGCTGCACCATGAAGGCTTTGAAATTGCGATAGATGATTTCGGGACTGGCCACAGCGCGCTGATTTATCTGGAACGCTTCACGATGGATTACCTCAAAATCGATCGCGGTTTTGTGAATGCCATCGGTACGGAAACGGTCACTTCTCCGGTTCTGGATGCCGTGCTGACGCTGGCACGACGCCTGAATATGGTGACAGTTGCTGAAGGCGTCGAAACGCCCGAGCAGGCAGCCTGGCTCCGCCAACATGGCGTGAACTACCTGCAAGGTTACTGGATTAGCCGCCCCATGCCGCTGGCACAATTCCTGAAATGGGAACCTGATTTTGTTAAAGACAGTGAATGATTTCACAATGGCGGTTTCGTCACTTATTATCAGCTAACCATAAGTCTCACTGACGGTGAGCCAGAATAGAAGAGGGATACGCTGCGAATGACTATGCGCTTTGTTTTGCTGTTAATGGCGTTCATCAGCGTGACTTGCCAGGCGCAGAATATTAAAGAGAGCTATGCGTTTGCCGTGCTTGGCGAGCCAAAGTATGAGGCAAACTTTACCCACTTCGATTACGTTAACCCTGCGGCACCTAAAGGCGGGAATATCACTCTCTCTTCGCTAGGGACGTTTGACAATTTCAACCGTTTTGCCCTACGCGGAGTCGCCGCTGAGCGTACCGATTCGCTGAATGACACGCTTTTTGTCACCTCTGATGACGAGCCAGGAAGCTACTACCCGCTTATCGCCGATTCCGTCCGTTACGCAGATGACTTTTCCTGGGCGGAAGTGACGCTCAATCCCCGCGCACGTTTTCATGACGGTTCCCCCGTCAAAGCCAGCGATGTTGCTTTTACCTTTCATAAATTTATGACTGAAGGTGTGCCGCAGTTTCGCCTGGTGTTCAAAGGTGCCACCGTGAAAGCTATCGCCCCACTTACCGTGCGCATCGCACTGGCTGAGCCGGGCAAAGAGAACATGCTGAGTCTTTTCTCGCTCCCGGTGATGCCAGAATCATTCTGGAAAGACCATAAGCTCAGCGACCCGATCTCCACACCACCGTTGGCTGGCGGCCCTTATCGCATCACCAGCTGGAAGATGGGGCAATACATCGTCTACTCCCGCGTGAAAGATTATTGGGCGGCTAATTTACCGGTCAACCGTGGGCGCTGGAATTTCGATACCATTCGCTACGACTACTATCTGGACGACAACGTCGCCTTCGAAGCGTTCAAAGCCGGAGCGTACGATATGCGCCAGGAAGTCAGCGCTAAAAACTGGGCGACCCGCTACGTGGGCAAAAACTTTGCTAACCACTTCATCGTGAAAGATGAGCAAAAAAACGAATCCGCGCAGGACACCCGCTGGCTGGCGTTCAACATCCAGCGTCCGGTGTTTGCCGACCGACGTGTGCGTCAGGCAATCACCCTGGCCTTTGACTTTGAATGGATGAACAAAGCGCTGTTTTACGGGGCTTACAGCCGCACCAATAGTTATTTCCAGAACACTGAGTACGCGGCGCGGGGTTATCCCGACGCCGCCGAACTGACCCTGCTTGCACCACTCAAAGCGGAGGTTCCTCCAGAAGTCTTTACCAGCATCTTTGAGCCACCGACGTCGAAAGGCGATGGCTACGACCGGGATAACCTGCTCAAAGCCAGCAAACTGCTGGACGACGCTGGCTGGACGCTTAAAAACCAGAAGCGGGTGAATGCGCAAACCGGGAAACCGCTCAGCTTCGAGCTGCTGCTCTCTTCAGCGGGCAATAATCAGTGGGTGCTGCCGTTCCAGCACAATCTGGAACGTTTAGGTGTCACCGTGGAGATCCGCCAGGTTGATAATGCGCAGATAACCAACCGCATGCGCAACCGTGATTACGACATGATGCCGCGCTTATGGCAGGCCCAACCGTGGCCCAACACCAATCTGCGGATTTCGTGGGCGTCGGACTATATCAACTCCTCTTACAATGCGCCTGGCGTCAAAAGCCCGGTCATCGACAACCTGATTGCTCAGATTATCGCCGCGCAGGGAGATAAAGATAAACTGGTTCCTCTGGGCCGCGCACTCGATCGCGTTTTGACCTGGAACTACTACATGCTACCGATGTGGTTCATGGGGGAAGATCGCCTCGCTTACTGGGATAAGTTCTCGAAGCCGTCCGTTCGCCCGATCTACTCGCTGGGATTCGATAACTGGTGGTATGACGTCAATAAAGCCGCCAGACTGCCCGCTGAACGGCGTTAAGGAATAAAAATGGGTGCTTACCTGATTCGCCGCTTATTGCTGATTATCCCGACGCTGTGGGCGATTATTACCATTAACTTTTTCATCGTGCAGATTGCTCCCGGCGGCCCGGTCGATCAGGCCATTGCCGCCATTGAGTTTGGCCACAGCGGCAGCTTACCCGGCGGCGGTGGCGAAGGCCTACGCGCCAGCCACGCACAAACCGGCACCGGGAATATCAGTGAGAGTCACTATCGCGGCGGACGTGGACTCGATCCCGAAGTGATCGCCGAGATCACCCATCGCTATGGCTTCGACAAACCGATTCACGAACGTTATTTCAAAATGCTCTGGGATTACGTGCGTTTCGATTTCGGTGACAGCCTGTTTCGCAGCGCCTCGGTGATCCAGCTCATTAAAGATAGCCTGCCGGTATCGATAACCCTCGGGTTGTGGGGCACGCTAATTATCTATCTGGTGTCGATTCCTCTGGGAATACGCAAAGCGGTGCATAACGGCAGCCGCTTCGACATCTGGAGCAGCACTTTCATCATCATTGGTTACGCGATCCCGGCGTTTCTGTTCGCGGTTCTGCTGATCGTCTTTTTTGCTGGCGGCAGTTATTTTGACCTCTTCCCGCTGCGCGGACTGGTGTCAGCTGACTTCAGCTCATTGCCGTGGTATCAGAAAATCACCGATTATCTGTGGCATATCACCCTGCCGGTGCTGGCGACCGTTATCGGTGGGTTTGCCGCCCTGACGATGCTGACCAAAAACGCGTTTCTGGATGAGATCCGCAAGCAGTACGTGGTGACCGCGCGGGCAAAAGGGGTGAGCGAAAAGCAAATCATGTGGAAGCATGTGTTTCGCAACGCCATGCTGCTGGTGATCGCCGGTTTTCCGGCCACTTTCATCAGCATGTTTTTCACCGGCTCGCTGCTAATCGAGGTGATGTTCTCCCTCAATGGCCTTGGCCTGCTCGGCTACGAAGCCACCGTCTCACGCGACTATCCCGTTATGTTTGGCACACTCTATATTTTCACCTTGATCGGCCTGCTGCTGAATATTATCAGCGACATCAGCTACACGCTGGTCGATCCCCGTATTGATTTTGAGGGCCGCTGATGCCGCATTTAAGCCCCGTCAACCAGGCCCGCTGGGCGCGTTTTCGCCATAACCGTCGCGGCTATTGGTCCCTGTGGATCTTTGCCGTGCTGTTTATCCTGAGCCTGTGTCCAGAACTTATCGCCAACGACAAACCGCTGCTGGTGCATTTTAACGATCGCTGGTACACGCCGGTTATCAGTAACTACAGCGAAAGCGATTTCGGTGGGCCGTTTGCCACACCGGCGGATTATCAGGACCCGTGGCTGCGCGATCGGCTCGACAACCACGGCTGGACGCTGTGGGCGCCGATTCGTTTTGGCGCGAACAGCATTAACTTCTCCACCTCGACGCCCTTCCCTTCTGCCCCCTCGGCGCAAAACTGGCTAGGGACCGACGCGAACGGCGGGGATGTGCTGGCACGTATTCTCTACGGTACGCGGATCTCCATTCTGTTCGGCCTGATGCTGACGCTGTGTTCAAGCGTGATGGGCGTGGTGGCAGGCGCAGTTCAGGGCTATTACGGCGGCAAAATCGATCTCTGGGGCCAGCGTTTTATTGAAGTCTGGTCCGGAATGCCGACGCTGTTTTTGATTATTTTGCTCTCAAGCGTATTACAACCTAACTTTTGGTGGCTGCTGGGCATTACGGTTCTGTTTGGCTGGATGGCGCTGGTGGGCGTGGTACGCGCAGAGTTTTTACGCACCCGTAATTTCGATTATATCCGCGCAGCACAGGCATTAGGCGTCAGCGATCGCAGCATTATCTTCCGCCATATGCTGCCCAACGCGGTGGTGGCGACGCTAACCTTTCTGCCGTTTATTCTGTGCAGCTCGATTACCACCCTGACTTCGCTGGATTTTCTGGGGTTCGGTTTACCGCTCGGCTCACCGTCATTAGGCGAACTGCTGTTGCAGGGCAAAAACAATTTGCAGGCACCGTGGCTGGGTATTACGGCATTTCTTTCCGTGGCCATATTGCTGTCGCTACTGATTTTTATTGGCGAAGCGGTCCGCGATGCCTTCGATCCTAACAAGGCGGTATAAGATGACCCAGCCTCTTCTTAGCATTGAACATCTTTCTATCGCTTTTACCCAGCAGGGTGAGACGCGTGACGTGGTGAGTGATTTATCTCTGCAAATCCACACCGGGGAAACGCTGGCGCTGGTCGGTGAATCCGGCTCCGGAAAAAGTGTGACGGCGCTGTCGGTGTTGCGTCTGCTCCCCTCACCGCCGGTGGTTTATCCGCAGGGCGATATCCTGTTCCACAGCCAGTCGTTGCTGCACGCAGATGAACATACCCTGCGCGGGGTGCGCGGGAATAAAATCGCGATGATCTTCCAGGAACCGATGGTGTCGCTAAACCCGCTCCACACCCTGGAAAAACAGCTGTACGAAGTGCTGTCCCTGCACCGGGGAATGCGCAAAGAAGCTGCCCGAGGCGAGATTCTTGATTGTCTGGAGCGTACCGGCATTCGCAATGCCGCCAAACGGCTGACGGACTTTCCGCATCAGCTGTCGGGCGGAGAGCGCCAGCGTGTGATGATTGCCATGGCACTGCTGACGCGCCCGGAACTGCTGATTGCCGACGAGCCGACGACTGCGCTGGATGTCACGGTGCAGGCGCAAATCCTGCAGCTCCTGCGCGAACTACGGGCTGAACTCAACATGAGTCTGCTGTTTATCACCCACAACCTCAGCATTGTGAAGAAGCTGGCGGATAATGTGGCGGTGATGCAAAACGGCCGCTGCGTCGAACAGAATACAGCGAGCGCCCTGTTCCATGCGCCTCAACACCCTTACACACAGCGCCTGCTCGACAGCGAGCCATCGGGCGATCCGGTCCCGCTGACGGCGGGCAGCCCACCGCTATTGAACGTCGAAAACCTCGGCGTCGCCTTCCCGGTGCGTAAAGGTATTTTCCGCCGCCAGGTGGCAGAGAATACCGTGTTGAAGAACGTCAGCTTTTCGCTGCGTCCAGGTGAAACGCTGGGGCTGGTTGGCGAGTCAGGTTCCGGGAAAAGCACCACAGGCCTGGCACTGCTGCGCCTGATTGCCTCTCGCGGCACCATTATGTTTGACGGTAAACCGCTTCACAGCTGGAACCGCAGGCAGATGTTACCCGTGCGACCACGAATGCAGGTGGTATTTCAGGACCCGAACTCGTCGCTCAATCCCCGGCTGAACGTGCTGCAAATTATTGAGGAAGGGCTGCGCGTTCATCACCCGGAACTGAGCGCTCGCCAGCGAGAAGATGAAGTGATTCGTGTGATGCGGGAAGTAGGGCTGGACCCAGAGACACGCCATCGATATCCGGCGGCCTTTTCCGGCGGTCAGCGCCAGCGAATTGCCATCTCCCGCGCGCTGATTTTGAAGCCCGAGTTGATTATTCTGGATGAACCGACGTCGTCCCTCGACAGAACGGTACAAGCGCAGATTCTGGCATTACTGAAGGGATTACAGGAAAAGCACCGGCTGGCCTATATCTTTATCAGCCACGACTTACACGTAGTGCGCGCATTGTGCCATCAGGTGATTGTGTTGCGGCAGGGAGAAGTGGTCGAACAGGGTGATTGTCAGCGCGTTTTTGCCGCGCCGACGCATGAGTATACGCGTCAGCTGCTAGCGTTGAGCTGACGCTCAGAAAGGATACTGGCCGGAAAACGGCTCGGCGATCGCAACACCAAAGTTTTTCAAACGACAGGTCGCCGCAAATTCATCCTGGCTGTTTACAAACAGGCACGGCTCGCCTTCGCACTCCAGCACAGAGCTGACAACTTCGATATCGGTCAGCGCCTGGCTCAAACGCTCCATAACCGGCCATGCATTTTCATCATCCGGGCTGAGTAACTTCAGCGCAACCAGACTGTTTTCGCCCTCTTTTCCACTTTGCGGAATCGGTTCAACTTTCGAACCTGCAAAACCCGCCGACCAGCGATAGCTCTGGGGCAAGCGATGGACTATAGAGAGTTGTAATGTATTCACGTTCTTTCCCCGGAAGCAAAAAAGCCTTCACAATTTATTTACATTTATAGTAACACATCGTTGCTAACCTGCCGTTATTTTCCTGAGAAACCGCATACAGCCTGATGTTACAAGCTATGAAGTCTGATTTTACAGGGCATTATTTTGTGAGTTACAGGCTCGCTTTGGCGCTATATGTACCCGTTTCTGCGATCTAACTCAACCTTTTTAACTACAACGATGTGACTTTTTACATAAATAGATTTTACATAAAAGAAACAAACAAGGGGTAAACAAACGAGAGTTTGGTTGACGAGCGTCAAAAAAAGGGGCCGCATTGGCCCCTTTTCTTCATCAGCTTGCCGATTTTCGTGGCCGACTGGCGTAGAGATAGAAAAGAATCGAACTGGTGGCGCAAAACGCGATCGACCAAATCATCGGCCAGGCGGTGTTAAACGTCGCCATTGAGAGCAGCGCACCGACAATCGCGCCAATGCCGAAACGGAATGTCCCCGCCAGGGACGATGCGGTTCCCGCCATGTGAGGAAACTCGTCGAGAATTACCGCCATGCCGTTGGATGACACCATCGACACACAGCCGACAAACGCCGCTACACCGACCACCAGCGCCCAGAAACCGATGCCAAAGAAAGCGGTTAGCACCATCCAGATAGCCATTACAAACTGGATCCACAGCCCCGCGCGGAACATATTGATGGCCCCAACCCGACGGACAAAGCGGCTGTTAATGATGGTCATCACAAACAGGAACACGATGTTTAGCGCGAAGTAGTAGCCGAAATGCTGCGGTGAGACGTGGTTGATTTCGATGTACACGAACGGACCGGCGCTCAGGAAGGAAAACATTCCCGCAAAGCTGAAGCCGCTCGCCAGCATGTAGCTCAGGACGCGTTTATGACGAAACAACGACGCAAAGTTTCCGATAGTGGTGCGAATATGAAACTTCTGCCGACGTTCCACCGGCAAAGTTTCATCGATAAAGAAGAAAATCATCGCTGAGGCCAGCAGCGCGGCAATCGCCAGAATCCAGAAAATCGCGTGCCAGCTAAACCATACCAATACTGCGCCACCAATCATCGGAGCCAACAGCGGCGCGATGGTGGTCACCAGCATGACGAAAGACATCATGCGCGAGAACTCTTCCTTCGGATAGATATCGCGCATCAGGGCATTTATCACCACGCTCGCCGCCGCAGCCGCCAGACCGTGGAAGAAACGCATGATAATCAGATGATCGATCGTCTGCGCCAGCGCACAGGCCACCGCCGCACCCGCAAACACCAGCGTTCCCCCGAGGATCACCGGCTTGCGGCCAATGCTGTCCGCCATCGGGCCATACAACAATTGGCCAACGGCAAAACCGAGGATATAGGTGCTGAGCGTCATTTGCGCGCTGCCGGCCGGTACGCCAAACTGCGCGGAAATCACCGGCAGTGCAGGCAGGTACATGTCGATAGACAGCGGCATCAACATGGCCAGCAGACCAAGGATAAACACGATGCTGATTGATGAGTGTGGCCTGGTGGTCACAGTGTGCTCCTGAAATTAGCGGGAAGTCATGCCAACGCTGGCAATTTCTTCTTCCGTCAACGGGCGGTATTCACCGGGTTCAAGCTCGGGATCAAGGGCAATCTCACCGATGCGCTCGCGGTGCAAGCCGACCACGCGGTTACCCACAGCAGCGAACATACGTTTCACCTGATGATAACGACCTTCGCTGATGGTAAGGCGTACTTCGGTCGGGGTGATCACTTCCAGCACTGCAGGTTTGGTGAGATCTTTCTCGTTGTGCAGTTGCACCCCCTGGGTAAACTGCTCGGCGGTATCGTCAGACACCGGCGATTCGAGCGTGACCAGATAGGTTTTTTCGCAGTGATGACGCGGAGAGGTAATGCGGTGCGACCACTGACCGTCGTCGGTCATCAGCACCAGGCCGGTGGTGTCGATATCCAGACGCCCCGCCGCATGCAGCTTGTGCGCCACCGGTACATCGAGGAAATAGAGCACCGTCGGATGATCCGGGTCGTCCGTAGAGCACACGTACCCTACCGGCTTGTTGAGCATGAAGTAGCGCGGGCCGTTCTGCTGAGCCAACGTGTTGCCGTCGAACTCCACGTCATGTTCTGGCAGGAGTTTGAAAGAACTGTCTTTCACAATATCGCCATCCACGGTAACGCGGCTGGCGCGAATTTCACGCCCGGCAATAGCGCGGCTTACGCCGAGTTGCTGAGCGATAAACTTATCAAGTCGCATGAAATCTTATAGCCTTTATGGTGCTGGAAGTCGGACAACATGTCCGAAAAAGAAGCAGTCAAGAACTGTCCAGTATAGCGGTCTGGTTGCGCCACTCAAGGGAAAAAGTTTCGTGGCATACTATGTGCGAGATAACAAATTAGAGAGCCCATGACTTTTACACTTCGCCCCTATCAGCAGGAAGCCGTTGACGCCACCTTAGCCTGGTTTCGCAAACACACAGATCCTGCGGCCATCGTCCTGCCCACCGGGGCGGGTAAAAGCCTGGTGATAGCCGAACTGGCGCGACTGGCGCGAGGCCGCGTGCTGGTGCTGGCTCACGTCAAAGAGCTGGTGGCGCAAAACCACGCCAAATACTGCGCGCTGGGTCTGGAGGCCGATATCTTCGCTGCCGGGCTGAAGCGTAAAGAGAGCCACGGCAAAGTGGTGTTCGGTAGCGTGCAGTCGGTGGCGCGAAATCTGCCGCATTTTCGCAGTGAATTCTCGCTATTGATTGTCGATGAGTGCCATCGCATCAGCGATGACGACCAAAGCCAGTATCAGCAAATCCTCAACCACCTGAAAGAGGTGAACCCGCAGGTGCGTCTGCTTGGGCTGACCGCCACACCGTTTCGCCTTGGCAAAGGCTGGATTTATCAGTTCCACTATCACGGCATGGTGCGCGGTGACGAAAAAGCGCTGTTCCGCGACTGCATCTATGAACTGCCGCTGCGCTACATGATCAAACATGGCTACCTTACGCCGCCTGAGCGTCTTGATATGCCCGTCGTTCAGTATGATTTCAGCCGGTTGCAGGCCCAGAGTAACGGTCTGTTCAGCGAAGCGGACATGAATCAGGAGCTGAAAAAACAGCAGCGCATCACGCCGCACATCATCAGTCAGATTGAGGAGTTCGCCCAGACGCGCAAAGGGGTGATGATTTTCGCGGCTACCGTCGAACATGCCAGGGAAGTGACCGGCCTGCTCCCTGCTAACGACGCGGCGCTGATCACCGGCGAAACACCGGGACCTGAGCGCGACAAGCTCATTGACGCGTTTAAGGCGCAGCAGTTCCGCTATCTGGTCAACGTTTCGGTACTGACCACCGGCTTTGACGCCCCACACGTCGATTTGATTGCCATTTTGCGCCCAACCGAATCCGTCAGCCTGTATCAGCAGATTGTCGGGCGTGGGCTACGGCTGGCTCCCGGCAAGACCGACTGCCTGATTCTGGATTACGCCGGGAATCCGCACGATCTCTATTCGCCCGAGGTAGGTACGCCAAAAGGCAAAAGCGGTAACGTTCCGGTGCAGGTATTTTGTCCAGGATGCGGTTTCGCCAATACTTTCTGGGGGAAAACCACCGCCGATGGCACGCTGATTGAACATTTTGGCCGCCGCTGTCAGGGCTGGTTTGAAGATGACGACGGCCATCGCGAGCAGTGCGATTATCGCTTCCGCTTTAAAAATTGCCCGCAATGTAACGCTGAAAATGACATCGCCGCGCGGCGCTGTCGCGAGTGCGATACGGTGCTGGTCGACCCCGACGATATGCTGAAAGCCGCGCTGAAACTCAAAGACGCGCTGGTGCTGCGCTGCTCCGGCATGGCACTGCAAACCGGTGCCGACGAGAAAGGCGAATGGCTGAAAATCACCTACTACGATGAAGATGGCGCAGACGTCAGCGAACGTTTCCGTCTGCATACACCCGCCCAGCGCATGGCCTTTGAGCAGCTCTTTATACGCCCGCACACCCGCACGCCAGGGGTGCCTCTGCGCTGGATTACCGCCGCTGATATCGTTCATCATCAGGCGCTGTTGCGTCATCCTGATTTTGTTGTCGCACGTAAAAAAGGCCAGTTCTGGCAGGTGCGCGAAAAGGTGTTCGATTACGAAGGACGCTTCCGCCGGGCCAATGAATTGCGCGGTTAAGGGACTTTTGATTGATGTGAAAGGCGTTTGAGTATAAAATGCCGCCCGCTTCACATCCGTGAGGCAGAACACTCACCTGCTGCTGGGTCGCCTGTAGCAGGACTTATTTACAGAGAGAAATCAATGTTTACTATCAATGCAGAAGTACGTTCTGTGCAGGGTAAGGGTGCGAGCCGCCGCCTGCGCGCAGCTAACAAGTTCCCGGCTATCATCTATGGTGGCGATGCTGCTCCAGTCGCAATCGAACTGGACCAGGACAAAGTCTGGAACCAGCAGACTAAAGAAGGGTTCTACACTGAAGTTCTGACTATCGTTTTCGATGGTAAAGAAGAAAAAGTGAAAGTTCAGGCTGTTCAGCGTCACCCGTTCAAGCCAAAACTGTCTCACGTCGACTTCGTTCGCGCTTAATCGCCAACAAGTTGAGAAAAACCCCGCATCGCGGGGTTTTTTTATGGCTGTTATTTACCGCCAGAAGTCCGGCGTTGCAGCTGATCGCGCAGGTTCGGCGGGGTACCTTTGATGGTCAACGTATCCGTCGCCGGGTCCCAGAAAATGCGCTCGCCCAGCAGCATGGCATCGAAATTCACCGTTAATCCACCACCACTACCGGCAAACTTGGTGAGCTGACGCAGCGTACTGCGATCCGCCGGGAAACTCTCTTCCAGCTCGTAGCCTTTATCCGCCGTAAATTCGTGGAAGCTGACTTCGCTGACGCCCGACAGCTCTTTCGACAGGGATTCCAGTTCGATCTCTTCCCCGGCCTGCAGCTGTTCGTTGCAGTAGCTATAAACCTGCTGACGCACGTTCTGGCGCTCAGATTTATCGAGCTGCGCTTCGGCAGTGAAATCGTCCACAGCCTGTAACAGCCCTTTGTTCTGCGCTTTGGCGTTCAGACCTTCGGTAGCTCCGAGGAAATCCATAAAGAAATCGGCAACTTTGCGGCCCACGCGCCCTTTCAGGAACGTCAGATAGCGCGTTGATTCCGGATTGGTTTCCCATTCGGTCAAATCGATACGCGCCACAATGTCGGCGTGATTAATATCCAGATAGTGGGTGGAGCTGATATCCATTTGCTCGTTAACGCGCATGCTGCTCAGATTACTGAGAACCGTTATCAACAAATACTCAACGGCCAGATAGCGATACTGGCAGAACAGGACAATCCCGCCGTCAGCAAATGGATATTTTGCCAGCTCGTCACGCAGACGACCGGTCGCCGCGCGGCTAAACGCCAGGAAATCTTCGTCGCCCTTGCGTTGCAGACGCAGGCTTTCGGCCAGTTCACTCTCTTCGTTGAACATGCCGTAGGCTTTATTTTTCGCGCTGTAGACGCGATGCAGCTCCGCCATCATTTCCGTAACGGTAGGCGTAGATTCCAGTAACGAATCGCGAAGCACCAGCTCCAGGGTTTGCTCATCGCGCTTGATAAGCTGGTGCAAGGCAATCTGGTTGATATCCAGACTCATGATAAACTCTCCTTTAAGACCGGGCGGTATTCAACCACCACCCACGCATGTGTGCAATAGAAGATAAAAAAGGGGAAAAAAAGCTGTTGCTACGGTAATATGTTGCCCTTTCATCAACAAACTGATTTCGATTTATGCCACAACATTCCCGCTATAGTGATGAACACGTTGAACAACTCCTCAGTGAGATGGTCAACGTACTTGAAAAACATAAAACGCCGACCGATCTTTCCCTGATGGTTTTGGGAAATATGGTCACCAACCTTATCAATACCAGCGTTGCTCCGGCTCAACGTCAGGCGATCGCAAAATCATTCGCCCAGGCTTTGCAGTCTTCAGTGAGCGACGACCAGGCGCACTAAGGGAAACGAACGACAGTCTATGGTGACGAATCGTCAGCGCTACCGTGAAAAAGTCTCCCAGATGGTTAGCTGGGGGCACTGGTTCGCCTTGTTCAACATTCTGTTGGCCATGGTGCTCGGCAGCCGTTATCTGTTAGTGGCCGACTGGCCGACGACGTTGACCGGGCGTATTTACTCCTGGATAAGCGTTGTCGGGCACTTTAGCTTTTTGGTTTTCGCCACCTATCTGCTGATTCTGTTCCCTCTGACGTTTATTGTGATGTCGCAGCGGCTGATGCGGTTCTTATCCGCCATCCTTGCCACTGTCGGCATGACCCTGTTGCTGATCGACAGTGAAGTTTTCACCCGTTTTCATCTCCATCTCAATCCGATCGTCTGGGAACTGGTGATCAATCCCGACCAGAACGAAACCGCACGTGACTGGCAGCTGATGTTTATCAGCGTGCCGATTATCCTGCTGATTGAGATGCTGTTTGCCACCTGGAGCTGGCAAAAACTGCGTAGCCTGACCCGACGTCGTCACTACGCGCAGCCGATTGCCGCCCTGTTTTTTGTGGCGTTTATCAGCTCACACATTATGTACATCTGGGCAGATGCGAACTTCTATCGCCCGATTACCATGCAGCGCGCCAACCTGCCGCTCTCTTATCCAATGACGGCCCGTCGTTTCCTTGAGAAACACGGTCTACTGGATGCCCAGGAATACCAGCGTCGTCTGGTAGAACAAGGCAATCCGGAAGCGGTGTCGGTTCAGTATCCGCTGAGTGAATTGCGCTATCGCGATATGGGCCAGGGCCAGAACGTTCTGCTCATTACCGTCGATGGATTGAACTATTCTCGCTACGAGAAGCAGATGCCTGCGCTGGCACAATTCGCTGAACAAAACATCAATTTCACGCAGCATATGAGTTCGGGTAATAACACCGATGCCGGGATTTTTGGTCTGTTCTACGGTATTTCCGCAGGCTATATGGACGGCGTACTTTCCTCGCGTACCCCTGCGGCGCTGATTACGTCTCTGAACCAACAGGGTTATCAGCTTGGGCTGTTCTCATCTGACGGTTTCAGTAGCCCGCTCTATCGCCAGGCACTGCTGTCTGATTTCTCTCTGCCTGCGGCAAAAAATCAGTCCGACGAACAAACCGCCGGTCAGTGGGTTAACTGGCTTAACCGTTATGCGCAAGAAGATAACCGCTGGTTCTCATGGGTAGCATTCAACGGCACCACGCTTAATGACAGCAATCAAAAAGGCTTTGTTCGCCGCTACGCCCGCGCAGCTGGCGATGTCGACACTCAGATTGCACGGGTCATTACGGCATTGCGCGAATCCGGCAAACTGGACAATACGGTAGTCATTATTACCGCGGGCCACGGCGTACCGCTGGGTGATGAAGCGAATGACATGAACTGGACTCGCCCTAACCTGCACGTGCCACTCGTGGTTCACTGGCCGGGCACGCCCGCGCAGCGCATCAATATGCTGACGGAACACAAAGATGTAATGACCACGCTGATGCAACGTTTGCTGCATGTCAGCACCCCGGCTAATGAATACTCACAGGGGCAAGACCTGTTTAGCGCCACGCGTCGCCATAACTGGGTAACGGCAGCCAGCGGAAATACGCTGGCGGTAACAACGCCTATGCTGACTCTGGTGCTGAACAGCAACGGGAATTACCAGACATACAACCTGCAGGGTGAGAAGATACACGACCAAAAACCACAGCTTAGTCTGCTGTTGCAAGTACTAACCGATGAGAAACGGTTTATCGCTAACTGATTAATTTTAAATCAATTAGCGCTGTACGGACTTGCAATCAATAAGCAAACAGGTAGTATCTTTTTCATACGTCGGCACGTAGCGCAGCCTGGTAGCGCATCGTCATGGGGTGGCGAGGGTCGAGAGTTCAAATCTCTCCGTGCCGACCAAAACATATAAAAAAACCAACCTTTTACGGTTGGTTTTTTTATACCTGCATATCCACGCCGCTTGACTCTCACCCATTTTACAGTGAAAATACTGTACATAAAAACAGTTATCATGAGGCAGTTATGTTTGTTGAACTGGTGTATGACAAGCGCAACGTTGCAGGTTTACCCGGCGCGAGTGACATTATTCTGAATGAATTAACAAAGCGTGTGCATCGGATTTTCCCGGATGCCGTCGTGAAGGTTAAACCCATGCAAGCTAACGGATTAAACAGCGATGCCAGCAAAAGCGATCGTGAAAAGCTCAACCGAATGCTCGAAGAAATGTTTGAAGAAGCCGATATGTGGATGGTTTCTGAGTAATTCTTAGTGCAGATTTAGCGCGTGATTGCGCGCTTTATAACTTCTGCAATAATGATGTAAACAGCTGATGGGCAACATCATGAATCCCAAAGTCGTCATGCCGCTCCACACTCTGACACGTTTTAAGCCTTTCGCTCAGATTGACAGCCTGATTCACCACTTCCTTCCGCATGCAGAAATTGAACACTTTTCCGCTAATCGTCTCCTTCATCTTGATCGCAAGGGAGAACGGGCATGCTTAATACTGCTCGAGGGTCTGGTCGATATTTCCCGCATCGATGACGGCATTCTAAAAGGAACATTGAAAGCGCCATTTGTGGCGGGGATATCACATCCAGACTATATGGGAAACGCATTCCATTTAATGAGTGCAACGGCGGTCAAAGTCGCTATCCTGCCATATAAAAGTGCGATGACGATAATCAGAGAGCAGAAGTTATGGGAGGACTACAGTAATTATCTTCTGTATATTATGGGATTACATTCCACTCTGAGTAATCATAGTATCGGGCTTCGTTCACGCGATATCATTCGTGACTGTCTGTTTGATTTGATGAACGAGAATGAACAATATCGCCTGAAAACGAATGCCTGCAAATATATTATTGAAAAAACGGCACTGTCACGCAGTGGCGTGATGGGGATTCTGGCAGACATGAAAAAAGAAAACATCATTGGGATCCAGAGAGGGGTGCTTATTTTTATTAATGATGAGCAGAACTCACATCGCAACGATTAAAAAGGCCATCAACTAATGGCCTTTTTAATTTTACTAACGCGGCAATTACATATGGAATCCACCACCGGCACCGTCATGTCCACCAAAAGCGTGGTCATGCGCATTGTCAGCACCCGTACCCGTGCCGTGATCACCGTGAGAAACGGCGTTCTCATGGCTGTTACCACCTTTTACGGAATGCTGGAAAACGTCGTGGAACGGCACGCTAATCTGAGTAGACGGCGTCAGAGTTGATGCTTTTACCACGCTTTTGCGACCAGTTGTGCGATCGGTAACCTGAATGAGGGTGTCAGGTTTAAGAGTATTGGCGGCAACGTTGATTGTCGCCCCGGTATTTGGACGAGAAGAGGTGCCTGAATAGCTAACCGCATGAGCAGGCTCTGAATACGTCGCGGTGCCAGACTGTTTTATTCCGTATTGAGACAACTCAGCCTTATGTTGGGCCATTGCTGCTTTCGCCGCAGCTTTAGCTGCCTGATGATCCGCAGTACTACTATCAAGACGAGTCGCTGGCCCAATTTGATGGGTTGGATGCCCCGCCGGATTACTCTCTTTCACAACGCCTGGCGTTTGCGTCCAGTGGTGAGGGTCCATCGGGTCAACCTGATGAGTGGGATGCCCTTCAGGGTTGGATTCTTTGATGATACCCGGCGCCATCGTCCAGCCAAGGCTTCGGCTGGCCGTTGCAGACGGCGTATTTAAACGAGCTGCAGCCGTTCTGGCATCTCGCTCTGCAATCATCTCAGCTTTATCAGCGGTGTCTTGTTTATTCTGCGCTTCTTGTACTGCCGCACGCTGGTCAGCATACGCCTGAGCACGCATTTCACCTGCAGCATTCATTAAATCGCGATCGTCTTGCATCGTCGTATGAGAGACACTGTGTATATTGTGAATAACTTGCTCATGGGCAGATTCTACGGCTCGCTCAGAGCGAGCGACTTCTGCATCAGCATCCGCAATAGACATTGCATGCGCAGACATCGATAAAGCAGAAAGTACCACCAGAGAAATAATTGTTTTATTCATTGCATTACTCATCAAATTTATTTAATAGAAAATCCCGCATAGATTAAATGCGTTAAAAATTTCATCATTATTCGTGGGGCTGAAAATGTTTACATTAAATCTATTACTGTGTGAATTAGATTTGTATGACAAAGAATAGAGTTATTACAAAATGAAAGCAATCATCTCAACGAATACAATAAATGAAAGTTTTTTATAGGATGGCCATTATTTAATGTATACATAATAGGTGTTAATTAAATATATTTCTGACATTAAACAACTTAACGCATGAGTAACTTTTTAACGATGATAAAACGATATTAGCTAACAATCAGGCATAAAAAAGCCAACTCACAGGCTGGCTTCTTCTATCAGGTATTCGTGTTTAGCGCTTATCGGGGCCGCCGAGGAAAAAGATCCCAAGGGGAATAGCCAGAAGGACCGTAAATACCAGACTGTAAACAAAGATCATCGCAGACTGCAGCACATACATGCTGGTGGTCCACTGCGAGAGCGGAATGTTGTACTGCTCAATCACGCCGACAATTGTCGCTCGCCCAACGCCAGCTGCGGCAATCAAAAACACCACAAACAGCGCCAGTAAAAACTTCCTGCCTTGCGGAGTGTTAAGTTTTTCGCGGACCATGTCTCTCTTTCCTTTACAGATGAATAACATTATTTCCGCTTACCCTAACACGATCGTCCTTTTCATTCCATATCAGCATTTAAATCTGCACCATCGCCACCAAAGCAGTTCAATCCACCTTATGAAATCAAAATATAAGTAAATCAAACCAAGCACTGGCCTGCGCTATGCTAATCTTGCATCGATTGTTTGACATAAAAGGAATGAATGTGAAAAACACACCTAAATTTGCCATTGCCCTTCTGACCGCTGCCTGCATGAGCACCAGCGCTTTCGCCAGCGAAACGCAGAAGCCACAGCCTCTTGAAAAGACTGCGCCGTATCCGCAGGCGGAAAAAGGCATGAAGCGCCAGGTCATCCAACTCCCGGTTCAGGAAGATGAATCGGCGTTTAAAGTCGAGCTGTTGATTGGGCAAAACCTGGAAGTGGACTGTAACCGTCATCGCCTGGGTGGCAAACTGGAGAGCAAAACCCTCGAAGGCTGGGGCTATGACTACTACGTGTTTGATAACGTGACGTCACCGGTTTCAACCATGATGGCCTGCCCGGATGGCAAGAAAACTCAGCAGTTCGTGACGGCCTATCTGGGTGATAACAGCCTGCTGCGCTACAACAGTAAATTACCGATTGTGGTCTACACGCCTGAGAATATCGACGTGAAATACCGAGTCTGGAAAGCAGACGAAAAAGTCGAAAACGCCGTCGTGCGTTAAAAAAAGGCCGGGTAGCGATACCCGGCCTTTTTGTATTGCGTTAACTCAGAGGGCAATATCCGCGACCGGTTTAGATTCCGGCTGAGGTTTTGCCTGCGGTTGCGCCTGTGGAGCCGCATCCGCTGCCTGCGGTTTTTCGTATTTAAGCTGCAGAACGCCGCTGGTGTATTCCAGCTCTTGTTCCGTCGCGGCAACATTCCCGTTCAGCTTAGTGCCATAAGAAGGAATAATCGTTTTCAGCTTCGCCTGCCATTCCGGGCTGGCGACTTTGTCTTTAAACACTTTTTCCATCAGATGCAGCATGATCGGTGCGGCAGTTGATGCACCAGGCGATGCGCCAAGCAGCGCCGCAATGGTGCCGTCTTTGTCGCTCACCACTTCGGTACCGAGGCGCAGTACACCACCCTCTTTCGGATCGCGTTTAATAATCTGCACGCGCTGGCCCGCCTGCCACAAGCGCCAGTCGGCTTTCTTAGCCTGCGGGTAATACTCTTGCAGGGCAGCGAAGCGGTCATCATCGGACAGCATCACCTGGCTAATCAGGTATTTCACCAGATCGAAGTTATCCAGGCCCACGTCCACCATCGGCATAAAGTTAGAGGTGGTCGTGGAGCTGAGCAGATCCCACAGGGAACCATTTTTCAGGAATTTAGTGGAGAAGGTCGCGAACGGCCCAAACAGCACCACGCGTTTACCGTCCAGAATACGGGTATCGATGTGCGGAACAGACATTGGCGGTGCGCCAACAGAGGCCTGACCGTACACTTTCGCCAGATGGCGATTCACCACTTCCGGGTTATCAGATACCAGGAACTGGCCGCCAACCGGGAAGCCTGCATAATCGTCCGCTTCGGGAATACCAGACTCCTGCAGCAGTTTCAGCGCTGCGCCACCGGCACCGATAAAGACAAACTTCGCCTTGATCACGTGCTCGGCTTCGTTGTTTTTCAGATCGGCGACTGTCACGCTCCAGCTGTTATCCGCATTGCGCTTGAAACCGCGCACTTCGGTGCTGACCTGCAGTTTGAAATTGTCTTTTTTCTGCAGAGCGCCCACCAGCTGACGGGTGATTTCGCCGTAGTTCACGTCCGTACCGATCTCAGTGCGCGTGGCGGCCACTTTCTGATTCGGGTCGCGACCTTCCATCACCAGCGGCGCCCACTCTTTGATCTGAGCATGATCTTCAGAATATTTCATGCCGCGGAACAGGCTGCTCTGCTGGAGTGCCGCATAGCGCGCGCGCAGGAAATTGACGTTATCGTCGCCCCAGACAAAGCTCATGTGCGGAACGGTGTTAATGAACGAGTGCGGATCGTGCATCACGCCGCTGTTGACCTGATGCGACCAGAACTGGCGGGAGATCTGGAATGCTTCATTGATCTCCACCGCCTTCTCGATACTAATGGAACCGTCCTTTTTCTGCGGGGTATAGTTCAGTTCCATGAGTGCCGAGTGGCCCGTACCGGCGTTATTCCAGCCGTTCGAACTCTCTTTCGCGACGCCGTCGAGGCGCTCAACCATGGTCATCGACCAGTCTGGCTGCAATTCTTGTAAGTAGGTGCCCAGAGTGGCGCTCATAATGCCGCCGCCAATTAAAAGGACGTCCGTTTCCTGCTCTTTCGGGGTATCAGCTTTCGCCGCCATCGAGATGGCGCTCAGCCCTACGGCCATAGAAAAGAGCATGGCAGTCATTTTTTTCATCATTTATGCCTTACTTGTAGTCGTGCTTTTTAGGTGGAAATTGCAGGTGAAATAAACTGCGGGGCAAACTTAACAATTTTTAAACATTGTTTAAAGGTTAAGAAATTATTGTAATTGTGAAATTAAATGTTGGGATTATTGTTGGGATACCCACAGAGGCGGCTGGCAAGGCGAGGTTTTTGTGGCTACTATGCTGCACTTTGTGATCGCGCGCACGGAAGCCTGCCCTAACCAGTGAATGCCTATGTCATTACCCCACTCTCCTGCCCTGACGCCTGACGATGGCCGTGTGGCGAGCGTTTTGCGCTCCCCCAAATTGTTTATGCGAGAAACATTAGCGGGTGTGATTACCGCACTGGCGCTGATCCCCGAGGTGATTTCGTTTTCTGTGGTCGCCGGGGTTGATCCGAAGGTGAGCCTGATTGCGTCAGTGGTGCTGTGTCTGGCGATGTCCGTTTTCGGCGGTCGCCCGGCGATGGTCACGGCTGCTGCGGGTTCCGTCGCGCTGGTGATCGGCCCGATGGTGCATCAGCATGGCGTGCAGTACATTCTGCCTGCGGTGATCCTCGCCGGACTCATTCAAATCCTGTTTGGCGCACTGGGCATGGCGCGTCTGATGCGCTTTATTCCGCAAGCGGTCATGACCGGATTTGTTAACGCCCTTGGCGTTTTAATTTTCTTTGCTCAGGTTCCCCATTTCTGGAGCAAAAGCCCGCTGATCGTCGGCCTGTTTGTGCTCACATTGCTGATTGTTATCTGGGCACCACGGTTTATCAAAAGTGTTCCCTCGCCGCTGATCGCCATTGTGATATTAACGATATTCACTGTGACCAGCGGGCAAATTCTGCCGACCGTCGGCGATGAAGGTTCCATGAGCGGCGGTTTGCCAGGCCTGACGCAGCTGCTGGTGCCGTTGAATATGCAAACCCTGAGCATTATCTGGCCCTGCGCATTGAGTACCGCGTTTGTCGGTCTGATGGAATCGCTACTGACCGCGAAACTGGTTGATGAACTGACCTTGACGCCGTCCAGCAAGCGCCGGGAGAGCATCGGGCTGGGCGTGGCGAACATTATGTCGGGTTTTTATGGCGGTATCGCCGGTTGCGCGATGATCGGGCAAACCATCGTCAATGTGGAGATGGGGAAAGGTCGCAGCCGTATCTCTACGCTGGCTGCGGGGGTTATTTTGCTGCTTCTGGTGACGGCACTGAGTGAAGTGATGGCCAAAATCCCGATGGCGGTGCTGGCCGGTATCATGGCTATTGTGGCGTTCAAAACCTTCAACTGGCACAGCGTTCAGCCAGCAGCCGTTAAGGCTGTACCAGTCGCGGAAACGGCGGTGATGCTAGTAACCGTTGCAGCCACCGTATTCACCGGCAATCTGGCGATTGGCGTAGTGGGCGGAATTATCGTGATGGCGATAATCCCTGCCCGCCTAAAACACAAACATAGGGCTAAAGCAGGAAAATCGTCGCCAGACCAAGGAAAATAAAGAAGCCGCCGGTATCGGTAATGGCGGTGATCATCACGCTCGACCCCACTGCGGGGTCGCGCCCAAAGCGGGTCATAGCCAGTGGGATAATGACTCCCATCATCGACGCCACCAACAGGTTTAGCACCATTGCCAGCATCATCACCCCGCCCAGCGCCATATCGTCGTAAAGCCACCAGGTGATGCCGCCCATGATTCCGCCCCAGACCAGGCCGTTAATCAGCGCTACGCCCATCTCTCTGAAGATCAGAAACGTGAAGTTACCGGGCTGGATTTTCTCCAGCGCCAGAGCACGTACAATCATGGTAATGGTTTGATTACCGGTGTTACCGCCAATCCCCGCCACAATGGGCATCAGTGAGGCCAGCGCCACCAGCTGTGAAATGGTATGTTCGAAACCGTCGATCACACGAGAAGCAATAAAAGCGGTGCAAAGGTTAATGGCCAGCCACGCCCAGCGCGTTTTAACCGCCTTACCAACGGAGGCGTGAACGTCATCCTCGGCGCTTAAACCGCCTAACGCACGTAAATCGTTGTCGGTTTCTTCGTACACCACATCAACGATCTCATCGATCGTCACACGGCCCATCAGTTTGCCGACAGAATCGACCACGGCGGCACTGATCAGGTTGTCACGTTCGAAGGTACGCGCGGCTTTTTCCGCATCGTCTTCGGGTGAGAAAACCATCGGCTGGGTTTCCATAACCTCACTCACCCGGCACTGCGTACCTTTGAGCAGGATGGTTTGCAGCGTTAACTCACCGAGCAACGTTTTGTCGCGCGCCGTGACAAACAATTTATCGGTGTTCTCAGGCATTTTCCCCAGTCGGCGCAGATAGCGCTGCACGGTTGCCAGCGTGACATCCGGGCGCACCATGATCACTTCGAATTCCATGATCGCGCCGACGCTGTCCTTATCGAAATTCATCACCTGCCGCACGCGGGCGCGTTCTTCGGCTGGCAGCGACGCCAGCAACCGGCCAGTCAGATTTCGCGGCAGGTGTTGGACCAGGTAGATCTGTTCGTCGATATCCAGGGTCTGTACGGCATCAAGAAGTTCCCGGTCGCTCATCTCATCAATGAGATCGTCCCAGACGTTTTCAGAAGCTTCCAGAAGTACCTGACCACGTTCATGATCCTGCACCAGTCGCCATAGGGCATGACGCTCTTCAGAGGGGAGAGATTCGAGGGTATCCGCCAGATCCGGCGGCGGCAAATGGGCTACCAGCGCCCCTACCTCAGCAATATCGTCGGACAAGGTACCGACGTCATATTGCTCAGCCAGGGTTAATTTACCTAATAACGCCGACGTGACTGCTTTATCAGTAGTGAGGAGCCAGATAAGTCGGGCACGCTCCTGATCGCGCAGCCTTGCGCTGTTTTTGTTTATCAACGACATCAATCATAAATCCATGAAATAAGGTGATATCAAGCATAGCGCGGGGGAATGTAAATGATAATAAACAAATAGCCGGAATGGATAAAAAAGCGGCGGATAGTGAGAGGTTTTGTGCCGGGTGGTGGCTACGCCTTAACCGGCTTACGGTTTTGTAGGCCCGGCAAACGCAGTGCCGCCGGGCAAAACAGTTTATGCGGTTCGCGCCACCGCATCCCGCGACGCCGCATCGCGCTCGTCGCCGGTCAGTTCACTGAGCTGACCGTCACGCATCTCCAGCAAGCGGTCGGCGTGAATGAAGTAGTGATCGTCATGGCTGATGGCGAAAATAGTCTTACCCATTTCCTGCATCAATGGCAGCAACACCTGATAAAACTCGCGGCGGAAGTGCGGGTCCTGATCGGCTGCCCATTCGTCCAGCAAAATGATGTCACGCTCTTCCGCTAACGCCAGCAGCAGCGCCACGCGTTTTTTCTGCCCTTTCGACAGCTTGAGATTGAGGATTTTCCCGTCCTGTAGTTCCAGTTTATGGGACATCTTCAGCTGTTCAAGCCATTTTGCCACCAGCTCAGGATCGGCCTGTTTGCCTTCGGAACCTAACAGCTGGTCGAATAGCCACACGTCGGTAAAGACGGCAGAAAAGAGTTTGCGATAATCCTCCGGCTTCTCGACCGACACGGCTTGACCATCCAGCAAAATTTCGCCCGACTGCGGTTGATACAGCCCGGTCAGGAGCATCGCCAGAGTCGATTTCCCGCTACCGTTACCACCAATCAGGAACAGCAGTTCACCACGATTGATCGTCAGATTCACCGGGCCGACCGCAAAATTATGGTCCTGATAATGGAAAGTGACGTTACGCAGTTCCAACGTTTTCCAGTTCGGAAAGGCTTGTGGGCGCGGGAATTCTGCGCGGAACGGCGCCAGCGCAAACTGATTGAGCTTTCTGAACGCCACCTGCGCGCTAAGCAGCGTCGGCAGTGCGCCAACGGCAGAAAGTAGCGGCGTGCGCAGGAACAGCAGCGTCAGCGAGTAGGTCGCCGCCACGTTGGTATCGGCCCATCCGAGGCTGTTCGCCATCCAGAACACCAGACCAATTGCGCCCAGCATCATGATATTCGACCAGTTCACCGCGCTCAGGTGGAAAGTATCGGCGCGGATAATGTGATGCCGATATTCGCGCGCATCCGGGATATAGAGATTATTGAAAATGTGCTCGGCGCGTTCGCGGTTCAGCGTCAACTCTTTACGCCCTTCCAGCACCGCCTGATAATCGTTATAGAGCTTGTCTTCTGTTTCGCGCAGCACCGCCATGTGTTTGTACACGCGCGACACCAGCAGATAGCCGCCCCAGATAGTGACTACGATCCAGATTGCGGTCACGGCCAGCATTTTGGTCGACAGCCACGCCAGATAAGCCGCTGACCCGAAAGTCAGAATGATGCCCTGTACCAGCTCCGGCAGGCGCACGAAAGCGATGGTAATGGCACGCACATCGCTGGTCAGCCCCGCTAGCAATGACGCACTGCCCAGCTGTTCGATACGCTCAACCTGGGTGTCGAGGATCCGTTTGATAAATTCGCCACGCAGGCGATAAACAAAATGGTGCCCCAACGCCGTCAGCGCCAGCTGTGAGGCCAGGGTGACTGCCATTAATAGCAGCAGCAGGCCGAGAAACTCCGGCAAAACCGACAGTTGGGTATCGACCATTTCAATCAAACGCACGTTAATAAAGGCGATAAGCCCAATGCCCAGCGCGGCGCTGGCAAGGCTGAGCGCCATGACCGCGACAAACGGCCAGCGGTACTGACGCCAGACAAGGAGAAGTAGTTGCATGCAAAGCAATCCGGACAAGAAAAAACAGCCAGCAGTGTAAACTGCCCGACGGTTACATCAAGAATAATTCTTATTTTTATTCGCTATCAGCCGCCTGACGGAAAGTCAGATTATAGCGATACTCCCCCGCCAGCGGATGCACACCGGGTTTAAGGGGTTGAATCCCGTGATAAAACAGCCGTGACTCTCCGCCCCACACCACCACATCGCCGTGTTCAAGCATCAGGCGTTTAAGCGGATCGCTGCGACGTAAACCGCCAAACTGAAAGATAGCGGGCAGGCCCAGCGAAACAGACACAATCGGCGCGCGCAGGTCGGGCTCGTCTTTATCCTGATGCAGCGACAATTTCGCCCCTGGCGCGTAGCGGTTGACCAGGCAGGCGTCGGGCCGAAAATGCGGATAGCCTGCTGCAACCGCTGCGTCATAGCACAGCGAACTGAAAACCTCAGGTGTTTTCGGCCACTGATGACCCGTTTTGGGATCGACGGGCGAATAGAGATATCCTCTTTCGTTCGTCGCCCAGCCCAGATTGCCACAGTTGGTCATCGCCACCGACATCGTGTAGCCGCCCGGCGTGACCATGTGGCGGAACGGCGAAATAGCGGCTACGGCTTCAATGCCCTGAAATAAGGTCTCTGCGCGTGCTAAAGCAAAGCGGCGCAAAATCACCGCGCCGGGCGCTAAAGGCTCTTCCCAGGGATCGCTATCCGCAAACAGATCCAGCATCACTCCTCCTGGTTTTTTGCTTCACGTTGCAACAACTGCGCTTTTCGCGCCGTTCCCCAGCGATAGCCGGACAGAGCGCCGTCGTTTCGCACCACGCGGTGACAGGGGATGACGATTGCCAGTTTATTTGCCGCACAGGCGCTCGCGACTGCCCGCACGGCTTTCGGTTTACCGATAGCGCTGGCGATCTGCTGATAGCTGGCCGTTTCACCGCAAGGTATAGAGCGCAGGGTTTGCCAGACCTGCTGCTGAAACGCAGTCCCGCGAATATCCAGCGGGAGTGCCAAAGTATTACTGCTGTTATCCAGGCTGTTAATGACCTGGTGGAGCCTTTTTGCAAATTCACCCTCTGGCGATTCTGAGTGCGCCAGAGGAAAGAGCGTGTGGATTTCTTCGATCAAAGAATCATCATTATCGCCCAGCAGAATTGCGCAGATCCCACGCTGGCTTTCTGCGACCAGACAACGGCCCAGATCGCAGTCGCTGATGGCGTAGCGCACGGTCACGTCGCTTCCGCCGCTGCGATACTGTTTCGCCGTCATCCCCAGCGCGTCATCGGCTTTTCGATAATAGCTGCTGCTGTCGGGGAATCCGGCGGCTAATACTGAGTCAGTAATTTTTTCTCCCGCCGTGAGAGACGTGCGCAAACGTCGGGCTCGTGCCGCCTGTTGCCAGGCTTTGGGCGTCATGCCCGTCACCGATTTAAACAGACGGTGAAAATGAAACGGACTCATCGCCACCTGATCGGCAAGTGCATTCAGGGTTAGCGTCGAATCACTTTCCAGCAGGCGGCAGGCCCTTTCGATTTTGGCCATTTTTTGCGCCTGTGGATCAGCTTTGTCCGGCGCACAGCGTTTGCAGGGGCGAAACCCTGCCTGTTCGGCATGAAAAGAATCGGGATAGAAATGAACATTCTTACGCAGCGCGTGACGCGCCCGACAGGAGGGACGGCAATAGATGCCGGTTGTCTGGACGGCAAAGACAAACTGGTTATCGGCATTAACATCGCGGGCCAGCACAGCCAGCCAGCGTTGTTCATCTGTATTCAGGGTCAGGTTTTTCATCATCGGCTCCTCTTACAAGCATACTCATACAATGCCTGAGCGCCACTGAACAAAAACCCGCAACCTTGCTTTTTAATTTTGTTCGCTGACGAGGAAGCCCTGGAACTGTGGCGACATCCAGGTTTTAAAACTCTCGCCCTCTTTGGTTATCATATACACCGCCAGCCCTTCTTGTCGCACCACCTGTTTGGCTTTCTCCGGGCCGAGGACCATCAGCCCCGTATCCCAGGTATCGGCCTCCAGCGCAGTTGGCGCGATGACGGTGACGGAAACCAGATTGTGTTCGATCGGACGACCGGTATTTGGATCGATAACGTGCGAAACTCGCTTTCCATCCAGCTCGTAATAGTTGCGGTAGCTGCCAGACGTGCTGATACCGTGGCCGTTAATGTCCACCACCGCCTGGACCGCATTTTGGGTATCGGTCGGTTTTTGGATCGCTACACGCCAGGGCTTATCGCTGGCGTTCAGGCCCCTACTCACCAGCGCACCGCCCACCGAGACCAGATAGCGTGAGATACCTTCCTGCGCCATTAGCGTAGCCAGATGATCCGCAGCGTAGCCTTCTCCGACTGTCGACAGGTCAACAAACAGATCGGGAATGTCTTTTTGCAGGTACTGCTGCCCGTATTGATTGATCACCGTCAGATGCTGCAAACCGGTACGCGCGCGGGCTTCGTCGATTTGTGCCTGATCGGGCACATGTTCAGGTTGTTTTGTTGGGCCAAAACCCCACAGATTGACCAACGGCCCGACGGTAATATCCATTGCGCCATTGGTTTTATAGCCAATGTGCAGAGACTCGGTGACGATATCGGCCATCGCTTCGCTTACCGGCCACAGGGAAGTGCTGTTCGACAGGTTAAAGCGCATCAGCGCTGAGTCATTTTTATACGTAGAGAGCAGTTGATCGTCAGCGTCGAGCTGTGACTGAATTTTATCGCGCAGTTCGTCCGCGCGTTTGGTATCAACATTGATAATGCTGACACGCCAGAACGTCCCCATGGTCTTCCCTTCGAGCACGGTGGCCGCAGGGGTTTCGGTTTTTACCGCAGAGGTGGAAGAGTCGCATGCCGCCAGTAATAAAACGCTCGCCAGAAGTCCGGCGCGCCAAAAAGTCATGTCCATTGGTTATTATCCTCATGCCTGGGCGGCAAGAGTATACCAAAACATGACGCAGGTAAGACCGCAAAAAGAGAAGAGAAAAAGGGGCCATTTGGCCCCTTTTGTGTTACTGAGCGTGTCTTAGAACTGGTAAACCAGACCCAGAGCGACGATATCATCAGTACCGATACCAGCCTGTTTGGTGAAGGTGTTTTCATCCAGCAGGTTGATTTTGTAATCCACGTAGGTGGACATGTTTTTGTTGAAGTAGTAAGTCGCGCCAACATCAACATATTTCAGCAGATCCTGATCGCCGAAGTTGGTGGTGCTGTTGCTTACGTCCTTACCTTTAGACTGCAGGTAAGCCACGGATGGACGCAGACCGAAGTCGAACTGGTACTGAGCAACCACTTCGAAGTTCTGCGCTTTGTTCGCGAAGCCGTAAACAGTGCTGTTGTTCTGAGAGTTACCGAAACGCGTTGCGTTGTAAGTCTGAGAATACTGCGCTGCCAGGTAGATGTTGTTGGCATCGTATTTCAGACCACCGCTGTAAACATCCGCGCGGTCACCCTGACCATACACAACCGCGCCATTCTGGTCAGCAGTACGTTTAGAGGAAGACGCTGCACCACCGATGCTGAAGCCTTCGCCCAGGTTGTAAGTCAGGGATCCACCGTAACCGTCACCATTCTGTTTCAGCGTGCTGCGACCGGTGTCGTTTTCACCGCTTGCGCTGCCGTTTTTACCCTGATACTGCAGAGCGAAGTTCAGACCATCAACCAGACCGAAGAAGTCCTGGTTACGGTAAGTTGCTACGCCGTTAGCACGGGATTGCAGGAAGTTGTCAGAACCATAGGTGTCGCCGCCAAATTCTGGCAGAACGTCAGTCCAGGAGGTCACGTCATAGATCACGCCGTAGTTACGACCGTAATCGAAAGAACCCGCATCAGCGAATTTCAGACCCGCGAACGCAACACGCGTCCAGGACTGGTTGTCGCTTTCGGTGGTGTTGCCCTGAACCTGATATTCCCACTGGCCGTAACCGGTCAGTTGATCGTTAACCTGAGTTTCGCCTTTGAAGCCGATACGCATGTAGGTCTGATCGCCGTCGTTACCTTTGTCGTCGGAGAAATAGTGCAGGCCGTCGACTTTACCGAACAGATCTAATTTGTTGCCGTCTTTGTTATAAATTTCAGCCGCATTTGCTGCGCCTGTTACCAGCAGAGCTGGTACCAGGAGGGACAGTACTTTAACTTTCATTTTATTAACCCTCTGTTATATGCCTTATTATTACCACTGCTTACTGATTAACCCTCTTAACCAGTCGGCAACTTCATTCTCCGCAAAAATACAGAATAATCCAATAAGATTATGATACTAAAACTTTGAAGATGTTTCATTTATCTACGAACATGTTTCATTTTGTAAATAAGAGGGAACTTTTCATTAGCACGAATAGCTAAAAAATATAGCACTTTAAAGCAACAACCCATTTAATCCATGTAATACCAAAGACTTAGCGAAAGAATACATTACCGCACTGATTGTCAAAACAAAATCCATCCAAATCACTAAAATAACTCCCGCTATCATCATTAACTTTATTTATTACCGTCATTCAGCTTTGAATGTCTGTTTATCCCTAATTCAACCGAGTGCACTGCATTCGGTTTTTTTTTACTCTTCTTTACGTAAAATGAATTGATTTGTGCTACCGCACTGAAATTATAACGACTATTAATTAATCATTAATTGCCTTTCTGATTCTTTCCTGAAATTTAACAATCTTTAATTTCTTGTTAATTAGTGCTATTTTTCGAGCATCTTGCCAAATATTTGTACAGTTCTATCACTCTTGTACACTTTCTGAATCACTCAGCCACGCGCAATTCAATGTACAAAAAGTCCCTCCGGCTCGGGCTACGATGCTGGAAATTCAGGTATTACCCTTTATACTGCCCTATCCCCCTTTACGTGCGGCCAAATCGGGTTAAACATATCAATGAGTCAGTCTGAAACCTCAGCGCCAGGTAAGTTCTCCCTCCTTCCTGGGAGCATCACCCGCTTCTTTCTTCTCTTGATCATTGTGCTGTTGGTGACGATGGGCGTTATGGTTCAAAGCGCGGTCAATACCTGGCTGAAGGACAGAAGCTACCAGATTGTTGACATCACCCACGCGGTGCATAAGCGTATTGATACCTGGCGCTATGCTACCTGGCAGATTTACGACAACATCGCTGCCGCACCGGGAGCATCATCAGGGGAAGGTTTGCAGGAAACGCGCCTGAAACAGGACGTTTACTACCTTGAAAAAACGCGCCGTAAGACCGAAGCGCTGATATTTGGCTCGCACGATAGCGCAACGCTTGAGATGACGCAGCGGATCTCGACCTATCTCGATACCCTGTGGGGCGCAGAAACCGTGCCCTGGTCGATGTACTATTTGAACGGTCAGGATAACAGCATGATCCTGATTTCCACGCTGCCTCTTAAAGATCTCTCTTCCGGGTTTAAAGAGTCCACTATTGGGTCGATTGTCGATTCTCGCCGTGCGGAGATGCTCCAGCAGGCCAACGCCCTGGATGAGCGCGAAAGCTTCTCTTCCCTGCGCCGTCTGGCGTGGCAAAACGGGCATTACTTTACGCTGCGTACCACTTTTAATCAGCCGGGGCATCTCGCCACCGTCGTCGCGTTCGATTTACCGATTAACGATCTGATTCCTCCTGATATGCAGCTGGACAGCTTCCGTCTGGAACCCGACAACTCCGCGCAAAATCTGCGTACGCCACCGGATAAAAAAGAGAGCACCGAGAGCGCATCCATCACCTTTAATGGCTCGAAAATTGAAATCGCCTCGCCGCTTAATTCGACAGGGATGCGCCTGGTCTGGCAAGTCCCGTTTGGCACGCTGCTGCTCGATACTCTGCAAAACATTCTGTTGCCGCTGCTGTTGAATATTGGTCTGCTGGCGCTGGCATTGTTTGGCTACAGCACCTTCCGCTTCCAGCCTGGACGTCAAAGCGAAAGCGTTTCGTCATCCGGCTCAAACAATGAATTACGTGTTCTGCGAGCGCTGAATGAAGAGATCGTCTCCATTCTGCCCCTCGGACTGCTGGTGCATGACCAGGAAGCCAATCGTACAATCATGAGCAACAAGATTGCCGATCACCTGCTGCCGCACCTGAATTTACAGAACATCACTGCGATGGCCGATCAGCATCAGGGGGTGATTCAGGCCACCATAAATAATGAATTGTACGAAATCCGTCAGTTCCGCAGTCAGGTCGCTTCTCGCACGCAGATCTTTATCATTCGCGACCAGGACCGTGAAGTTCTGGTGAACAAAAAGCTGAAGCAGGCCCAGCGGTTGTACGAGAAAAACCAGCAGGGCCGCGCGGCGTTTATGCAAAACATCAGCGACGCGTTTAAACGCCCATTGAAAGAGCTTGCCAGCCAGGCGGCGATGGTCAGCACCCCGGAAAACCATCAGCTCGCCAGCCAGGCGGATGCGCTGGTACACCTGGTAGATGAAATCCAGCTGGCCAATATGCTGGAAAATGACACCTGGAAAGGCAACGCCACCCTGTTTTCCATTCAGGATCTGATTAACGAAGTGGTGCCTGAAGTCCTGCCGGTTATCAAGCGCAAAGGGCTGCAGCTGCTGATTAACAACAACCTGCCTGCCAACGATAAGCGCCACGGCGATCGTGATGCGCTGCGCCGCATTGTGCTGATGCTTATCCAATATGCCGTCACCACCACGCAAATCGGTAAAATTACGCTGGAAGTGAGCACTGACGAATCCGCCGACGATCGTCTGACGTTCCGCATTCTGGACACCGGCGAAGGCGTTACGCTGAGCGAAGTCGACAACCTGCACTTCCCGTTCCTGAACGATACCCAGAGCGACAGTTACGGCAAAGCCAACGCCCTCACCTTCTGGCTGTGCGATCAACTGGCGCGCAAACTTGGCGGTCATCTGAACATTAAAGCCCGCGAGTCGCTTGGCACACGCTATTCACTGCACGTCAAAATGGCCGCCACTCCGCAGGAAGAAGATGAAGAACGACTGCTGGATGATGTAGTTATCATGGTGGATGTGACCTCGAGTGAGATCCGCAACATCGTGGTACGCCAGCTGGAAAACTGGGGCGCGTCCTGCATAACGCCGGATGAAAGGCTCACGAGTCAAGAATATGATCTGTTTTTAACTGATAATCCGTCTAATCTTACTGCCTCGGGCTTGCTTTTAAGCGATGATGAGTCAGGCGTGCGAAAAATCGGCCCTGGCCAGATGCGCGTCAACTTTAATATGAGCAATGCTATGCAGGAGGCTGTACTACAACTAATAGAGGAGCAACTGGCACAAGAAGAGATCCTGGAGTCCCCGTTGGGTGGTGATGAAAATGCCGAACTCCATGCCAGTGGATATTATTCGCTCTTTGTAGATACAGTACCAGATGATGTTAAGCGGTTGTATACTGAGTCCGCGGCGAAGGATTTCGCTGCGCTGGCGCAGACAGCACACCGGCTTAAAGGGGTGTTTGCCATGCTTAATCTGGTTCCGGGCAAGCAGTTATGTGAAACGCTGGAACATCTTATTCGCGAGAAGGATGCTTCTGGCACAGAAAAATACATCAGCGACATTGACGCCTACGTCAAAAGCTTGCTGTAGCAAGGTAGCCTTATACATGAACAATATGAACGTAATTATTGCCGATGACCACCCGATTGTACTGTTCGGTATTCGCAAATCACTTGAACAGATCGAGTGGGTGAATGTTGTCGGTGAATTTGAAGACTCTACAGCACTTATCAATAACCTCCCGAAACTTGATGCACATGTTCTCATTACCGATCTCTCCATGCCTGGAGACAAATACGGTGATGGGATTACGCTTATCAAATACATTAAGCGCCACTTCCCGAGCATTTCGATCATCGTTCTGACGATGAACAACAACCCGGCGATTTTAAGCGCCGTGCTGGAACTCGATATTGAAGGGATTGTCCTGAAGCAAGGCGCGCCAACCGATTTGCCAAAAGCGCTGGCTGCGCTGCAGAAAGGTAAGAAATTCACGCCGGAAAGCGTCTCTCGTCTGCTCGAGAAAATTAGCGCCGGTGGATACGGTGACAAACGTCTGTCGCCGAAAGAGAGTGAAGTGCTGCGCCTGTTCGCCGAAGGTTTCCTGGTGACGGAGATCGCCAAGAAGCTGAACCGCAGTATTAAAACCATCAGTAGCCAGAAGAAATCGGCCATGATGAAGCTGGGTGTGGAAAACGATATCGCCCTGCTGAACTATCTCTCTTCGGTTACGCTGAGCGCGGTTGATAAAGACTGATTCTGCGCCTCTCATAAAAAACCCGGCAGCGCTCGCGCTTACCGGGTTTTTTTATACCCTGGATTTCCTGACGCGATCGGCATACACCGTCAGCGTCTGTTTAATCACATCCAGCGTCACCGGTTTCGACAGGCAGCTGTCCATGCCCGACTCCAGACAGCGCTGTTTCTCTTCCGCCAGCGCATTCGCCGTCACGCCGACAACCGGCAGCGTCAAGCCCAACTGACGAATACGCTGCGTCAGACGATAGCCGTCCATATTCGGCATATTCACGTCGCTAAGCACAATATCGATGTGATTTTTGCTCAGGACATTGAGGGCGTCCACACCGTCATTGGCCGTCAGACATTGATATCCCAGCGATCCGAGCTGATCGGCAAGCAGACGGCGGTTGATTGGGTGATCGTCCACGACCAGAATCATCATATCGTCATTCATTGCCACCGTTGAGTCCGGCGACGGTAGCGCGTTAACGCCGTCGTGCTCGTCCACTTCCACGCGATAAATATGCGCCAGCAGGTGCATCAGCTCATGCGGCGTTGCGACGCTATGCGTCCACTCTCCCGGCACACGCTCTTGCGGAATACCAATATGACGGCGACAGAAGATGATGGCGGCTCTGCCCTGCCACGATGGGTCAACGTCCACATCCGTAATCAATGTATCGTCTGCATCCGTGCTTTGCCCTTCGTAGCGCACAACGCGAAGACCCCTGTTCGTCAGCATTGATTCCAGGAAGGCATACAGCGAAGCGTTATGGACTGCCAGCCAGCAGGTTTTGCCGCTCAAGCCTTCCGCTGGTGCTTTCACTGGATATTTTGCCGAGTAGAGCGGAATACGAATCGTGAACTGACTGCCCATGCCCGGTTCGGTATCCACAGAAATATCGCCGTCCATCATGCTGATCAACTGCTCGCAAATCGCCAGCCCCAGCCCCGTTCCCTGGAAGTTACGCTGAACGCCGGTCCCCACCTGGAAGAATGGATCGAACAGTTTTACCACCTCTTTTGCCGGGATACCCGTTCCCGTATCACGGACACGAATGCTCAGATAATCTCCGGCGCGGGAAACGTGCAGTATGATACAACCCACATCGGTAAATTTGATGGCGTTACTGAGCAGGTTCGAAATAACTTGCTGCAGGCGCATCGGGTCGCCAAGCAGCGTTACCGGCACATCAGGCTCGATAAAGCAGTAAAGGCCGAGCTGTTTACGCACCACCAGCGGCATATAGTTGGCGCTGATGTGGTTCATAACCTCACGCGGAGAAAATTCGCTCGGCTCGATTTTCAGCTGCTCAGATTCAATTTTAGAGAAGTCGAGAATGTCGCTAATGATTTTCAACAACAGGCTTGATGAGTTATTCATCGCGGTCACCAGGCGCTCAACGCCCTTCGGTAACTCTTTGGTTTGCAGCAGATCGAGGTTGCCGATAATACCGTAAAGCGGTGTACGCAATTCATGGCTAACGGTCGCAAGGAACATCGACTTCGACTGGCTGGCCTGCTCCGCCGCCTGCGCCATCTCCTGCAACGACTCTTCCATTTTCACGCGCGAGGAGACATCCACCAGTACGCAAATCGCCACGTTTTCGTTGCGATAGCGGGAATGTACAAAACTGATTTGCAGATTAGTGTGATTGCTGGTTAACACATCGACAAAATTCACCTGCTGACCGCAGATAATCTGCGTTAGCCGCTGCCTGTCCTCATGCGTCAGCATGTTCAGATAGTTATGCGCCAGCTCATTACTGAGGATATTTGTCCCGTCCTGAGTACGCAGGATACAGATACCGACAGGCGCGGAGGCCACAATTTTGCGGTTAAACTGTTCGTGCTCTTCCAGTCGCTGGGCGTCATTTTCCGCCGGAATGAAAATCTTACGCTCATACATCCGCGCCAGCGTAAACAACGCAATCCCCACCAGCACATTCAGTAAGATGGAATTGAGGATCAGCATCCGAATGCGTTCCAGCACCATATCAACCGGTACGGAATAGACGATGCTCAGGGAGGACGGTGGCAGGCTTTTCTTCAGCACCAAATCACGGAACCCTGAGGTGTAGCCAAACCAGGAGCGTTCCTGCATCCAGCGTGGATCGACCTTCAAACGATCTTCCGGTCCGGTCAGGGAAATCAGCTTATGACCATTTTCGTCGAGAATGGTCACGCCCATCGGTAAGCTGCCCGGCGTGAAAAAATTCTCCATGCGGATCGTCTGCTCAGTGCCCAGCAGCGCCTGCAGGCGATTAGCCAGATACACCGGCGTCAGGGCATAGAAATACCCCACTCCCGGACGCGGCCCCTGGCTTATCCAGAAGATATTATTGCTGCGCTCATCCTGCGGCGCATTACGATATTTAAGAATACGCTCGTGCAGACTTTTCAGCGCATCTTCCCGCTCGACGGGCATATCCCGCAGGCCGAAATCAGCCATACACAGATTTTCGCTGCCGATGAGGAACACGCGGTTAAGGTCGTACGCAGCAGAAAAATTATCGCGCCAGTAGCGCATAAACCAGGACAGTGACTCAAGAGAGCCTCGCCACGCATTGCCCATCGCCGAGCAGTCTGAATCCGGGAACAAAGGCTCAAAGTCCGGAACTTCTGATTTGTCTTCCCGCCCACGCGTGGCAAGAATGCCGTTTTCCGCCGTCAGACGGTTTTCAGCAATGTACTTAAGCTCTTTCATCACATCAGACGTTCGCTGAATATAGCGTTGGGCCTGATCGGAGCTTAAGTTAAACTCCTGGCGGATCTCGGACTCCTTCTGATGCAGCGCGTTAACGATATAAAACACCGAGAACAGCGCGACCAGCAACCAAAGCAATAACGCCAGCGCCCGAAACAGATAGCGAGAGACTTTAAGCGTGGTACGAAAGGAGACGAGGTATTTCAAGGGGGCGAAGCTCCGCCAGCAGGGTCAAAAAGGAATGTGGTTAAGGTAGCGGTAAACGCGGCTTGCCGCAATGCTCGCTTGTCTGCAAAAAAGAAAGGGCCGGAAACCGGCCCTTTTTCTGTCAGGAGACATTACTCTTCGGCATCATCTGCCGCTTCATCATCGGCATCGGTATCAGCTTCTGGCGCGATTTCATCATCGCCTTCTGCCACACTTCCGTCGATAGAATCGAGTTCTTCGTCATCCACTGGTTCAGCTACACGCTGCAGACCCACAACGTTTTCGTCTTCCGCAGTACGGATGAGGATAACGCCCTGAGTATTACGACCGACGACGCTGATTTCAGAGACGCGTGTACGCACCAGCGTGCCCGCATCGGTGATCATCATGATCTGGTCACAATCATCAACCTGCACTGCGCCGACCACGGAGCCGTTACGCTCGGTGACTTTGATCGAGATAACGCCCTGCGTGCCGCGAGACTTGGTTGGGTATTCCCCTTCCGCCGTACGTTTACCGTAACCATTCTGCGTCACGGTGAGGATTGCGCCTTCGCCACGTGGAATAATCAGGGAAACAACGCTGTCTTCGCCCGCCAGTTTGATGCCGCGCACGCCGGTCGCCGTACGACCCATTGCGCGCACCGCGCTCTCTTTAAAGCGCACCACTTTACCGGCGGCAGAGAACAGCATGACCTCGTCAGTACCGGATGTCAGATCGACGCCAATCAGCTCATCGCCTTCGTTCAGGTTGACGGCAATGATGCCGGCAGAACGTGGACGGCTAAACTCTTTCAGCGCGGTTTTCTTCACGGTACCGCTGGCGGTTGCCATGAAGACGTTGACACCTTCTGCGTACTCACGCACCGGCAGAATCGCAGTAATACGCTCATTCGGCTCAAGCGGCAGCAGGTTGACGATTGGACGACCACGTGCCCCACGGCTCGCTTCCGGCAGCTGATAAACCTTCATCCAGTACAGACGACCACGGCTGGAGAAGCACAGGATCGTATCGTGGGTGTTGGCCACCAGCAGGCGGTCGATAAAGTCTTCTTCTTTGATACGTGCAGCAGATTTGCCTTTACCACCACGACGTTGAGCTTCGTAGTCGGTCAGAGGCTGATACTTCACGTAGCCCTGGTGAGACAGGGTTACAACCACATCTTCCTGGTTGATCAGATCTTCGATGTTGATATCAGCGGTGTTCGCTGTAATCTCAGTGCGACGCTCATCGCCAAACTGATCGCGGACCAGCTCCAGCTCTTCACGAATCACTTCCATCAGACGATCTGCGCTACCCAGGATGTGCAGCAGTTCAGCGATCTGCTCCAGCAACTCTTTGTACTCGTCGAGCAGTTTTTCATGCTCAAGGCCAGTCAGTTTCTGCAGACGCAGATCCAGAATCGCCTGTGCCTGCTGTTCAGTCAGGTAATACTGACCGTCACGCACACCGAACTCAGGTTCCAGCCACTCAGGACGCGCGGCGTCATCGCCCGCACGTTCCAGCATTGCAGAAACATTGCCCAGCTCCCACGAACGTGCAACCAGGCCCGCTTTTGCTTCTGCAGGCGTTGGCGCGCGACGGATCAGTTCGATGATCGGATCAATGTTCGCCAGTGCAACAGCCAGTGCTTCGAGAATGTGCGCACGATCGCGCGCTTTACGCAGTTCGAAAATGGTACGGCGCGTCACCACTTCACGGCGGTGGCGCACGAACGCGCTCAGAATCTCTTTCAGGTTCATGATCTTCGGCTGACCATGGTGCAGAGCAACCATGTTGATACCGAAGGAAACCTGCAGCTGAGTCTGGGAGTAAAGGTTGTTCAGAACCACTTCACCCACGGCGTCGCGTTTGATTTCAATCACGATGCGCATACCGTCTTTATCAGACTCGTCACGCAGCGCGCTGATGCCTTCAACGCGTTTATCTTTTACCAGCTCCGCGATTTTCTCGATCAGGCGCGCTTTGTTCACCTGATACGGAATTTCGTGGACGATAATGGTTTCGCGGCCAGTCTTCGCGTCAGCTTCCACTTCCGCGCGGGCACGAATATAAATTTTGCCGCGACCGGTACGGTACGCTTCTTCGATACCACGACGGCCATTAATGATGGCGGCAGTCGGGAAGTCCGGGCCAGGGATGTGTTCCATCAGCCCTTCAATGCTGATGTCTTCATCTTCAATAAAGGCCAGACAACCGTTGATCACTTCCGTGATGTTATGCGGCGGAATGTTGGTCGCCATACCCACGGCGATACCGGAAGAACCGTTCACCAGCAGGTTCGGGATCTTAGTTGGCATGACGTCTGGGATGCGCTCGGTGCCGTCGTAGTTATCGACGAAATCTACCGTCTCTTTTTCCAGGTCGGCCATCAGCTCATGGGCGATTTTCGACATACGGATTTCCGTATAACGCATCGCCGCAGCGGAGTCGCCATCGACAGAACCAAAGTTACCCTGGCCATCCACCAGCATGTAACGTAAGGAGAAAGGCTGCGCCATACGCACGATAGTGTCATAAACGGCGGTATCACCATGAGGGTGGTATTTACCGATTACGTCACCAACGACACGGGCAGATTTTTTGTAGGCTTTATTCCAGTCATTGCCCAATACGTTCATGGCGTATAGTACGCGACGGTGTACCGGCTTCAGGCCATCTCGGACGTCTGGCAGCGCACGGCCAACAATGACCGACATCGCATAGTCCAGATAGGAGCTCTTAAGCTCTTCCTCGATGTTAACCGGTGTAATTTCTCTCGCAAGGTCGCTCATCTAACCGCTATCCCTCTACTGTGTCCCGGATTCAAAGGTCGCAAATTATAACACAACCGCTCTCAGACAGGTAAACCTGTATGCTTTATTCATGGGGAGAGCCTGATATACTCGATCCTCTTGCGAAATAAGGAGTAAAAGCGCCCATGAATGCCGAAAAATCCCCGGTAGCTCACAACGTTGACCACAACGAGATCGCCAAATTTGAAGCGGTGGCATCCCGCTGGTGGGATCTCGAAGGTGAGTTCAAACCTCTGCACCGTATTAACCCGCTGCGTCTGGGCTATATCGCGGAGCGTTCCGGCGGTCTGTTCGGTAAAAAAGTGCTCGATGTCGGCTGTGGTGGTGGCATCCTGGCAGAAAGCATGGCGCGCGAAGGCGCAACGGTCACCGGGCTGGATATGGGTTTTGAGCCGTTACAGGTGGCGCGTCTGCACGCTTTAGAAACCGGTATTCAGGTGGAATATGTGCAGGAGACTGTAGAAGAACACGCGGCGAAACATGCGCATCAGTATGACGTCGTCACCTGCATGGAAATGCTGGAACACGTTCCTGATCCACAGTCGGTTGTCAAAGCCTGTGCCGCGCTGGTCAAACCCGGTGGACAGGTCTTCTTCTCGACCATTAACCGCAACGGCAAGGCGTGGCTGATGGCGGTGGTCGGCGCGGAATATGTGCTGCGGATGGTGCCAAAAGGCACCCATGACGTGAAAAAATTCATTAAACCAGCAGAGTTGTTAGGCTGGGTCGATGGCACCTGGCTCAAAGAGCAGCACATCACCGGTCTGCATTACAATCCGTTAACGGATAAATTCAAGCTGGCGCCGGGTGTAGATGTTAATTATATGTTGCACACAACCGCAAAAAACGACTAACGTCATTCGATAATCTTATAAAGATTGCGCAGCATCATGTTGCGCAATTTTGACCTCTCGTTGAAGAAATCAGCACTCGATCAAATTTTGAATTTTTTTTCTTAAATATTGACATGTCGTCCAGGCCTTACAGTACGAGGACTTAGGCTTTTTTACCCTTTCACAACCTCAATTTAACGTCAAAATCAACCCTTGTACTGAAATGATTCGATACTAGAATACTCACCATATAGCGTTCTTCTAATCGCAAAACCCCTACATGTAGTATTTATCCACAGACTTAGTCACAAGACCATTCTGTGGATAAGCGGGGGATATTTCTATTTCACGGTAATTCACGGACAGGTAAAAACCCACATGAATCAGAGTCTGCTGGTGACAAAGCGCGACGGTACCACTGAGCGTATCAATCTCGATAAACTTCATCGAGTTCTCGACTGGGCAGCAGAAGGACTGAATAACGTATCTATCTCCCAGGTTGAGCTGCGTTCACACATTCAGTTCTACGACGGCATCAAAACCTCTGACATCCACGAAACGATCATCAAGGCGGCGGCTGACCTCATCTCCCGCGAAGCGCCGGATTATCAGTATCTCGCGGCACGTCTGGCGATTTTCCACCTGCGTAAAAAAGCCTACGGCCAGTTTGAGCCGCCAAAGCTGTACGATCACGTGGTGAAAATGGTCGAACTGGGCAAATACGACACGCATCTGCTGGAAGACTACACGGAAGAAGAGTTCGAGCAGATGAACGGGTTTATCGACCACTGGCGCGATATGAACTTCTCTTACGCAGCGGTTAAACAGCTCGAAGGGAAATACCTGGTTCAGAACCGCGTCACCGGCGAAATCTACGAAAGCGCGCAGTTCCTGTACATTCTGGTTGCCGCATGCCTGTTCTCTGGCTATCCGCGTGAGACGCGTTTGAGCTACGTGAAGCGTTTTTATGATGCGGTTTCGACCTTCAAAATTTCTCTGCCTACGCCGATCATGTCTGGCGTGCGCACCCCGACTCGTCAGTTCAGCTCTTGCGTGCTGATCGAGTGCGGCGACAGCCTGGATTCTATCAACGCCACCTCCAGCGCCATTGTGAAATACGTCTCCCAGCGTGCCGGAATCGGCATCAACGCCGGTCGTATTCGTGCCCTGGGTAGCCCGATTCGCGGCGGTGAAGCGTTCCATACCGGCTGTATTCCGTTCTACAAACACTTCCAGACTGCGGTGAAGTCCTGCTCTCAGGGCGGCGTTCGCGGCGGTGCGGCCACTCTGTTCTACCCGATGTGGCATCTGGAAGTTGAAAGCCTGCTGGTTCTGAAAAACAACCGTGGCGTCGAAGGTAACCGCGTTCGTCACATGGACTATGGCGTACAAATCAACAAACTGATGTACACCCGTCTGCTGAAAGGCCAGGACATCACCCTGTTCAGCCCGTCTGACGTCCCTGGCCTGTACGATGCGTTCTTCGCCGATCAGGATGAGTTCGAGCGTCTGTACACCCAATACGAAAACGACGACAGCATCCGTAAACAGCGTGTGAAAGCCGTTGACCTGTTCTCTCTGATGATGCAGGAACGTGCCTCCACTGGCCGTATCTACATCCAGAACGTCGACCACTGCAACACCCACAGCCCGTTTGATCCAGCCATCGCGCCAGTGCGCCAGTCCAACCTGTGCCTGGAAATCGCCCTGCCGACCAAACCGCTGTACGACGTTAACGACGAAAACGGCGAAATCGCGCTGTGTACGTTGTCCGCCTTCAACCTTGGCGCAATCAAAAGTCTGTCCGAACTGGAAGAACTGGCTGTGCTGGCGGTTCGTGCGCTGGATGCGCTGCTGGATTATCAAGATTACCCAATTCCTGCGGCAAAACGTGGCGCAATGGGCCGCCGTACGCTGGGTATTGGTGTTATCAACTTCGCTTACTGGCTGGCGAAAAACGGCAAGCGTTACTCCGATGGCAGCGCCAACAATCTGACGCACGAAACCTTCGAAGCGATTCAGTATTACCTGATGAAAGCCTCGAACGAGCTGGCGAAAGAGCAAGGCGCGTGCCCGTGGTTCAACGAAACCACTTACGCGAAAGGCATTCTGCCGATCGACACTTACAAGAAAGATCTGGATGCTATCGTTAACGAACCGCTGCATCTCGACTGGGAAGCGTTACGTGAGTCCATTAAAACTCACGGCCTGCGTAACTCCACGCTCTCCGCACTGATGCCGTCTGAGACCTCTTCGCAGATCTCCAACGCCACCAACGGCATTGAGCCTCCGCGCGGCCACGTGAGCATTAAAGCGTCGAAAGATGGCGTGCTGCGTCAGGTCGTGCCGGATTATGAACTGCTGAAAGACAACTATGAACTGCTGTGGGAAATGCCGAATAACGACGGTTACCTGCAGCTGGTGGGCATCATGCAGAAATTTATCGACCAGTCGATCTCTGCGAACACCAACTACGATCCGACGCGCTTCCCGTCTGGCAAAGTGCCGATGCAGCAGTTGCTCAAAGATCTGCTGACCGCCTACAAATTTGGCGTCAAAACCCTGTACTATCACAACACCCGTGACGGTGCAGAAGATGCGCAGGATGATATGGCACCGTCCATTCAGGATGATGGCTGCGAAAGCGGCGCATGTAAGATCTAGTTTTGCCTTTTGCCGGATGGCGGCGTAAACGCCTTCTCCGGCCTACATAATTACGTGGTGTTGTAGGCCGGATAAGCGAAGCGCCATCCGGCATTACACTCCTACAGGACCCACATTAATGGCATATACCACCTTTTCACAGACGAAAAACGATCAGCTCAAAGAGCCAATGTTCTTTGGCCAGTCGGTCAACGTGGCACGCTACGATCAGCAAAAATATGACATCTTCGAAAAGCTGATCGAAAAGCAACTCTCCTTCTTCTGGCGTCCGGAAGAAGTCGATGTCTCACGCGATCGCATCGATTTCCAGGCGCTGCCTGACCATGAAAAACACATCTTCCTCAGCAACCTGAAATACCAGACGCTGCTGGATTCTATTCAGGGTCGTAGCCCGAACGTGGCGCTGCTGCCGCTGATCTCGATTCCTGAGCTGGAAACCTGGGTCGAAACCTGGGCGTTTTCTGAGACGATCCACTCGCGCTCTTACACTCACATCATCCGTAACATCGTCAACGATCCGGCGGTGGTATTTGACGATATCGTCACCAACGAGCAGATCCAGAAACGCGCTGAGGGCATCGCCCATTACTACGATGAGCTGATCGAAATGACCAGCTACTGGCACCTGCTCGGCGAAGGGACGCACAACGTGAACGGTAAAACCGTCACCGTGAATCTGCGCGCGCTGAAAAAACAGCTGTATCTGTGCCTGATGAGCGTCAACGCGCTGGAAGCGATCCGTTTCTACGTCAGCTTCGCCTGCTCATTTGCCTTTGCCGAGCGTAAGCTGATGGAAGGTAACGCCAAAATTATCCGTCTAATCGCTCGCGACGAAGCCCTGCACCTGACCGGCACTCAGCACATGCTGAACCTACTGCGCAGCGGCATTGACGATCCGGAAATGGCAGAAATTGCTGAAGAGAGCAAACAGGAGTGCTATGACCTGTTCGTGCTGGCGGCTCAGCAGGAAAAAGAGTGGGCAGATTACCTGTTCCGCGACGGTTCGATGATCGGTCTGAATAAAGACATTCTGTGTCAGTACGTGGAATACATCACCAACATCCGCATGCAGGCGGTGGGCCTGGATCTGCCGTTCAAAACGCGTTCCAACCCAATTCCGTGGATCAACACCTGGCTGGTGTCCGATAACGTCCAGGTTGCGCCGCAGGAAGTGGAAGTGAGTTCGTACCTGGTCGGTCAGATTGATTCCGAAGTGAACACTGACGACCTGAGCGATTTCCAGCTCTGATGAGTCGCGTCACGCTAAGCCTTTCCGGCACAGAAGTTCTGTGCCGCGAAGAGCACCCTTCTCTGTTGGTCGCGCTCGAATCGCACCAGGTCGAGGTCGAATACCAGTGTCGCGCCGGTTACTGTGGCTCCTGCCGCTGTCGTTTGGTAGCAGGCCAGGTCGACTGGCTCACGGAGCCGCTGGCGTTTATCAGCGAAGGGGAAATTTTGCCCTGCTGTTGCCGGGCAAAAGGCGATATCGAAATCGAGATGTAATGCCTGAAAGACACGCCCGGCGGCGCTTCGCTTGCACGGGCCTACGGGTTTTGTAGGCCGGGTAAGCGCAGCGCCACCCGGCAATACATGCGTCTGATTATCCGCGTTTCTGCATCAACTCCGCATGATGACGCTTCTCACCAATCATCACCACAATCAACAACAGCACCGCCATAATGCTGCCGCCAATCATCACCATAAAGCCACCGTCCCAGCCGAAGAAATCGACCGTATAACCAACAATGGCGCTTGCCGCTACCGATCCCCCTAGATAACCAAAGAGCCCGGTAAAGCCCGCAGCGGTTCCTGCGGCTTTCTTCGGTGCCAGTTCAAGGGCGTGCAGGCCAATCAGCATTACCGGACCGTAAATCAGGAAGCCGATGACGATCATACAGGCCATATCTACGCCCGGATTGCCCGGCGGGTTGAGCCAGTAAACGATGGTCGCAATGGTCACCAGCGTCATAAAGAACACGCCCGTTGCACCGCGATTACCCCGGAACACTTTGTCCGACATCCAGCCACACAGCAGCGTGCCCGGAATCCCGGCGTATTCGTACAGGAAATAAGCCCAGGATGACTTATCCAGCGCGAAATGTTTCACCTCTTTCAGGTAGGTCGGAGACCAGTCGAGAATGCCGTAGCGCAGGAGATAGACAAACACGTTCGCCACCGCGATGTACCACAGCAGCTTGTTCGGCAACACGTATTTCATGAAGATCTGCTTTGCCGTCAGCTCTTCTTCATGCTCTTTGCTGTAATCATCCGGGTAGTCGTTTTTATACTCTTCAATCGGCGGAAGGCCACAGGACTGCGGCGTATCGCGCATTAGCGCAAAGGCAATCATCGCGACGACAATCGCGCCAAACGCCGGCATGTACAGCGCGGCTTTCCAGTCGTTAAACCACGCCATCCCCAGCAGAAACAGCAGCGGAGGGATACCGCCGCCGACGTTATGCGCACAGTTCCATACCGACACAATCCCGCCACGTTCTTTCTGTGACCACCAGTGAACCATGGTACGCCCACACGGCGGCCACCCCATCCCCTGGAACCAGCCGCAGAGGAACAGCAGAACAAACATCACCGCGATGCTCGATGTCGCCCACGGCACAAAGCCCATAAACAGCATCACCGCAGCGGCGAGAATCAACCCCGCGGGTAAGAAAACGCGCGGATTCGAACGATCCGAAACGGACCCCATAATGAATTTGGAAAATCCATAGGCGATGGAAATACCCGACAGGGCAAAGCCTAAATCACCGCGCGAAAATCCCTGTTCGACCAGGTAAGGCATCGCCAGCGCGAAGTTTTTACGCACCAGATAGTAGGCGGCATAGCCGAAGAAAATCCCGAGGAAAATTTGCCAGCGCAGGCGGCGATAGAGCGGGTCAACTTCTGCGTCAGGCAGACGCGCCCGATGCGGGGCAGGTTTGAAGATACTGAGCATAATAGCCTCCGTGGCCATATTTTGAATTGCCGGGGCGTATCACAGCACCCCAGCTCCAGAGAGGCGGCGATGTTAAATAATCACAACGATTGTTACTGTGAATCAACGCACGAATTGTTACAGAAATATGACATAGTGCGCAAAAAGGCGCACGGAATCACGTTTCAATTTCGTTTCATGCTCGAATGTGTTCGAAATCAAACAAACCACATTTTTGATGTGGCTAAATGGTAAAAAAACGAACATGAGGGAAGACAATGACAATCCGCGATCCCCGTTATAGCGATGTGATTATCATTGGTGGCGGCGCAACGGGTGCCGGAATGGCGCGGGACTGCGCCCTGCGAGGATTAAGCGTTACGTTGCTGGAACGCCACGATATTGCCACTGGCGCCACCGGACGCAATCATGGCCTGCTTCACAGCGGCGCGCGCTATGCCGTCACCGATAACGAATCGGCGCGCGAGTGCATTGCTGAAAACCAGATCCTCAAACGCATCGCCCGCCACTGCATCGAGCCAACCAGCGGCCTGTTTATCACCCTCCCCGAAGACGATCTCGCCTTTCAGAAAACCTTTATCACCGCCTGCACCGAAGCGGGTATTTCCGCCGAAGCGATCGCCCCTGAACTTGCGCGGCGTATCGAACCTGCCGTGAACCCTGCCCTGCTCGGCGCGGTCCGCGTTCCCGATGGCACCGTTGACCCCTTCCGTCTGGCGGCCGCTAATATGCTCGATGCCCGCGAGCACGGCGCGACTATTCTAACCGCGCATGAAGTGACGGGGCTGATCCGCGAAGGCGACAGAGTGCGGGGCGTACGCGTCTACGACCACCTCTACGGCGAACACAGCGAGTTGTACGCCAGTGTGGTAGTGAACGCCGCGGGGATCTGGGGGCAGCGTATTGCCGAATATGCCGAGCTGTCCATTCGCATGTTCCCGGCCAAAGGCTCGCTGCTGATCCTCGATCACCGCATCAACAATCACGTCATCAACCGCTGCCGTAAGCCGTCCGACGCCGACATTCTGGTGCCCGGCGATACCATTTCCCTGATTGGGACCACCTCGACGCACATTGATTACAAGGATATCGACAGCAACCGTGTCACCGCCGAAGAGGTGGACATCCTGCTGCGCGAAGGGGAAAAACTGGCGCCGATCATGGCGCAAACCCGCATTCTGCGGGCTTATTCCGGTGTGCGTCCGCTGGTCGCCAGCGATGACGATCCAAGCGGGCGTAACGTCAGCCGTGGCATTGTCTTGCTGGATCACGCCGCCCGCGACGGGCTGGAAGGGTTCATTACCATTACCGGCGGCAAGCTGATGACCTACCGCTTAATGGCCCAATGGGCGACGGACGCGGTGTGCCGCAAGCTTGGCAATACGCAGCCCTGCACCACCGCCGAACGCCCGCTGCCTGGCTCACAGGAGCCGACCGAAAAAACGCTGCAAAAAATCATCTCACTGCCCGCCCCACTGCGCGGCTCAGCCATTTATCGTCACGGCGATCGCACGCCCGTCTGGCTTGGAGAGGGCCGTCTGAGCCGCAGCCTGGTGTGTGAGTGCGAGGCAGTGACGGCGGGCGAAGTGCAGTACGCGGTGGAAAATCTGACGGTCAACAATCTGCTCGATCTGCGCCGTCGCACCCGTGTAGGCATGGGGACCTGTCAGGGCGAACTGTGCGCCTGCCGCGCGGCAGGTCTGTTGCAACGGTTTAATGTCACCACGTCAGCGCAATCTCTGACGCAGCTCAGCGAGTTCCTCAATGAGCGCTGGAAAGGGGTGCAGCCTATCGCCTGGGGCGACGCGCTGCGCGAAAGCGAATTTACCCGCTGGGTCTATCAGGGGCTGTGCGGGCTGGAAAAGGAGCAGCACGATGAAGTTTGATACGGTGATTATCGGCGGCGGTCTGGCCGGACTGCTGTGTGGCCTGAAACTGACGCAAAATGGTCAGCGCTGCGCCATCATCACGCGCGGTCAAAGTGCGCTGCATTTTTCCTCCGGGTCACTGGACTTACTCGGCGCAATGGCCGACGGGTCCCCCGTGCAGAATCCACTCACCGCGCTGCAAAATCCACAGGCACTGCCGCCTGAACATCCTTATCGTCGGGTGGGTATCGACAAAATTTCCCGCCTAGCACTGGAAACCGAGGCGTTGCTCGCCCATTGCGGCACGCGCTTAAAGGGTCACGCCGGGAATAATCATCAGCGCGTCACACCGCTGGGTACATTGCGCAGTGCATGGCTCAGCCCGGAAGAGGTGCCTGTCGCACCCGCGCAAACTCAGCGCGTTCGTGTGGTCGGCATCAGCGGATTTCTCGATTTTCAGGCTCACCTCGCCGCTGCTTCTCTGCGGCATCAGGGAATCGAGGCGGACACCGTAGAAATCGAGCTGCCGGAGCTGGATGTCCTGCGCGAAAACGCCAGCGAGTTTCGCGCGGTGAATATCGCCCGCTTGCTGGATAACGACGTTCACTGGACGATGCTGTTTGATGCCTTAAAACCGCTGGCTGCGGATGTCGATGCGCTGTATCTGCCCGCCTGCTTTGGACTGACGGATAACCGTTTGTGGCGCTGGCTCTCCGACCGACTGCCCTGCCCGCTGCATCTGTTGCCCACGCTTCCGCCGTCGGTGCCCGGAATCCGTCTGCATAATCAGCTCCAGCGCCAGTTTGTCGCGCAGGGCGGCGTGTGGATGGCAGGGGATGAAGTTAAAAAAGTGTCTCTGGAGGAGGGAAAAGCCCGCGCCGTCTGGACGCGAAATCACGACGATATTCCGCTTCGCGCACGTTTCGTGGTGCTGGCGAGCGGCAGTTTCTTCAGCAACGGTTTGCTCAGCACCCGTGATGGTATTCGTGAGGCGGTGATGGGCCTCGACGTGCGCCAGAGCGCCTCCCGCGCCGACTGGTATCAGAGTGACTTCTTCACCCCGCAGCCGTGGCAACAGTTCGGCGTGATCACCGACGATCATTTACGCCCGCAGCTTTCCGGGGTAGCGGTAGATAATCTTTATGCCATTGGCTCAGTACTCGGCGGTTTTGATCCGATAGCCCAGGGCTGCGGCGGCGGCGTGTGCGCCATCACCGCACTGGCGGTTGCCGAACAGATTTGCCAGCGTGCGGGAGAACACCCATGAACGACACCCGATTTGAAAGCTGCATTAAGTGCACCGTTTGCACCACCGTCTGCCCGGTCAGCAGCGTGAATCCTCGCTATCCTGGCCCGAAACAGGCCGGGCCAGACGGGGAGCGCCTGCGCCTGAAAGATGGCGCGCTGTACGACGAAGCGCTCAAATACTGCATCAACTGCAAGCGCTGCGAAGTTGCCTGTCCGTCTGACGTGAAAATCGGCGACATCATTCAGCGCGCGCGGGCGCAGTACAGCACACAAAAGCCGACCCTGCGCGATGCGATACTGAGTCACACGGATCTGATGGGCAGCGTCTCAACGCCGTTCGCTCCGCTGGTCAACGCCGCCACGGCGTTAAAACCCGTGCGCAAATTGCTCGACGTAGCGCTTAAAATTGACCATCATCGCACCCTGCCAAAATACTCCCACGGCACCTTCCGCCGCTGGTATCAATCTGTCGCCACTGAACAGGCGCAATACACCGACCAGGCCGCGTTTTTCCACGGTTGTTACGTCAACTATAACCACCCGCAGTTGGGCAAAGATCTGCTCACGGTGCTGAATGCGATGGGCACCGGCGTGCAGCTGCTTAATAAAGAGAAGTGCTGCGGCGTGCCGCTGATTGCCAACGGCTTTACCAACAAAGCGCGCAAACAGGCCCGGCATAACGTGACTTCTCTGCGCGAAGCGATTGTCGACAAAGGCATTCCGGTGCTTGCCACTTCGTCTACCTGCACCTTTACCCTGCGCGATGAATATCCGCATTTGCTGGATGTCGATAACAGCGGCCTGCGCGAGCACATCGAGCTGGCGACGCGCTTTATCTGGCGCAAGCTCGATAGCGGCCAGACGCTGCCGCTTAAGCCGTTGCCGCTAAAAGTGGTGTATCACACGCCGTGTCATATGGAGAAAATGGGCTGGGCGATCTATACGCTGGAGCTGCTGCGGCTGATTCCAGGGCTGGAGCTGACGGTGCTGGATTCGCGCTGCTGCGGGATTGCGGGAACCTACGGATTTAAGAGCGAAAACTACCCGACGTCGCAGGCCATCGGCGCACCGCTGTTCCGCCAGATTGAAGAGAGCGGCGCGGATCTGGTGGTGACCGACTGCGAGACCTGTAAATGGCAGATTGAGATGTCCACCAGCAAGCGCTGCGAACATCCGATTTCGCTGCTGGCGAAGGCATTGCGGTAGCAATTTGTTAAACACCTGAGGTTTTCCCGTTCACCTTATGTTCAGCAGAACATAATCACTCTCTAACCTGTGAACGTGATAAGGGGGCTGCGCGGCCCCCTTATCAATCCCCGCGCCCCTCCATGAAATCGGTGCTTCGCACTGCGCTCACCTCCCGGCCTGCTGCCTGCGGTCGGCTCGACTCGACGTCCCTGTCTCGTTTCGCCTCTGGCCGCCATCCCTGGCGTCCAGCCCTTGTCATCCGGCCTCCGGTTCGCCGATTTCT